>NZ_JAZQNX010000031.1:0-4123 GCF_045627565.1 Lelliottia sp. | reverse complement strand
ACAGCTGCTCGGCTGGATGACGGGGAGAGCAAGGCTGTCCAGCTCCTCAAAGTTCGTCTCGCAGAGTTGATACCGCACCAGGCGCGACTGTCCCCAGCGAGCGTTGATCAGCTGACCGGTTGCGGTGAGGGCTGACCCGTCCGGAATGCCGTCCACGCTGTGTGCCGTTAGTTCGAAAATCTCTGACTGGGCCATCTGCGCGCAGTAAAAACGATGCAGCAGGGAGTCGGCGAACCAGATTTTGTCGCCATGCCACTGCAGGGTGTTGGGCACCAGCTGGTTGCCGAGCAGACGCTGCGGGGCGTTATCGCCAGAAGCAAAGCGATACCAGCTGCCGATGGCCTTTTCGGCCTCTGGATCCATGGTGCTGAACCACAGCGCCCCGTCCGGGGCAATGGCGGCTTCGTTCGGGCGCGTGCCGATGGCATCAGCCGGGTAATCGCAAAGTGGGGCGAAATGTGAGTGGGCGTAGTCGTACAACCCGATCCCACTCTGGCTGACGGTCAAAAATGTCTCTTCCTGCGTCGTCAGCAGCACCGCACTGGTAAAAGGCGGCATGGCGTGGATCTGGGTTCTTGCATTGTCTTCCGGCCAGTAGCGCAGCAGACGCTGAGCAAGGATATCCACCCATAACAGCGACTGGCTGCGGGCGCACCAGACCGGGGTTTCCCCCAGCCGCGCCCGGTAAGAACCGTGGACTTTTATCGGCGAACTGACGATGCTTTTCATCACCCTACTCCACGCACTCAAGCCACGCGTGCTGATAGGCCTGCGCCCTTTCCCGCAGCAACGCCATGCTCATACCCGCCTGATACAGCCCGCCGCCCAGGCCAAAACCGTTAGCTCCTGCCCGGATATAGCTGCGCATCTGCACGACGTCAGGCTGAATGCCGCCCACCGGCAGGCAGGCAACCTCTTGCGGAATAACCGATCGGAAGGCTTTAGCGATGGCAGGCGTGACATGCTCCGCCGGAAAAAGCTTCAGCGCGCTGGCTCCTGCGGCGATGGCGCTGAAGGCCTCGCTCGGCGTCATCACGCCCGGCAGGCTGACCAGCCCGCATTCCACCGACTGGCGAATGACTCGCGGGTCGCAGTTCGGCGAAATAATCAGCTGCCCGCCAGCATCCGTCACCTGCAACACCTGCTCAACGGTGAGAACCGTGCCTGCCCCGACAAACCCGCGTCCGGCCACCGTTTCACGCATCAGGCGGATAGATTTGAGTGGCTCGGGGCTGTTCAGCGGCACTTCCAGCCAGTGGAAACCGCAGCTCAGCAAAATCTCTGCAGCCTCGCTGGCTTGTGCGGGCGTGATGCCGCGCAAAATGGCGACCAGCGGCAGCGACTCCTGCTGCCAGCGGGTCATAAACGATGTTGAATTCATCAGGCATTTCCTTGAGTAAGGGAGAAAAGGTGGCTCAGGCCACGGATAAAGCAGTCATCGCCGTTGACCGGCGTCAGCGTCAGCCCTGTCAGGGTGGCAGCAAGTTGATAGCGCTCCGTCAGGGACGGGCTTCCCACCACCCAGGCGTGCTGCCCGACGGGTAAAGTCAGAAGCTCATAGCCAATCGTCAGGCCGGAGAGATAGCTGTGGACATGCGCCGAGGCGATTTCCCCCGCCAGGCGGCGGGTGCGGGCAGAAAAAATAAGGTGAGTGAAGGGAGAGCCGCGAAGCGCTGTTTTCGCCCCCAGCAGAAAGGCTGTTTTATCCTCCTGCTGCTCTGGCAACCCTTTCCCGAGAAGGGAGTGCTGGCCCAGGAGAGAGAAGACTTCGCCGGTCATAAAGGTGGAAAAGCGGATAATTTGCCCGTCAGCCATTTCCGCGTGCTTGCTGTGAGTGCCGGGCAGTAGTGCAAAATGACGCTCCGCGGGATGCAACTGACTCAGTCCAAAAAGCTGCACTTCTTCCCCACGCATGACGTCTGGCTGACCGAATGGGCTGGTACCGCTGACACCAGGCACGATCCACGCCCGGCTGCCCCACGGAGTGGTGAAGCTGTGCATACGATCCAGCAGATTACCCGCACCGCAGGGCTGCGGTGAGTAAGGCACTTCATGCCAGCCCTGCTGCGACCCGACCATGCCCGCCATCATGACGGGCAACTCGCCATAGCGATTTAGCCACGGCGCAAGTAAGGCGTGAAGCGTGGCGGCGAACCGTGTGTTCTCGACAGATAACAACCCGCAGGGATGGCTGACGCGCTCAATCTGCTGCGCCTCATGCATTAAAAAAGCGCGGAAGTTAGTGGTGCCCCAGTCGACTGCAATCCAGTATTTTTTCATCAGGTAATACAACCTTTGAAATCTTGTAATACAAGAATGCTAGAGCAAAAAATCCCCACGATCTGTGAGGCGGATCGAAATTATTCTAAGGAGGGATCAGGCGAAGAGGTGGAGGTGCTCCGGGAGTTCTTTCCAGATGTGCTTCTGAGCGGCATTAATGAGGATGGCGCGCATCTGCTGGCGGGCGGCTTCAGGACGCTTCAAGCGAATGTTTTCGAACAATAAAAAGTGATCGTCCACGGCGGGATAAGTCTCACGGACATCCTTTTCCAGGGTCTGGCGGAAGGACAGCACCATGGCGGCAGAGAGGGCATTTCCCAGCGCCAGCAGGAACGGATTGTGGGTCGCCCGGAGCAGCGCCTGATGGAACGCGAGGTCACCCTCCTCAAACAGCGCGCGTTTAGCTCCGGTTTGCCCCTGCCGCATCAAACCCAGCGCATCCTCGAGGGCGGCCAGATCGTGACCTGTGGCATTCAGTGCCGCCAGCGTGGCGATATTGGGTTCGAAAATAAGGCGGGTCACCATGAGCTGCTCGACAAGTTCCGGCCCGACGTCACCTTCAGCCAGCCAGTTAAGCACGTCGGCATCCAGTAAATTCCACATCTCACGATGGTTAACGACCGTGCGCTTTTTGGGCTGGATGGTGATGAGCCCTTTGGCGGCCAGAAACTGTAGCGCGTTGCGCACGGAGGTACGGGAGACGCCGTACTCTCCCGCCAGCTCATTCTCACCCGGCAGCGAAAGCCCCGGATGGAGATCGCCATGCAGGATTCGACTGGCGAGATGTTGCGTGACGGATTCGGCAAGGGTTGGTTGCTGCATGCTCATGGTATTCCGACGTTAAATTAATGAGCAATATAGTAAAGCATCCCAGGAAGTGGTACCAACAAAGAGTCGCCTTTGGAGAGTAGATGATAAGGATGTCAAAATGATACACTTCGTAGTGTTACGAATGAGAGACCTCTGTTTGTTTACTGCTATATACATTATGAAAATAGTGATAAATGGCATCAGTAAGACAGAGGTCTCAACTCAGTCATTGCAGTACAATTTTCAATCAGACACTCATCGGTTTGAAAGCTTCCCCAAAATTGTACTACCAATTCCAAAACCACAAGCCAGGCGAACACTATTTCGTTCCGACATCGCAGACATATTCAGGTGTCACTTCCTCGGGATTAAAAACATCATACCCCAGAACCGAGTGAATAAACGGCATTATAAATGCCGTTTTGGTTGCTTCCTCGGTCTGAATAGCATTCCCCTGCTGTTTAATTTTATCGGCCAGCAATGCCAGTTTCTCTGTGAACTCCATTCATATTTCCTCAAAACAAAAATGATAGTGATTAAATCGAATATAAAATCATTAAGTAAATGACCAATAACGGCCTCTGCCATCAAACCGTCAAAAATACGATACCAGCAACCATGCCACGTCAGCATTGATTCTAAATATTGTTAAGAAACAGACGGTATTAAGAGTAATGTGCTAACCCGTGGCAGAAAGAAGGTGTTTATGTTCAATATCTGAATGGCCGGTGATAACAGACAAATGGCGCTGTATATCCCGTGCGTTTACTGATTCGGGCCAGCATAATGTTCTTTTTGCCATCCAGACTTCCTTCAGCCCGTCACAGCGAAATCCGTTTATTACCGGACAATACGCTATAATTGCGCAGTCCGTATCAGCAGATTGCTCCAATCGCTCTGGAAATACCCCCAGTCTTAAGCAGGTGGATAATACAGTCAGCGCTATCGTTTATTTTCATCGGACCATCTGACTTTCACGCTGATGCTGCAGGATACGGCGTAGACAGGCTATCTGCAGCACCGCCGGGATGGT
>NZ_JAZQNX010000030.1:0-3121 GCF_045627565.1 Lelliottia sp. | reverse complement strand
TGGACACGCTATTACCTGGCGCGTGAACTGAGACTATCCCTCAAACCGGAAAAACGACGCTGATGAAACTCACTCCTGTCATCGCTGCGCTGCGCGCCCGATGCGATATTTTTGAAAACCGCGTGGCCGGTGCTGCACAGTTTAAGGATTTACCCGAGGTCGGGAAGATGCGACTGCCGTCTGCTTATGTTGTTCCCGGCGACGACTCACCAGGCGAACAGAAAAGCCAGACGGATTACTGGCAGGATTTGACCGAGGGCTTTTCGGTCATCGTATTTGTCAGCAACGGACGTGACGAGCGCGGTCAGTTTGCTTCATACGATGTGGTTCACGATGTGCGGCAGATGTTGTTTAAGGCGCTGCTCGGGTGGAATCCTGAAGAGCGCTGCAATCCCATCACCTATACAGGCGGCACGCTGCTCGATGTGAACCGTCACGAACTGAGTTATCAGTTCGATTTTTCTGTTGTCACCGAACTTTCAGAAGACGACACCCGCCAGCAGGACGAACTGAACGACCTGGATGATTTCAAAACGTTGTCGATTGACGTGGACTTTATCGACCCCGGTCATGGGCCTGACGGCAACATCGAGCACCACCTGGAAATAAACCTTCCTTCCTGAGGAACACCATGTTTGTGAACCCCAAAAACGGGCGGTCAGTTCATGATCCTGCCCGGGGCGACCTTTTGCCTGCAACAGGGCGAAAGGTCGAACCGAATCAGTATTGGTACCGTCGTGAACTCGACGGGGATGTTGAGGTGGTGAAGCCATCTCAGGGCGCAGCACCGGACAAGAAGGTGAGCACTAAATGACAGTCTCCATGAATACTATTCCGTCTGATCTTCGCGTCCCGCTGTTTTATGCCGAGATGGATAACAGCGCGGCGAATACGGCGCAGACCAGCGCCCCTTCGTTACTGATTGGTCATGTAAACACTGGCGCAGCCATTGCGACCAACCAGCTGGTTTTCATGCCGTCAAAAGATTACGCCATTCAGCAGTGTGGCGCGGGCAGTCAGCTGGCGCGCATGGTGGAAGCCTATCGTCTCGTCGATCCCTTTGGTGAGCTGTGGGTGATTGCGGTTCCTGACACTGGGGCGGCGGCAACGTTCATCCTGACGGTCACAGGAGCGGCCACAGAGTCTGGCGTTGTCAGCCTGTATATTGGCCGCCGTCGTATTCAGGCCAGCGTGACAACCGGCGACGATGTTGCTGCCGTTGCATCCGCTATCTCTGCTGCCATCACTGCTGACGGTCAGACACCATTTACCGCCGCAGCGTCGGCAGGTGTCGTCACGTTAACATCTCGGCATAAAGGCACCTGGGCGAACGATATTCCGATCGCGCTGAACTATTACGGTTTCAGCGGTGGCGAAAAACTCCCGGCTGGCGTGCTGATCGCCATTGCATCTGGTGTGGCGGGTGCTGGCGCGCCATTGCTGACGGGCACGATTGCCGCGATGGGTGATGAGCCTTTCGACTATATCGGTCACCCGTTCAACGACACCGCGTCCATGAACACCTTCACGCTGGAAATGAACGATACCAGCGGGCGCTGGAGCTGGTTACGCCAGATTTACGGCCACGTCTACACGGCAAAAATTGCTGCTGTCAGCGACCTGATCACCGTGGGCGACATGTTCAACGATCCGCACGTCACGCTGGCAGGTTACGAAAAAACGGTTCAGTCGAATCCGGATGAGCTGGCCGCCAGTCGAACAGCACGCGCAGCTGTCTTCCTGCGTATCGACCCGGCGCGCCCGACACAAACGGGTGAGCTGACGGGCATGCTTCCGCCGCCAACGGGCAAGCGCTTTATTCGTTCTGAACAGCAGTCACTGCTGACGCACGGCATTGCGACCGCATATGCCGAGGGCGGCGTTTTGCGCGTTCAGCGCGATATCACGACCTACAAAAAGAATGCGTATGGCGTAGCGGATAACAGCTATCTCGACAGCGAGACGCTGCATACCAGTGCTTACGTGCTGCGCCGTCTGAAAACGGTGATCACCAGTAAGTATGGTCGCCACAAACTGGCGAATGATGGCACCCGCTTTGGCCCCGGTCAGGCCATTGTGACACCTGCGGTGATCAAGGGTGAGCTTCTGGCCACGTACCGTCAGATGGAACGTGCTGGCATCGTCGAAAACTACGACCTGTTTAAGCAACACCTGATCGTGGAACGCGACGCAAACGACCCGTCACGTATCAACGTGCTTTACCCGCCTGATTACGTTAACCAGCTGCGCGTCTTTGCACTGCTTAATCAGTTCCGTCTTCAGTATCAAGAGGAGTCCGCATAATGTCGCGTATCGGCGGTACATGTTATTTCAAAATTGACGGTCAGCAGCTCTCGCTGACCGGTGGCATTGAGGTGCCAATGAACAAGGCGGTCAATGATGATGTCATTGGCCTGGATGGTTCCGTTGATCGTAAAGAGACACACCGTGCGCCGTATATCAAAGGCACGTTTAAAGTGCCTAAAGATTTCCCGGTTAACAAGGTGACCACGTCCGATCAGATGACCATCACCGCCGAACTGGCGAATGGTCAGGTCTATGTGTTGTCGTCTGCCTGGCTACACGGTGAAGCGAACCATAACCCTGAAGAAGGCACGGCAGAACTTGAATTCCACGGTGAAGAAGGGGATTACCAGTAATGAAAGAGCTTGAGCTTAAACACCCGGTCACCGCGCATGGCGAAACGGTCAGCGTTCTGGAATTTAACGAGCCGACAGGTAAAGACGTTCGTGAGCTGGGTTATCCCTATCAGATGAACCAGGACGAGTCGATCAAACTGCAGGCGCATATTATTGCGAAATACATCGTAAAACTCGCAAGCGTTCCTTTAAGCACGGTTGATCAGATGTCTCCTGGTGATCTCAATGCTGCCGGCTGGCTGGTGGCGGGTTTTTTCCTCCAGGGCTGACGGCGGAATATCTGACCGACCGCTATTTCGATTGCGCCAGT
This sequence comes from Lelliottia sp., assembly GCF_045627565.1. Classification (NCBI taxonomy): domain Bacteria; kingdom Pseudomonadati; phylum Pseudomonadota; class Gammaproteobacteria; order Enterobacterales; family Enterobacteriaceae; genus Lelliottia; species Lelliottia sp. The sequence goes on along the minus strand of NZ_JAZQNX010000030.1, from coordinate 151 downwards.
TACTGGCGCATTAACCCTTTTGAATTGCTGAATATGCCTGTCAGTGAAATCCCGTTACTGGTAAGCCAGGCAAACAGAATAGAGCAGGAGAAACGGCGCAATGGCTGAGTTTGAACTGAAAGCGCTCATTACCGGCGTTGATAAACTTTCT
>NZ_JAZQNX010000029.1:0-2093 GCF_045627565.1 Lelliottia sp. | reverse complement strand
GAACGACATGGCTACGATCCGACTTCTTCAAAGGCCTGCTGTAGCGTCATGGTGGTCACGGGCGTTTCTCCTGATTATGGCGGAACGGTGAGCTGTAACAGCCCTTTACCATACGGGGCGACATCGGGATATCCGGCTGGGTCTGAGGTTTAAAGCTTTCAGGTGGTAACCGGATAATTTCTTCAATCGACTCGATGCTGCGAAAAGTGGATGAACATTCGATATTGGTGCACTGGTGGTAGCGCTGTTTGACGTTATCCGAGAGATACCGGCTTGTACGCGCATGTGCCGCCTTTTTGCAGAACGGACAGTGCATCATTCCAGCATCCCCCGCGCTTTCAGGTCAGCTTCACGCTCACGCAGTTTGTTAAAGTAGGCCTGACGCTGGCCGTGGGTAACTGCCACGCCGTAATTCATGTGCGCCAGTGTCTCCGCCGACAGCCCGGCTTTAAACAGCACCGGCTCATCCGCGAGACGGATGTGACAGTCCTTCACCGCACGTTCAAGCCACGTTTTCACCTCCTGCATGACCGCTTTATCGGGTTCGACATAGCCCTGAATCCCGACGGTGTTCGCGAGAGGGTTCCCAAGCGCCAGCATTTTCAGTTTCATCGCCCGGACAAGCGCTCCGCACGTCTGACGCAGCGCGTTATCCAGCTCCTTTCCGGCGTATTCGCTCAGCACGTTGTGATGCGCCTGACGGTACTTTCTGGCCGAGATGTCACAGGAGGCTTTCAGGCGGTCTTTGTCATAAGCCAGCACCTCAGCCAGCCTGTCGCATTCCTGCGCCAGCTCGCGGGAGGCCACGCGTGCCAGATGCTGCTGTTTCAGCTCGTCCGTCAGCATTGCCCCACCGGCACGGAAGGCCGCGCGCCATCCGCTGGCCTCGCTGCCGCTTTCCTTTTCAAGCTCCGCTTTCTGCTCTTTGGTTCGGGTCATCGCCGTGGTGGTGTCATCCATCTGGCGGGCGTTTTCGAGATGGGCGGCTCTGGCCGCGTCCAGTTGCTGGAATGCCGGTGTCAGGTAATCAGGGATAATGGTGGTCATGGTGTGTCTCCTCAGTCATGTCAGGTTGAGGAGATTCTGCCCTGCGCCACACAACAACTCGACTCATTGCCGTTGTGGCAGGCATGGCACAGACGGGACTTTTAAAAGCAGGCTGGCCAGAGAAAGGTCGCAGGAAAATCACCCTCTCTGTTTGTTTTTTTACTGTTAACTATTCACCACTGTTCACCTTTAATAAAAATATAAGTAATACAGTAAGTTAAATGGTGAACAGTTGAGGGTCTGACTGTTCACCGTCTGTTCACCACTGTTCACCCTGAGCATTTATCGACCACTAACATTCTTTCGGCCTTTTAGATTCATTGGGAATAAAAGCGAGTCTATTTATTTCATTTTTAACTTATCGACCTTGCCAACAATGGCCAATAAAGGCCAATAACGGCCAATATAGGCCAGCAGTGTTTACGGTATAAAATTCAGTCAGTTGTATGGCCTGCTGATAAGAAAAGACTTGTTGCCCTGAGCGAAAATATTCACAAAATAGAGCGCTACCCGAGGCCGGACGGACACGACCGGCTCTGTATGGATTTTATGAGGTAGCCCGATGCACACCGCTTTTTCTTCCCCGTCTTCTGCACCTGTCGCCCCGCCGATGCCGTTTTCTGACGCCGTTCAGGAGCGCTTTATCCGCCTGCCCGAAGTGATGCACCTGTGCGGTCTGTCGCGCTCCACAATTTATGACCTCATCAGCCGGGAGGCTTTCCCGAAACAAATCTCACTGGGCGGTAAAAACGTGGCGTGGGCGCAGTCAGAAATCACCGCATGGATGGCCGAGCGGATCGCCGATCGTAACCGGAGCTGTGACGCATGATGATGGCCGTTCTTCTGAAAGCCCCTTTTTCTGGCTTGCTTCCCTTCGCCATTTCCAGGTATAGTTTTCCCGCTGTCGCAAAATCGGCAGTCGGGCGTAGGAACCCGTGTTACTTATTGGCGACTCAACACGCGCCATGCGTGTTTTTTTACGTCGTTGCTCAGGCACACCTTATTTTTAAACGGTGGTTCTTATATCATCGTTTTAGTCAGATAAT
>NZ_JAZQNX010000028.1:0-96731 GCF_045627565.1 Lelliottia sp. | reverse complement strand
GGACGGGGTGTCATATTCAACGTGGGAAGTGTTGATGGTGATACCACGAGCTTTTTCTTCTGGTGCGTTATCGATCTGATCGAATGCACGAGCAGAACCACCGTAGGTTTTCGCCAGAACGGTAGTGATTGCAGCAGTCAGGGTAGTTTTACCGTGGTCAACGTGGCCGATAGTACCAACGTTAACGTGCGGTTTTGTACGTTCAAATTTTTCTTTAGACACGGCTATATTCCTTACTATAGTGCCCTCTCACCGAGAGGGCACGGGATTTTGGTTTTTAACCTATGGCTTATTTGCCACGGGCTTCGATTACGGCCTGAGCAACGTTGTTCGGCGCGTCATCATACTTCAGGAACTCCATGGAGTAAGAAGCACGACCTTTAGTCAGTGAGCGCAGCTGAGTTGCGTATCCGAACATTTCAGACAACGGTACTTCAGCATGAATCTGAACGCCAGTAGCGTTAGATTCCTGACCTTTCAGCTGGCCACGACGACGGCTAAGGTCACCGATAACGTCACCAGTGTTCTCTTCTGGAGTTTCTACTTCAACCTTCATGATTGGTTCAAGCAGAACTGGTTTCGCTTTCTTAAAGCCATCTTTGAAGGCAATAGAAGCGGCCAGTTTAAACGCCAGCTCGGAGGAGTCAACGTCGTGGTAAGAACCGAAGTGCAGACGCACGCCGAGATCTACTACTGGGTAACCCGCCAGAGGACCAGACTTCAGCTGTTCCTGAATACCTTTATCAACGGCAGGGATGTATTCACCAGGAATCACACCACCTTTGATGTCGTTGATGAACTCATAACCTTTCGGATTAGAGCCCGGCTCCAGTGGGTACATGTCGATAACAACATGACCAAACTGACCACGACCACCAGACTGCTTAGCGTGTTTACCTTCAACATCGGTAACTTTCGCACGAATCGCTTCGCGGTAAGCAACCTGAGGTTTACCCACGTTAGCTTCAACGTTGAATTCACGCTTCATACGGTCAACGATGATGTCGAGGTGCAGTTCACCCATACCAGCGATGATAGTCTGGTTAGATTCTTCATCAGTCCATACGCGGAATGATGGATCTTCTTTAGCCAGACGACCCAGAGCCAGACCCATTTTTTCCTGGTCAGCTTTGGTTTTCGGTTCTACAGCGATAGAAATTACCGGTTCAGGGAATTCCATACGCTCCAGAATGATCACGTGGTCCGGATCACAGATGGTGTCACCCGTGGTCACGTCTTTCAGGCCGATTGCCGCAGCAATGTCACCCGCACGAACTTCTTTGATCTCTTCACGCTTGTTAGCATGCATCTGAACGATACGACCAAAGCGCTCACGTGCTGATTTCACTGGGTTGTATACGGTATCACCAGAGTTAACCACGCCAGAGTACACGCGGAAGAACGTCAGGTTACCCACGAATGGGTCGGTAGCGATTTTGAATGCCAGTGCAGCAAACGGCTCATCATCAGTAGCATGACGTTCAGCCGGAGTGTCTTTACCGTCGTCCAGCATACCGTTGATTGCAGGTACGTCAGTTGGTGCTGGCAGGTAATCAATTACCGCATCCAGCATTGCCTGAACACCTTTGTTCTTGAACGCAGAACCGCAAGTCACGAGAATGATCTCGTTGCTCAGTACGCGTGCACGCAACGCAGTTTTGATTTCTTCTTCGGTCAGCTCTTCGCCGCCCAAATATTTATCCATCAGCTCGTCAGAAGCTTCAGCCGCTGATTCAACCAGGTTCTGGCGCCATTCGTTTGCCAGCTCAACCATGTCAGCAGGGATGTCTTCGTATTCGAAGGTCACGCCCTGATCGGCATCGTTCCAGTTGATGGCTTTCATTTTCACCAGGTCAACAACACCGGTGAAACCTTCTTCAGCACCAATTGCCAACTGAAGCGGAACAGCTGTCGCGCCCAGACGGGATTTGATCTGACCAACAACTTTCAGGAAGTTTGCACCCATGCGGTCCATTTTGTTAACGAACGCAATGCGTGGAACTTTGTATTTGTTTGCCTGACGCCATACGGTTTCAGACTGTGGCTGAACACCACCAACTGCGCAGTAAACCATTACCGCACCATCGAGAACACGCATAGAACGTTCAACTTCGATTGTGAAGTCAACGTGGCCTGGGGTGTCGATGATATTTACGCGATGCGGTTCGTACTGCTTAGCCATACCTGACCAGAATGCAGTAGTCGCTGCGGAGGTGATAGTAATACCACGCTCCTGCTCCTGTTCCATCCAGTCCATGGTAGCTGCGCCGTCATGAACTTCACCGATCTTATGGTTTACACCGGTGTAGAACAGAATACGTTCGGTAGTAGTGGTTTTACCGGCGTCGATGTGCGCACTGATACCGATGTTACGGTAGCGTGCGATGGGTGTTGTACGAGCCATTTGATTCCTCGTTTATTTCTTTAGGCGTTCAATTAAGTAACCCAGAGCGGACAGCTTCTGAGAAGAAGTGTCCGCCTGGTGACTATGACTCCGAAGGGATTACCAACGGTAGTGTGCGAACGCCTTGTTGGCTTCTGCCATACGGTGAACGTCTTCACGTTTCTTAACTGCAGTACCTTTGTTGTCTGCAGCGTCAGAAAGTTCGTTCGCCAGACGCAGAGCCATGGATTTATCACCGCGTTTACGAGCAGCTTCAACGATCCAACGCATTGCCAGAGCATTACGACGAACCGGACGAACTTCAACTGGAACCTGATAAGTAGAACCACCAACGCGGCGAGACTTAACTTCTACAGTCGGGCGCACGTTGTCGAGAGCGACTTCGAAAGCTTCCAGTGCATTTTTGTCAGAGCGTTGAGCCAGGGTCTCAAGCGCGCTGTATACGATTGCTTCTGCAGTAGATTTTTTACCATCTACCATCAGGATATTTACAAATTTTGCCAGCAGTTCTGATCCGAACTTAGGATCTGGAAGAATTTTACGCTGACCAATGACGCGACGACGTGGCATGGGAATACTCCGTTGTTAATTCAGGATTGTCCAAAACTCAAAGAGTTTATTTTGACATTAAGTTAAAACAGTTTGGCCTTACTTAACGGAGAACCATTAAGCCTTAGGACGTTTCACGCCATACTTGGAACGAGCCTGCTTACGGTCTTTAACGCCGGAACAGTCAAGTGCACCACGAACGGTGTGATAACGAACACCCGGAAGGTCTTTTACACGACCGCCACGGATCAGGATCACGGAGTGTTCCTGCAGGTTGTGACCTTCACCACCGATGTAGGAGGTCACTTCAAAACCGTTGGTCAAACGCACACGGCATACTTTACGCAGTGCGGAGTTTGGTTTCTTAGGAGTGGTGGTATATACACGGGTACATACACCACGTTTCTGCGGGCAGGCTTCCAGCGCAGGCACGTTGCTTTTTGCAACTTTGCGAGCGCGTGGTTTGCGTACCAGCTGGTTAACTGTTGCCATTAAATAGCTCCTGGTTTTAGCTTTTGCTTCGTAAACACGTAATAAATCGACCTCATACAATATGAGGACGCGAAATTCTAGGGCTACGCCGAAAAGGTGTCAAGAAATATACAGTGATCTCGGATCACCAACTCATTTGAGTCGAGTGCTTAATCGTTAGTTTGACGAAGTCAGTATAGCCAACAACGTCAATTTTGGTGGAAATTTGACCAGCAAGACCGCGGGCATCTATGTCATCTTTCAGCGCTATGACCTTAATGGGGGCATTATTGAGGATTTCAATGAAGCGCCCGCCGTCAATGGCGGCAAGAACGCCATCCTGGATCAGCAACAATTCATCGCCGTCGCCCAGGATTCTCAGCAACCCTTCGATATCAGCATGCCACGGTGAATGGCTCAGAGTGTGAAGCATGACGACCTCAGAATGTCAGAACGACATGATAATGTGAGAGTTTTTCGCGTAGAGCGGCCGGTGAAAGCACTTCCGCATCCAGGACCAACGGGACATTTTCGTCAATCCCCCGCTCTTTTAGCGATGCAGCGCACACCCAAAAAGTGTCGATGTCATAAAGCGGCAGGACTTTAAACGTTGAAATATAATCTCGCGCCAGAATCCGTTGCGGCTGTTGTCCGGTCAAAATCTGAAAAACGCCGTCGCCGACAAAGAAAACGCCAATATCTTCTGTCAGGGCAGAGGTCGCCAGAAGCGCATCAAGCCCTTCCCTACCCGCTGAGCTGCCATGGGGAGCAGAGGTAAAAACAAACGCAACACGGTTCATCAGAATTGCACCATCCGATCGCACGTCAGCGCCGCCTGCGCCAATGCGCCCAAGCCGCTGAGCGTAAACCCAGGCTGAACATTGGCGCCCGAAAGCCCCAAACGCTTAGCCTCTGTTTCATCCGCTACACCACGACGCAGCGCCGCAGCCACACAGATATGCAGCTCGACGCCCTGTTTTTCGTTCAGCGCCTGCCAGCCACGCACCAGATCATATTCATCAGAAGCAGGAGACGTAAACTGGTTGGCGTTGTAGACACCCTCACGATAGAAAAACACGCTACTCAGTTCATGCCCTTCAGCTAAAACCGCCTGCGCAAACTGCAGCGCACTGCTGGCCTGCTGCGTGCCGTAAGCCGGCCCCGTCACCATTAAGGCAAAACGCATTACTTCTCTTGCCCCAAAAAATCACCGCTTTTGAACTGGCGAATATAGAGATAAACCGTGTGCTTGGAAATATTCAGTCGGTCGGCAACCTGGTTAATCGCATCTTTAATATCGAAAATGCCTTTCTCATAGAGGTTCAGCACGATTTGGCGATTCTTGGCGTTGTTCGATACGTTGCGATCGGCATTCACCTCTTCAATGGTGAATTCCAGAGTCTGTGTGACAAGGTCTTCCACAGAGGACGCAAAGTTAACGGATGAGTTCACTTCCGGTGTTTCAGGTGGAATAAACGTGCTCATGATTTGTGAGAACGGCACATCAAGGTTCATGTTGATGCACAGCAATCCAATCACCCGGTGATCGCGATTACGGATGGCGATGGTCTCTGACTTCATCAGTACGCCACTTTTGGCACGGGTGAAATAACATTTGGAGACGCTGCTATCGGCGCCGGTCATGTCGTGGAGCATACGCAGTGCAAGGTCGGTAATTGGCGATCCAATTTTGCGGCCAGTATGCTCACCATTGGCAATACGGATGGCGGAACATTTCAGATCTTGCAGGGAGTGCAATACGATTTCGCAGTGAGAGCCAATGAGCATCGCTAACCCGTCCACTACCGCTTCGTAGGATTTCAGAATATCGAAGTCAGTCTGATCGAAAGGACGTTGATCCAGCAAATCAAGTTCACTGGTTTCGTTGGTTAAAAGCGACCTGGACATGAAAAAAACACTCCTTTTCAGGAGCCTGTCGTTAGGTTGTCAGGGCAGGCTCATATTTACACGGACAACTAAATTAATACAGCGTAGGCAACGCTTTCCAGTGTTTATTATATCTGGCCTGCAATAAAAAAACCGCCGCCTTGAAGGCGGCGGTTTTCAGCGTTTTACTTCTTCGCTGCGTCTGCAGCTTTATCATCTTCTGCAGCGGCAGGTTTAGCATCTGCCTTCGGCGCTGGTTTGATGTCCAGCAGCTCCACATCGAAGACCAGCGTGGAGTTAGCCGGGATACCCGGAACGCCGGTTTTGCCGTAAGCCAGATCCGGTGGAATAACCAGCTGGATTTTGCCGCCTTTCTTGATGTTTTTCAGGCCTTCAGTCCAGCCAGGGATAACACCGTCAAGGCGGAAGGACAGTGGCTCACCGCGAGTGTAGGAGTTATCAAACTCTTTACCGTCGATCAGTGTACCTTTGTAGTTCACTACAACGGTGTCGCTGTCTTTTGGTGCATCGCCCGTACCGGCTTTCTCGACTTTATAAAGCAGACCGGTAGAAGAGGTTTTCACACCTTTTTCTTTAGCAAAAGTATCGCGGTAGGCTTTGCCCTTCGCTTCGTTGTCTTTTGCGTCTTTTTCCATCTTGCCCTGAGCAGCACCCTTCACGCGAGCTTCAAAAGCTTGCAGAGTCTGTTCGATTTCCTGGTCAGACAATTTACTCTTATCTGCAAATGCATCCTGAACACCGGCGATCAGCTGATCTTTATCCAGTTTGATGCCCAGTTTTTCCTGCTCTTTGAGAGAGTTTTCCATGTAACGACCCAGAGAAGCGCCCAGCGCATAGGCTGATTTCTGGTCGTCATTTTTGAACGCAGCTTTGCTGTCTGCGCTTGCAGCAGGTTTCGCAGCCGTATCAGCAGCGAAAGACAGCGGCGCATTCAGTGCGACAGCCATAGTGGTCGCCAGCAGCGTTACTTTAAACAGTGATTTCATCCATTTCTCCAGGACCAGGGCCTCTCACCCCAGCGTTAAACGTAAATGAGAAGCGTACTATAGAACGTTGCGGAGGAAATCTATAGACAGACTCCCCCTATTATCGTCTCTTTTAAGACTATTTTTGTTTAAATTAGTTTCGTGCCAAAGGGATGGATACTGCACATTGAGGCAAAGTGAGGTAAAATTTATCGCCGCGAACGCCCGATGGCGTCTGAACATACAACGAGGTCAATCATGCAAGATACAACTCTGGAAGTGCGGCTGGCCGAGCTGGAAAGCCGTCTTGCTTTTCAGGAAGTCACCATCGACGAACTCAACCAGACCGTGACAGCTCATGAACTGGAAATGGCGAAACTTCGCGATCTGCTGCGTTTGCTGACGGAGAAAGTGAAAGCGACACAATCGTCACACATTGCTTCACCGTCCGAAGAGACCCCACCGCCGCATTATTAAGGCGCAAAGTGGAGGCGTAAAAAAAGCGGGAATATTTCCCGCTTTTTTGTGCGTGCGATACAGCTAATACCAAGGTATTAGTGGCAGCCGCAACCGCCATTACCGCCACAACCGCCTTTACCGTGCTCATGACCGTGATCGTGGTCATGATCGTGGCCGTGACCACCGCAGCAACCGTCATGGTCGTGATCGTGGTCGTGACCGTTAGCACCGTGAACGTGGCCATGAGCCAGTTCTTCTTCGGTCGCTTCACGGATCGCAATCACTTCAACGTTGAATTTCAGGTTCTGGCCAGCCAGCATGTGGTTACCGTCAACCACAACGTGCTCGTCTTCAACTTCGGTGATTTCAACCGGTACTGGACCCTGGTCAGTTTCAGCCAGGAAACGCATGCCAACCTGCAGCTCGTCAACGCCCATGAACACGTCTTTAGGAACGCGCTGAACCAGGTTGTCATCATACTGACCGTAAGCGTCGTTCGCGCCTACAGCAACGTCAAATTTATCGCCAACATCGTGACCTTCCAGCGCGTTTTCCAAGCCGGAAATGAGGGAGCCGTGACCATGCAGGTAGTCCAGCGGCGCACTCACCGGAGACTCATCAACCAACACACCGTCTTCTGTACGTACCTGATAGGCCAGGCTGACCACCAGGTCTTTTGCTACTTTCATGATATCTCCTGAGCGTGGGAAAATTGCTGGCGCAGATTGTAGCGGAAATCTGCACCCGTGTACCCTTTAGCTTAAAAAAACTGAGGGCATATCGCTAGTCCGGATGAAAAATACCGATCACCTGCTCTTCTTTGCGAACATGCTCGCGCGCTTCTTTATCCGCCTCACGCATCTGGTGACCGCACTTAACACACTCAACAATATCAATATTATTTTCACGCCACATCGCAAGCGAATCTTGCGCCTGACAGGACGGGCATTTTGCACCTGCAATAAAACGTTTACGAATTGCCATACTTTTGCCCCTATTCAAATTCATCCCAGCCGTCGAACTGCCGCCGCTCTTGCTGCATCTCCCGCTGGAAAATCTCTTCAAGCTCGCGCCGCGCTTCCCGTACACGAGATATCTGCGCCGTGTCCGAATGCACGGGCATTAACTCCCGGAGCATACGCATATCGAGACGACGAAAATGCATTTGTGCCCGTTGCGCCTGATGCGGATGCATACCCAGCGAAACCAGCGCTTTGCGCCCTAACTCCAGCGCGCTGGAGAACGTCTCGCGTGAAAAATTCGTCACGCCCGCCTGCAACAGTTCATGGGCCTCAACGCGTCCCCGCGCTCGCGCCAGAATATGCAGATGCGGGAAATGCTGCTGGCAAAGCTCCACCAGCTTCATTGTATCTTCCGGCTCGTTACAGGTGATGATGATAGATTCCGCAGCCTCCGCACCCGCAGAACGCAACAACTCAAGCTGGGTGGCATCACCGTAATAGACTTTATAGCCATATTTGCGCATCAGATTCACCGCGCTGATATCACGCTCAAGCACCGTAATACGCATCTTGTTCGCCATCAGCAGACGGCCAATAACCTGCCCAAAACGGCCAAAGCCCACCACGATCACCTGCGGTTTATCGTCTTCGACCCACGGCGCTTCGTCCTCGTCGTCAGGTTGATTGAAGCGGCGCGAAAGCAATTTATCGATAAGCTTCATCAGCAGCGGCGTGGTCATCATCGACAGCGTCACTGTGACAAGCAGCAGCGCCATTTGATCATCCTGGAATAAACGCTGGGACGCGGCGGTGGAGAAAAGCACAAAAGCAAACTCGCCGCCCTGGCTCAACACACCGGCAAACTGCATTCGCTCTGAACTGCGCAGGCCGTAGATTCGCGCCAGCGTGTACAACACACCTGTTTTCACTGCCACCAGCACCGCAACGCTGACCACCACCCACAGCAGATGGGTATAAAGCACCCCCAGATTCAGCGCCATACCCACGGAGATAAAGAACAGCCCAAGCAGCAACCCTTTGAAAGGATCGATGGCAATTTCCAGCTCGTGGCGGTATTCACTTTCGGCCAGAAGAATGCCGGCGATAAAGGTCCCAAGCGCCATCGACAGCCCCAGAGCATCCATAAATAACGCCGAACCTAACACCAGCAGCAGCGTCGCCGCGGTAAACACTTCGCGCACGCCGGAGGCGGCAATAAAGCGGAACACCGGGCGCAGCAGATAACGTCCGCCAATCAGCATTCCCACAAAAGCCAGCACCTTCATGCCGACTTTCATCCAGTCAAAATGATCGTCACCCGAACCGGCGAGCAACGGCACCAGGGCTAATGCCGGGATAACCGCGAGATCCTGGAACAGCAGCACGGAGAAACCCAGTTGTCCCGATTCGTTGCGATTCATCCCTTTATCGCGCATCAGCTGCAACGCCATCGCCGTGGAAGACATAGCAAGGCCAATCCCGCCAATCACCGCCGCCTGCCATTTGAACTGCGTCAGCATCAGCAATCCACCGAGGATAACCGCGCTAAACAACACCTGCGCCGCGCCCACGCCGAAAATCGATCGCCGCAATTGCCATAGCTTAGCGGGGTTCAACTCCAGCCCGATGATGAACATCAGGAAGACCACGCCAAGTTCCGAGAAGTGCAGGATCTCGTCTACATCGCTAATAAATCCAAGGCCCCACGGCCCGATAGCGATGCCCGCCAGCAAATACCCCAGCACCGCGCCGATGCCAAGCCGTGCGGCCAACGGCACCGCCACTACGGCGGCAAACAAAAACAGCACCCCGGCTAATAACAGATCGGTACCTTCCATCAGTGGCCTCCCGTCGGGATCGGGGAAGCCAGCCATTCAGCGTAGGCTTTGGCGTGACTTGCCAGCGCCTGAGGTTGCTGGCGGCGCGCCCAGTAAACAATCATCGGGCTCATCCAGTGCATACGACACATCGCCGCCGTCAGTTCAAAAGGGCGCAAAATATCGCTCATGGGATAGCGGTTCAGGCTGTCGTGGCGGTAAGCACTTTCTGGTTCACCGGTCGTAATGACACTGCGCCAGTACTTTCCCGCTAGTTGGTTCCCCCCTGGCCCGCTGGAAAACCCGCGGCTCAGCACCCGGTCCAGCCACTCTTTCAGCAACGCGGGGCAACTGTAGGTGTAAAGCGGATGCTGGAACACAATCACGTCATGCTGACGCAACAGCTCCTGCTCGCGCGGAATATCGATAAAAAAATCAGGATAGTGCGCGTAAAGGTCGTGCACCGTCACATTGCTCAGCTGTTGAGCCGGTTTAAGCAAAACCCGGTTTGCGACCGAGTCCTGGGATTCCGGATGGGCATACAACAGCAGCACTTTTGCTGTCTGAGACATCATTCCCCTCCCGGGTCGTCATCATTGCCATTTTCGGCTACCATGGCACACCCGCGCCATGCGCGGCATTATTCATTCGGTCTGGCCCCTCACGCGTCATTGTTGAATACATAGCCTGATGGGACAGATTTTTAACCTGATTATAATGACAACCTAACATAGTCGGAATACACGGCGCTCTATGATTGTTTTCTCCTCCTTACAAATTCGTCGCGGCGTACGCGTCCTGCTGGACAACGCTACTGCCACCATTAATCCTGGCCAAAAAGTCGGCCTGGTGGGCAAAAACGGCTGCGGCAAATCCACTCTGCTTTCGCTTCTAAAAAACGAAATGAGCGCCGATGCGGGCAGCTTTACCTATCCTGGCAACTGGCAACTGGCCTGGGTCAACCAGGAAACGCCTGCCCTGAGCGTCCCGGCGCTTGAGTACGTGATTGACGGCGACCGCGAATACCGCAAGCTGGAAGCCGAACTGAACGCCGCCAACGAGCGTAACGATGGCCACGCCATCGCCACCGTTCACGGCAAGCTGGACGCCATCGACGCCTGGACCATCCGCTCTCGCGCCTCCAGCCTGCTGCACGGCCTGGGCTTTAGCAACGAACAGCTCGAACGCCCCGTGAGTGATTTCTCCGGTGGCTGGCGTATGCGCCTGAATCTGGCGCAGGCGCTGGTGTGTCGCTCCGATTTACTGCTGCTCGATGAGCCGACTAACCACCTCGATCTCGATGCGGTCATCTGGCTGGAAAAATGGCTGAAAAGCTATCAGGGCACGCTGATTCTGATCTCCCACGACCGTGATTTTCTGGATCCGGTGGTGGATAAAATCATTCACATCGAACAAGAGTCGATGTTCGAATACACCGGCAACTACAGCTCTTTCGAGCGCCAGCGCGCCACGCGTCTGTCACAGCAACAGTCGATGTACGAAAGCCAGCAGCAGCGCGTCGCGCATCTGCAAAGCTTTGTTGACCGTTTTAAAGCCAAAGCCTCTAAAGCCAAGCAGGCCCAGAGCCGCATTAAAATGCTTGAACGCATGGAGATGATTGCCCCTGCGCATGTCGACAACCCGTTCCACTTCAGCTTCCGCGCGCCCGAGAGCCTGCCGAATCCGCTGTTAAAAATGGAAAAGGTCAGCGCAGGCTACGGCGATCGCATTATTCTGGATTCCATTAAGCTCAACCTGGTGCCGGGTTCTCGTATCGGTCTGCTCGGGCGCAACGGTGCCGGTAAGTCCACGTTGATTAAACTGCTGGCGGGCGAGCTTAATCCGGTGAGCGGCGATATCGGCCTGGCGAAGGGCATTAAGCTTGGCTACTTCGCGCAGCATCAGCTGGAATTTTTACGCGCAGACGAGTCCCCCATTCAGCATATGGCGCGCCTTGCTCCGCAGGAAATGGAACAGAAGCTGCGTGATTATCTCGGCGGCTTTGGTTTCCAGGGCGATAAAGTCACCGAAATCACCGAGCGCTTCTCCGGCGGCGAAAAAGCCCGTCTGGTGCTGGCGTTGATCGTCTGGCAACGCCCGAATCTGCTGCTGCTCGATGAGCCTACCAACCACCTGGATCTCGACATGCGTCAGGCACTGACCGAAGCGCTCATCGAGTTTGAAGGCGCGCTGGTCGTCGTCTCGCACGATCGCCACCTGATCCGCTCCACCACTGACGATTTGTACCTGGTGCACGACGGCAAAGTCGAGCCGTTCGATGGCGATCTGGAAGATTATCAGCAGTGGCTGACCGACGTGCAGAAGCAAGAAAATCAGCCGTCTGACGATGCGAAAGACAACGCCAATAGCGCCCAGTCGCGCAAAGATCAGAAGCGTCGCGAAGCGGAGCTGCGCACCCAAACGCAGCCACTGCGTAAAGAGATCGCGCGTCTGGAAAAAGAGCTGGAAAAACTTCACGCAAAACTGGCCACCGTCGAAGAAAAACTGGGCGACAGCGGGCTTTACGATCAGAGCCGCAAAGCGGAACTGACCGAGTGTTTGCAAATTCAGGCAAAAGCCAAATCCGGTCTTGAGGATTGCGAAATGGCGTGGCTGGATGCGCAGGAACAGCTGGAAGCCATGCTGCAAAGCGACTAACGCACGACCCGGAGGGTTATGAGTATCGACATCACCAGCGAAATCACTTTTCGCAAGCTCAGCATATTCATGACCTTTATGGAAAAGGGCAACATCGCGCGCACCGCAGAAACGCTCGGTCTCAGCGGGGTCAGCGTTCATCGTGCGCTGCACACGCTGGAAGAGAACGTGCGCTGCCCGCTGTTCACGCATAAAGGGCGCAATCTGATTGCGCTGCCCTCCGCATGGACGCTGCTGGAGTATTGCCAGGAAGTGATGCAGGTAATGGATCGCGGGCTGGACGAAGCGCGTAAAATCGCCGGTATCGGCCAGGGCCGTTTGCGCGTTGGCACGCTCTATTCGCTGACAATGGAAACCGTGCCGCGCCTGATTATGGGCATGAAGCTGCGCCGTCCGGATCTGGAAATGGACCTGACGATGGGCTCTAACGAAATGCTGCTGCATCTGCTGGATGAAGGCTCGCTGGACGCGATTCTGATCTCCCTCTCCGAAAGCGATATCGACCGCAACAGCCTCGAAGTCTTGCCCCTGTTCCACGACGATATTTTCCTTGCCGCACCCGCGACAGCAAAACTGATCGGCAACGGTCTGGCCGACTTGCGCGACTATAAAGATCAGAAGTTTGTCTCGCTGGCGGAAGGCTTTGCGACGTATGCAGGCTTTCAGGAGGCGTTCCACATCGCCGGTTTTGAGCCGGAGATCGTGACGCGGGTTAACGACATTTTCTCGATGTTAAGTCTGGTACAGGCGGGTGTTGGCTTTACGCTGATGCCGGGCAGAATGAAAAAGGTGTACGAAAATTCCGTGCAACTGCTCAAGCTGGCGCAGCCGTATCAAATGCAGCAATTGATCGCCATTGTCTTCGCGCGCAACCGCGAGCAAGACCCGAGCCTGCGCGCGCTGGCCGCGGAAGGCCGAATGTACGCCCGCAGCCGGGAGCAAAACGCTACACGCTAAGGCGTTGCGCCAGATGCACCGCCACATCGATGCCGCTGCGTTCCAGCGAAATCGACTCCCCTTCCCACGCGGCCTGGCGCGTCAGACAGGTCAATACGCCGCCGGGCGGCATCTCAATTGCCAGTCGTGCCTCGCGTTCGTTGGCGGAAATCACCGCCTCCTGCCAGCGCACCGTCCGCGCCATGTTCATCGCGAGATCGTCGGCAATCTTTTCCGGCGTCCACAGCACGCGTCCGGTACTGCCGCTGAGATAGGCGCAGCACGGACGAGAAAGCGTGACATGACTAAACGCCTCCACCAGCTTTTGCGCAGGGTTATCCAGCAGTTCGCAATGTGACGGCACACTCACGGCGAGTCGGTGCGCTTTGCTCGCCCCTCTCTCCAGCGCGCGTTTGGCCACCTGCGCCATATCGTCATCAGAACCCGCAATCACAATCTGCGTTTCAGCATTCAGGTTAGCGATATAGGTTCCGCTCCCCTCAATAAGATTTTCAACTTGCGGTAGCGTCAGCCCCATAATCGCCGTCAGGCCATAGCCGTGCGGATACGCCTGTTCCATCAGATCGCCGCGCAATGCCACCAGTTTGAGCGCATCGCTAAACGCCAGCGCGCCGGCAATCACCGCCGCCGGGTACGCGCCGATGGACAAACCGCTGACGATATCGGGTGAAACACCACGACGCTGTACTTCACGCGCCCACGCCACACCGGCGATAAGCAGCGCGAGCTGAACCGCACGGGTATGCTGCAAGGTGTCGGGTGAATCCAGTGAATCGACTTCTGCACCCAGCACCTCTCGCGCCTGCGCCATCTCCGTTCCCGGCAGGTTCTGCAACATGCCCGGATGCTGCGCCCCCTGCCCCGGAAAGGTAAACAGAATTTTCATCATTCCTCCCTGTGCCATGGGTCGATAATCAGACGCGGCCCACGGCGTGTTTTCAGCAGCGCTTTACCGTCGCGCAGCCATTCGTTCAGCGCAAAGCCGCCAAGCGGCGTTTCTACCTGCGTATCGGCGCGACAAAGGGCGCTGCTGAGCTGAGACTGCCAGCGTTCGAAAGCCGCCGCTGACAAGGGCTGCGGCGCACGGATCAGCAGATCGAGATCGCTGTCGGCGTGGATAACCGGAATGCCGGTCGCCAGCGCATAACCCGTACTTCCGGTAATGCCCCACGTCCACGGCCACGCCTGCTGAGCCAGTTGAAGCGCCACCTGAACCGGCGGCTGAGTAATAAAAGGTGAGCGCAGCAAATCGCCCTGAACGCTGAGTTCTTCCGGAGATACCACGCGCGTCACGCACGCAGCATTCACCCATCCCGCCGCGCGCTGGTCGCGCTTCAGTCCACGCACGCCGACGGGAATTCGTCCTGCATCATCAACATCACGCCGCACCACCACAGGCAAACCGGTATGCCACACGCTATCCACCCAGGATTCGGTGATACCTTCCAGCGCGTCACGCGCGGTAAGCCAGATAAGATCGTGCGGGCGTAATGTTGCGGTCATGATTACATTCCTGAAGTCAGCGAGATAAACAGCGGCAGCGACAGGATACACAGGACCGAGCTTAACAGCAGCACCGCTTCTGCATCAGGGGACTGCACGCCAAAGCGGTTGCCGAAGACCACGCCAAAGAAACCGGCGGACAGGGCAATCATCAGAATCGCAGTAATAGCCACGGAACCATGCAGACCGAAAATCAGCACGATACCCCAGGCAATTGCAGGCTGAATCAGCAGCTTGGTGATAGTGGCGCTAATCACCATGGTGTTGATCTGCAGCTTACGGGCAGACAAGATAACGCCCGTCAGGAACAGCGCGGCAGCCGTTGCCGCCAGGCCCAGCGGTTTAATCGCGGCCAGCACCAGCTCCGGCATTTTGATGCCAATCGCAGACAGAATCACACCCAGCAGCGGCCCCATCACAATCGGTTTTTTGATTGAACGCCACATCAGCACGGGCAGCATCGACAGCGTTGAGCCGGTATTTGCACCTTCGGCACGCGCTTTTTCACGCTCCAGAATCAGCAGGCAGAACGGGGTCATCAGCACGGAGCCGCAGGCGATGGAGACCGCCACAGAGAGCGATGTTGCAGACCCTTCGCCCAGCACGCTGCCCAGAATCGGCAGGCCCAGCGCGGCGTAATTTGGCAACGCAACGGTCAGCGTCAGCACCGCGGCATCCTGCGGGGATTTTTTAAAGACTTTGGTGGCGAGGAAATAGATGGCCGCGTAGGTCACCCACATCGCCAGCGTCAGCACCAGAATCAGCGGCGACTGCGCCACAATACCGGTCCACGGCGTTTGTACCGTCGCACTGAACAGCGCGGCGGGCAGAGCAAAATCCATGACGAAAATATTGAGCAGGGAAACATTTTTGTTATCAACCATCTTTGCCTTACCGGCCCAGAATCCCAGCAGCATGATGACGAAAATCGGTGCAAGAGCATGAACAATTACGTAAGTCATAAATCACCTGTAGTAAAAAAGTTTTAGCACTGGCGCGATGATTATTATTTTCAGAATGCACGCTCCCGCACGGGCGCAATCGCTACGCCCGCGGGGAAATGCCTCTGGCAGGTCTCTTTTTTCTACTTACCAGCTTGCTCGCATGCGTTCACGAACAAGCGCAGAGCTGCGGCGATTGTCAGCACCCAAACGGCTTTTTAGCGTGGTGTCCTGACGTGCGTCGTTGATGGCCTGTTGCAGGGTAGATGTCACCTGTGCCACATCGTTTTCCGATGGCGCATCGGGGTTGCTGATATCCAGCAAGTTTTCGAGCAGCCCCAGCGTGGCGTAATTACTGATGTCGTACGCCATTGGCGGAATAGTGGCCGCCAGTTTTTCCAGCGCCTCGACGGTACGCAGGGTGATGCGCGCGGCGGACTCTTTGCCCATCGCATGAATCAGCACGCCTTTGTCGTTGAAGGCAATCAGACGGTTAGCCTGATAGCCGTGCGCCAGAAACGCACCCGACATCGCTTTGCCGACGATCAGCCCAATCACCGGATGACCGGCCAGACGCGCGTTGGCATACGCCGCAGCCGCACCGGCCAGCGCCTGGTGGATCCCAAACGCCTCTTCACGACGGCCATACGCCTGGCTTGGCACATCAATCACCGCCACAATCGGGCGCTTCACGGCGTTATCCGCATCGGCGGCCACGGTTTCACTCACCACTTTCGCCAGCGTCCAGCCTTCCAGCAGACCCACTTCGCCCAGCGCAGCGCGCGGGAAATGGTTATTGGCATCCGGTACTACGGCAATAAAACGTACCGCTTCGCCGTTGATTTCACCGTCTGCCGCCTGCACGGACGGGCACAGGCCTTCAAGACGTTTTGCCTCAGGGGCCAGCGTTTGCAGCCATAATTCGCCACGGCTTATTGAGTTAGTCATCATTTCACCTCCCGGGCAAAAAGCGCGGTGATCTGTTCGGTATCCGCCTGTTTGCGGGTGTCAAAATTCGACAGACGCGCCAGATAGTCGTCGTAGTTATCGGTGCGATGTTTCGCCGGAACGCCTTTCGCAATCGCGTCGTTCATCGCCTGTTTCACCGCGTTCACGCCGTCGCCCACCAGCGCATCCACCAGACCACTCTGGTAGCGAATTTCGCCGCCGGTCATGCTCCAGATAAACGGACGATCGCGAGAGTCGTACTCTTCAATCCCCGCTTCCTGCTCGATAACCTGCGGGCCATTCAGGCCGAGACGCGCTTCACGGGTCACGATCAGATAACTGCACAGCGCCGCCGCGATAGACATCCCGCCGAAGCAGCCGACGGTCCCGGCGACAATGCCCACAACTGGCGTGTAGCGACGCAGATCGACGATAGCCGCGTGGATATCAGCAATCGCCGCCAGACCGAGATTGGCTTCCTGCAAACGCACGCCACCGGTTTCGAGGCTTAATACCGCCTGCGTCGGAATGCCGTTACGGTTATCTTCCGCCGCCAACTCCAGCGCCGCCGCCATTTTGGCACCGGACACTTCGCCCATGCTGCCGCCCTGGAACGCGCCCTCAATCGCCACAACCACTGCCGGTTTGCCATTGATAGTGCCTTTCGCCACCACCATGCCGTCATCCGCCTGCGGGACGATGCCCTGCGCGGCCAGCCACGGAGAGGTGATGCCTTCAAACGGATTCAGCAGTTCGCGGTAGCTGCCGTCGTCCAGCAGGGCATGCGCACGCTGACGCGCTTTTAATTCGATAAAACTGCGATCGTCACGCATAGCTCACCTCCTCAAAAACCTGTTCGATACGGATGCGCGCCACGCCAGGTGTGGCACCAAAATCGTGGATCGTCAGCGTCCCGGCAGGCAAGCTGCTCACGGTTTGCAGACGGTTGAACAGCGCTTCCCAGCGGCTACGGCTGTTATCGACAGACGTGGTGATTTCGATGGTTAACGTCTGGCTCTGGTCGGCGGTGAATAACACCTCCATGTCACCGGAGCCGACAACCCCTGCCAGCGCCCTGCCGCTCACTACGCGGCTGGCTGGCACGGTTAATGTGATTTTTTCCATAACATCCTCTTAATGCTGTGAATAAGGCGACTCTATGCGATCAAGAAACAGCGTGGCGGCAAGCAGATCGGCCGCGCCTCCAGGCGATGCGTTGAGCGCCAGCATGTGGCGATCTAACGCGCCCAGCGCGCGCTGTCCGTCAGGTTGCGCCGTACCGCCCGCGCTCAGCACCGCACGGGCACCGTCTTGCATGGCGTCCAGCCCTTCCATTCCGGCACGAGACAACACGCAAGTGTCGGTGAGGGTGGTCATGATCGCCATCAGCGCATCAAGCCGGCTGTGCGTTTCGCTGCTGCCGTTGAGTCGGCTGAGCCGAAGCTGCGGCAATGCCCGCTGAATAATGTGCGGAAACGCCTGCTGCGCCTCTTCACGCGCGCCCGGAACACGGTAACGGTGCGTGGCGCGAAGCCCTTTGCTGAAGACTTTCGGTGCGGCGTCATCAGGCAATTTCGCCAGTTCAGCGGCGGTTGCTGCGACGGTCTGCGGCCTGGCATCACCGCCAAGCATGGCGACCGCGCTGACAAGCAAACCCAGCGCCCAAATCGCCCCGCGATGGGTGTTGACGCCGTTTGTCGCCGCCATCATCTGCTGTTCGCCTTCGCGTCCGAGCCGCCCTATAGTTTGTCGAAGCGAAATATCTGCCGGGCGCTGCCAGCTTTGCAGCGCCAGCGCCTGGAACGTCGGCGTTAAACTTTGCGCAGAGCGCTCCATCAGGGCGAGCGTGAGATCGTGGTGCGCGCCGTTCCCCCGACTGTCCACCAGACCGGGTTTCGGGCTTAATCGTGCTTCGTCAATCAGACACTGCGTGGCGGTTCGCGCCAGCCATTCGGCACCGCCTTCAACCTGAATCTGGGGCAGAAGTTTCATTACCAGCTCCGGAATTTCGCAGGTGGGTTGTAAAGACCGCCGGACCATTCGACCAGATCCGACACGCTACCGGCCGCCAGCAGGGAACGCGTGGCGTCAGTGCGGCGAATGCCCATGTCTTCCGGGTATACCACTTTGCCACTTTGACGCAGCGCCACGACGCGTTTGGCGTCAACGCCCAGGCCGATATCAGTGATCCCAGCGACCGCTGCAACCATTGCGCGACGCTCTTCGAGACTTTCGGCGCGATACAGGTAAGCGATCCCCTCTTCGGTCAGGACGTGGGTGACGTCATCGCCATAAATCATCACCGGCGCAAGCGGCATTCCGGAGGATTTCGCCACCTCGATGGCATCGAGTTTTTCGACGAAGGTCGGTTTTACACCCGCCTGGAATGTTTCGACCATCTGCACCACCAGCTTTTTACCGCGTTGCATTGGGTCAGGTTCGGTTTTCATGTTCAGCCAGGCGGGCGTCGCGTGGCGACGACCGTGCGGATCGTGGCCCATGTTTGGCGCACCGCCAAAGCCAGAGAGACGACCGCGCGTCACCGTTGAGGAGTTGGCATCGCCATCCACCTGCAACGTGGAGCCGATAAACATATCGACCGCGTATTGGCCTGCCAGCTGGCAGAAAGCGCGGTTAGAACGCATCGAGCCGTCGGCCCCGGTAAAGAACACGTCCGGACGCGCGCGGATGTACTCTTCCATGCCCAGCTCGCCGCCGAAGCAGTGCACGCTTTCGACCCAGCCACTCTCAATCGCCGGGATCAGCGTCGGATGCGGGTTCAGTGTCCAGTGCTTACAGATTTTGCCTTTCAGACCGAGCTGTTCGCCGTAGGTGGGCAGCAGGAGTTCAATCGCGGCGGTGTTAAACCCGATCCCGTGGTTCAGGGACTGGACCTGATGTTCTGCGTAGATGCCTTTAATCGCCATCATCGCCATCAGAATGTGTTCTTGCTTGATCAGGCGCGGGTCGCGAGTGAACAGCGGTTCGATAAAGAACGGTCTGTCCGCCACCACCACGTAGTCAATCCAGGAACCAGGGATATCCACACGCGGCAGGTCACATTCGTCGTCGACCAGCTCGTTCACCTGCGCAATGACGATACCGTCATGGAACGCGGCGGCTTCAACCAGCGCGGGCGTGTCTTCGGTGCTTGCGCCGGTGTACAGATTGCCTTTGCGGTCCGCTTTAAAGCCGGCAATCAGCGCCACATTGGGCGAGAGATCGACGTAGAGGCGTGAGTAAAGTTCGATGTAGGTGTGAATCGCGCCGATTTCGAGAAGACCGTCTTCCAGCAGCTGCGAAATGCGCAGGCTTTGCGTACCGGAGAAGGAAAAATCAAGCTTGTGGGCGATGCCCTTTTCAAAGATATCGAGATGCTCGCTGCGCCCGACGCTCGGCATAATCATATGCAGGTCATGGACGATTTGCGGGTTCACTTCAGCAAGTGAGCGGGACAGAAAATCTGCCTGCTTCTGGTTGTTGCCTTCCAGCACGACTTTGTCGCCTGGGGCGATCAGTTTTTCCAGCATGGCGACGAAATCGTCGGTTGGCAGTACTTTGCCCTGCACCGGAACGGAAGCCAGACGGCGCGCTTTCTCTGTGCGGCGTGTGTTCCAGACCCGGGGTGGCGTTTGCCCAGATAACATTATTAACCTCCTGATTCAGCACATCATTTTGATTTGCTTAACGCTGAGTAAAGTGTGCGCTCTGGTGAGAAAGGCATCAATTAAGCGTAGAGGTGAATCATTAGCCTGAGAGTAATAATCAGAATGAATATATATGATCAAGATCAGATAATGTTTCGGAAAAAAACGCTAGCTCAGGCAGGAATTAGCTGAATCGGAGGTCAACACCGCCTCATTTTCGTAAACAGGATCCGCTTCGGCAGGTATAGTAAAGGCTGACAAGAGTGAACATCGCATCGTTATGACCCAAATTATTCCATCAGACTTTGATATCGCGTGTGAAGAGAGCGCCGAATTCGTGCCAATGCGGGGCGTCGCTAACCCGCATCTGCAAACCATGCTGCCACGGCTCCTGCGCCGTAAACTGCAATTTGACCCACACTGGCAGCGCCTCGACCTGCCGGACGGCGACTTTGTCGATTTAGCGTGGAGCGAAGATCCCGACCAGGCCAGGCATAAACCCCGGCTGGTGGTGTTCCACGGGCTGGAAGGCAGCCTGCATAGCCCGTATGCACACGGCCTGATCCACGCGGCAAAAGCGCGCGGCTGGCTCGGTGTGGTGATGCATTTTCGCGGATGCAGCGGCGAGCCAAACCGCCGCGAGCGGATTTATCATTCCGGCGAAACCGAAGACGGCACCTGGTTTTTACACTGGCTGGCGAAGACTTACGGCGCGGCCCCTACCGCTGCGGTAGGCTATTCGCTGGGTGGCAATATGCTGGCCTGTCTGCTGGCAAAAGAGAGTGACGCCGTGCCGCTGGATGCGGCGGTGATCGTCTCCGCGCCGTTTATGCTGGAGCAGTGCAGCTATCATATGGAAAAGGGCTTTTCGCGCGTGTATCAGCGCTATCTGCTGAATTTGCTGAAAGCCAACGCGGCACGCAAATTGAAAGCCTATCCCGATACGTTGCCGATCAACCTGCAACAGCTCAAGCGCATGCGCCGTCTGCGGGAGTTTGACGATCTGATCACCTCGAAGATCCACGGTTTTGCTGACGCACTAGACTATTATCGTCAGTGCAGCGCTATGCCGTTGCTGAATCAGATAACCAAGCCGACGCTGATTATTCATGCGAAAGACGATCCCTTTATGGATCACCATTCGATTCCGGCACCGGGATATTTGCCGTCTAACGTGCAGTACCAGTTGACCGAACATGGCGGCCACGTTGGTTTTATCGGCGGTACGTTACGGCGTCCGAAAATGTGGCTGGAAACGCGTATCCCCGACTGGTTAACCCCCTGGCTGGAAAAAACACGATGATGATTCCCTGGCAAGATCTGGCTCCCGAAACGCTGGACAGCCTGATTGAAAGCTTTGTATTACGCGAAGGCACCGATTATGGTGAACATGAACGCTCGCTTGAACAAAAGGTCGCCGATGTGAAACGGCAGCTACAAAATGGCGAGGTGTTGCTGGTGTGGTCTGAACTGCACGAAACCGTCAACATCATGCCGCGCAATCAGTTTCGCGGCTGATCGCTTCATCATTCCAGTCAGGGAGTTGCTATGTCCGCCAGACATCCGGTTATTGCCGTTACGGGTTCAAGTGGTGCGGGAACCACGACCACCAGCCTCGCGTTTCGTAAGATTTTCGCACAGCTCAACTTGCGCGCCGCCGAGGTAGAAGGCGACAGTTTTCATCGCTATACCCGTCCCGAAATGGACATGGCGATCCGCAAGGCGCGCGATCTCGGTAAACACATCAGCTACTTCGGGCCAGACGCCAACGACTTCGGTTTGCTGGAACAAACCTTTGCCGAGTACGGCCATACCGGCACAGGACAATCGCGTAAATATCTGCATACCTATGACGAAGCCGTGCCGTGGAACCAGGTGCCGGGCACATTTACGCCGTGGCAGCCGCTTCCGGAACCGACCGATGTGCTGTTTTACGAAGGATTGCATGGCGGCGTGGTGACGCCGCAACAGGATGTGGCGCGGCATGTCGATCTGTTGGTCGGCGTAGTGCCTATCGTCAACCTGGAGTGGATCCAGAAACTCACCCGCGACACCAGCGAGCGCGGCCACTCGCGTGAGGCGGTCATGGATTCAGTGGTACGCTCGATGGAAGATTACATTAACTTCCTGACGCCGCAGTTTTCGCGCACGCACATTAACTTTCAGCGCGTGCCTACAGTGGATACGTCAAATCCCTTCGCCGCCAAAACGATTCCGTCGCTCGACGAAAGCTTTGTGGTGATCCACTTCCGTAATCTGGAAGATATTGATTATCCGTGGCTGCTGGCGATGCTGCAGGGCTCGTTTATTTCGCACATAAATACGCTGGTCGTGCCGGGCGGGAAGATGGGACTGGCGATGGAGCTGATCATGATGCCGCTGGTGCAACGGCTGATGGAAGGCAAAAAGATCGAATGATCCTATTCCCTCTCCCCATGGGAGAGGGCTAAATCTCGTCAACGCTTACGCTTCAATCACTTCATACGAATGCGTGATTTTCACCGCTTTTTCCAGCATCAACGCGACCGAGCAGTACTTCTCCGCAGAAAGATCCACCGCACGGGAAACTGCGGCATCTTTCAGCGCCTTGCCGGCCACAATGAAGTGCAGATTGATGTGCGTAAACAGACGCGGCGCTTCTTCGCGACGCTCTGATGTCAGCTTCACTTCGCAATCGGTGACGTCATGACGCCCTTTTTGCAGAATCGAGACCACGTCGATGGCACTGCATCCACCCGCCGCCATCAGCACCACTTCCATCGGACTTGGCGCTTTATCGCCGGAGTTGCCATCCATCAAAATCTGGTGTCCTGAAGCGGATTCGCCGAGGAACGTTAAACCTTCAACCCATTTCACACGCGCTTGCATTTTATTCACTCCGACGTTGCATTTTTCCGGACAGATTACCCGCGCGTTACAATTCTCGCAACGGAAGACGACCTGCGTCATGCTGAAGCGAGACACCAGGAGACACGCGGCAAAAGCTATGCTAAAACACTCTGGATGGTACAGTAATACATTGACGTTACACATGTATGCAAAGGACATCAAACATTACAGGCTGCAAACATTTATGACAGCCTAATTCCCAGGTACGGGGAAGAATTCGATTGCAACCCCAGAGTCAGGATGCGATTTATGACTCTGGTGACAGCTTATAACAGAGGATAACAGCGCATGGTGCTTGGCAAACCGCAAACAGACCCGACTCTCGAATGGTTCTTGTCTCATTGCCATATTCATAAGTACCCATCGAAGAGCACGCTGATTCACCAGGGTGAAAAAGCGGAAACGTTGTATTACATCGTCAAAGGCTCGGTGGCAGTGCTTATTAAAGATGAAGAAGGAAAAGAGATGATCCTTTCTTATCTGAACCAGGGCGATTTCATCGGCGAACTGGGCCTGTTTGAAGAAGGCCAGGAACGTAGCGCCTGGGTACGTGCAAAATCGGCCTGTGAAGTGGCTGAGATCTCCTACAAAAAATTCCGTCAGTTAATTCAGGTTAACCCGGATATTCTGTTGCGCCTGTCTTCGCAGATGGCTCGCCGCCTGCAAATCACCTCCGAGAAAGTGGGTAACCTCGCCTTCCTGGATGTGACCGGTCGCATCGCGCAAACGCTGTTGAACCTGGCGAAACAGCCTGACGCTATGACTCACCCTGACGGCATGCAAATTAAAATTACCCGTCAGGAAATTGGTCAGATCGTCGGTTGCTCCCGTGAAACCGTTGGCCGTATCCTGAAAATGCTGGAAGATCAGAACCTGATCTCCGCCCACGGTAAAACTATCGTGGTTTACGGAACGCGTTAATTCCGGTCGAACGGCGTGCCACCGCAAGGTGTCACGCCGTTTTTGTCTCTGGCATCTATGTGGCGCAGGCTGATCTATCACCCGGAAGTTAACTACGCACTTCGGCAAACGCTGGTGTTATGTCTCCCCGTGGCCGTCGGTTTGATTCTGGGTCATCTGCAACACGGTCTGCTTTTTTCCCTCGTCCCTGCCTGCTGTAACATTGCCGGTCTCGATACGCCGCATAAACGCTTTTTCAAACGCCTGATTATTGGCGGATCGCTTTTTGCCGGATGTAGCCTGGCAGTACAGCTTTTGCTGGCGCGCGATATCCCCTTGCCGCTGATTTTAACCGTGCTGGCACTCACGCTCGGCGTGACGGCGGAAATCAGTTCTCTGCATGCCCGATTGCTCCCCGCTTCGCTAATTGCCTCGATTTTCACCCTCAGCCTCGCCGGGAATATGCCCGTCTGGGAACCGTTGCTGATCTACGCGTTCGGCACGCTGTGGTACGGATTATTCAACTGGTTCTGGTTTTGGATGTGGCGCGAGCAGCCTTTGCGCGAATCCTTAAGCCTGCTCTACGTTCAGCTCGCTGATTACTGCGAAGCAAAATACACCCTGCTGACGCAGCACACCGACCCGGAAAAGGCGCTGCCGCCGCTGCTGACGCGTCAGCAAAAAGTGGTCGATTTAATCAGCCAGTGCTATCAGCAGCTGCACATGCTGGCGGCCAATAAAAATCATGAATACAAACGGCTGCTGCGCACGTTTCAGGTAGGGCTGGATCTCCAGGAACATATCTCCGTCAGCCTGCATCATCCACAGGAAGTGCAAAAACTGGTGGAGCGCAGCCATGCCGAAGCGGTGATCCGCTGGAATGCCCAGACGGTCGCGGCGCGTCTGCGCGTGCTGGCTGACGATATTCTTTATCACCGCTACCCCACGCGCTTTACCATGGATAAGCCATTGGGCGCGCTGGAGAAAATCGCCCGTCAGCATCCGGATAACCCGGTCGGGCAGTTCTGCGCATGGCATTTCAGCCGCATCGCACGCGTGCTGCGCACCCAACGTCCGCTCTATCCCCGTGACCTGATGGCGGATAAGCAGAAACGGCTGCCGCTACTGCCAGCGCTGAAAAGCTATCTGTCTTTTAAATCCTCTGCCCTGCGAAATGCGGCGCGCATTAGCGTGATGCTGAGTATCGCCAGCCTGATGGGCGTGGCGCTGCATTTACCCAAGCCCTACTGGATTTTAATGACTGTGCTGTTCGTGACGCAGAACGGCTATGGCGCGACGCGCGTGCGGATCCTGCACCGGGCGGGCGGGACTATTGCCGGCCTGGTGATTGCGGGTGTCACGCTGCACTTCCACGTTCCGGACGGTTACACCCTGGCGGGTATGCTGCTTATCACGCTGGTCAGCTATCTGTTTATCCGTAAAAACTATGGCTGGGCAATGGTCGGTTTCACGGTCACCGCGGTGTATACCCTGCAACTGCTTACTCTGAATGGCGAACAGTTTATTGTTGCCCGACTGGTGGATACGCTGATTGGCTGTCTGATTGCGTTTGGCGGCATGGTCTGGCTGTGGCCACAGTGGCAAAGCGGGCTGTTGCGCCAGAATGCTCACGATGCGCTCGAGGCCGACCAGCAGGCTATTCGCCTGATCCTCAGCGCCGACCCGCAGCCGTCACCGCTGGCGTACCAGCGCATGAAGGTCAATCAGGCTCATAACGCGCTGTTTAACTCGCTTAACCAGGCCATGCAAGAGCCGGGCTTTAATTCGCACTATCTGGCCGATATGAAACTCTGGGTGACGCACAGCCAGTTCATCGTCGAACATATCAACGCGATGACCACGCTGGCGCGTGAGCATACGATGCTGACGCCAGATCTGGCGCAGCGCTATTTGCAGTCGTGTGAAATTGCGTTGCAGCGGTGTCAGCAGCGCCTGGAATATGACGCGCCGGGGGAATCGGGGGATATTAATATTCTTGAAGGGCCAGAAACGCTCACCTATGGTCCGATGAGCACGCTGGAACAACACATACAGCGCATACTCGGACATCTGAGCACCATGCACACCATTTCGTCGGTGGCATGGCGACAACGCCCGCATCACGGTATCTGGTTAACGCGCCTGTTGCGGCGCGAATCCAATTAACCCTTAACGATTTTCCCAACGGCTGCGGCAAAGCGCGCCATACCGTCGTCAATATCCTGTGCTTCAATCACCAGCGACGGCGCAAAGCGCATGACGTCCGGTCCGGCATTCAGGACCATCACCCCTTCATGCGCAGCGGCATGGAGGAAATCTCGCGCGCGGCCTTGGTATTGTGGCTTCAGTTCCGCGCCAACCAGCAGTCCCATTCCACGAATATCACTGAATACATCGTACTGCGCATCGATCTGCTGAAGATGTTTCACAAACTGTTCGCGTTTCGCGCTCACGCCGTTCAGCACGTCTGGCGTGTTGATAATATCAAACGCCGCGCCAGCAATAGCGCAGGCCAGCGGATTCCCGCCGTAAGTCGAACCGTGAGATCCTACATGGAATGCCGATGCGATCTCCTGCGTCGTCAGCACGGCACTGACCGGGAAGCCGCCGCCGAGCGCTTTGGCGCTGGTCAGAATGTCCGGCGTCACGCCGTAATGCATGTAGGCAAACAGGGAGCCGGTACGCCCCATACCGCTCTGCACTTCATCAAACACCAGCAGCGCCTGATGTTCGTCGCACAGTTCACGCAGGCCTTTCAGGAACTCTGGCGTCGCGGCCATTACACCGCCTTCGCCCTGAATCGGCTCAACCACAATCGCGCAGGTGTGATCGTCCATTACCGCTTTTACGGCGTGGAGATCGTTAAACGGCACATGGATGATGTCGGCAGGTTTTGGGCCAAATCCATCGGAATACTTTGGCTGTCCGCCGACCGAAACCGTAAACAGCGAGCGGCCATGGAAGGCGTTATGGAAAGCAATAATTTTGGTTTTGTACGGGCTATGACGCGTAGACGCATAGTAACGCGCCAGCTTGAACGCAGTTTCGTTAGCTTCGGTACCTGAGTTCATGAAAAGAACGCGCTCGGCAAACGTGGCGTCGATAATTTTACGCCCCAGACGCAGCGCGGGTTCATTGGTAAACACGTTGCTGGTGTGCCACAGGGTTTCGCCCTGCGTTTTTAACGCCTCGACCAGAGCAGGATGGCAATGCCCCAGCGCCGTCACCGCAATACCACCCGCAAAATCAACGTACTCTTTTCCCTGCTGATCCCACACGCGGCTGCCTTTCCCTTTTACCGGGATAAACTCAGCCGGTGCATAAATCGGCAGGATAACTTCATCGAAAGTTGCGCGCGTAATTGCAGATTGTTCAGTTGCCATGTCATGCCCATCCATTTTATGTCACATTAACAGTGAAAATATAATCACAAAATATGCATAAAAAATCACAACAAAGCAATAAGCAATCAACGATGGAGGAAATTAGCCAGCAGTTGATGGCCCTGTTCGCTCAGGATGCTTTCCGGATGGAACTGCACGCCTTCGAGATCCCATTCGCGGTGACGAATGCCCATGATCTCCTGGGTGTCGCTCCAGGCGGTCACGTCAAAGCAATCGGGTAGCGTGGGCGGGTCAATGACCAGCGAATGATAGCGCGTCACCGTGAGGGGATTGTTCAGACCGCGAAACACGCCGGTTCCGGTATGCGTCACCGGAGAAGTTTTGCCGTGCATCACTTTTGCGGCACGAACGATGGTCGCGCCAAAGACCTGGCCGATCGCCTGATGTCCCAGGCAGACGCCCAGAATTGGCAGTTTGCCAGCAAAATCGCGGATAACATCCAGCGAAATACCCGATTCCGAGGGGGTACAAGGCCCTGGCGAAATGACAATTTTCTGCGGTGCCAGCGCGTTGATATCTGCCAGCGTCACCTCATCATTACGCCGGACCACCACCTCAGCACCCAGTTCACAAAAGTACTGGTACAGGTTCCAGGTAAACGAATCGTAATTATCAATCAGCAGAATCATGGCGGCTCCAAAAATTAGCCGCCCTATTCTACTCAGTTTCCCGCGCTTCGCTCACTACTTTGGCAAAGATGGTTGTCAGGTCGGTTAAATCACCCATGGCCCCGCTCTGATTAGCTGCAGACCAGAAATCGGGTTCGATATCTTTCCAGCTCAGCTGATACCCCGCGTGGATGGCCAGTTGCTCGAAAAAGACGCGTTGCGCGATCCCGTTACCAATCCGGAACGGATGCAGGACGTTGATCTCGCAATAGTAATGGCTGAGACGGGCGATAAACTCACTTTTCTCGAGTCCCACAAGGTAGCCCTCTTCCTCGAGATCCTGCATCAGACCATTGCCTTCTTTTTCGATATACGCGAAATGACAGAATCGCGTATCACCCTGATAAATATCGACTTCGCGGATATCCCCCGCCCAGTCGAAAATATCCTGATAAAGATGGCGATGAATGGCGCACAGGTGCGGCAAACCTCGGGCGGGCGGTCCAAGCGGGAG
Source organism: Lelliottia sp. (assembly GCF_045627565.1). Taxonomy (NCBI): domain Bacteria; kingdom Pseudomonadati; phylum Pseudomonadota; class Gammaproteobacteria; order Enterobacterales; family Enterobacteriaceae; genus Lelliottia; species Lelliottia sp. The sequence goes on along the minus strand of NZ_JAZQNX010000028.1, from coordinate 68,227 downwards.
GGTTGCGGCGCGTAAGGCCGTGAGTTCATATGAGGCCTGCGCAAGGCGGTCCGCCTGACGGATATTGAGCTTATTGCGCATCACGTTCAGGCCGGGATAGAGGTACGGATCGCGATCGTCACCGATTTTATCGCTCATAGTGCCTCCTGAGTTCCTCAAGACGGCTTTGAGCGTCTGCTGCATTTAGCGTGACGAGCGGGCTATCGACACCTTCCAGACGCCGACTGGCCTGAAAGTTTACGTTGCGCTGCTGTTCCCAGAGACGGGATTTTTGCCTGTCGGTGAGTTTTTTCACTTAACGCCTCCCTGATATGTCCGTTTGCCACAAGTATAAGCAGCAAAACGCGCTTTCGCAGGGAGACGTAAGTGATGCGGGCGAGAACCGCCCGCAGAGAAAAGGGTTACGGCAGAACTTTAGCGGACAGAATAACGACCGGTTTTGTCGGTACATTCTGATAAGGACCGACGTCGTGCGTCTGGACCTGAGAGATTTTATCCGCCACATCCATGCCTTTTACCACTTTACCAAATACCGCGTAACCGAAGTCGCGCTGGCCGTGATCGAGGAAAGCGTTGTCCGCAACGTTCAGGAAGAACTGGCTGGTGGCGCTGTCTTTGTCCGCAGTACGGGCCATCGAAATGGTGCCACGCGTGTTACGCAGACCGTTGTCGGCTTCGTTTTTGATTGGCGCATTCGGCTGCTTTTGCTGCATCTGCTCGTTAAAACCGCCGCCCTGGAGCATGAACCCCGGGATCACACGGTGAAACGTGGTGTTGTTATAGAAACCATTGTTCACGTAATCGAGGAAGTTTTTTACCGATACAGGAGCTTTCTGGCTATTCAGTTCCAGCTCAATATTCCCGGCAGACGTTGTCAGCAAAACATGGGGGTCGCCTTTCGCTGCCAGAACAGCAGGAGAAACAGCAGAGAGGGCAAACACAGCCGCGACAGCCGCCAGAGTTGATTTGAGCATGAGAATTCCTTAACAAAGCGCAGTAAAAAAGGCAAGTGGCTTGATTCTAAAGAGCAGTATGGATGGAGGCCAGCCTTTTACCTAATTTTACGAATTTGAAACAGTTGTAACCGTAAAAAGAGTGGCAACCGGCTTACATCAAAGTGACTTAGATCACACTAACAGTTGCAATGAAGATTTTAATTTTCACAAAACATTTATATGGATCACTTTAATGATTAAAATCCCTGCGCACACGGCGCGGTCAACGCGTTTTACTTTTCATTACCCGCATTAATTCGTGTCGCAGGCAGGCGGAAAACGCCTCTGTAGCGTGAAGTACCCGGGTAAATTCACAGGCCAGACATGACTAACAGCAATCGCATTAAGCTCACATGGATCAGCTTCTTCTCGTACGCCCTGACCGGCGCACTGGTGATCGTCACCGGAATGGTGATGGGTGATATCGCCAACTATTTCCAGCTTCCTGTTTCCAGCATGAGTAACACCTTTACCTTCCTCAACGCCGGTATCCTGATCTCCATTTTCCTGAATGCCTGGCTGATGGAAATCGTGCCGCTGAAAACCCAGCTGCGTTTCGGCTTTGTCCTGATGGTCGCTGCCGTGGCGGGACTGATGGTCAGCCACAGTATCGCGCTGTTCTCCGCCTCAATGTTTGTATTGGGCCTGGTCAGCGGGATCACCATGTCCATCGGTACGTTCCTGATTACCCACATGTATGAAGGCCGTCAGCGCGGCGCACGCCTGCTGTTCACCGACTCCTTCTTCAGTATGGCGGGGATGATTTTCCCCATGGTGGCCGCCGTTCTGCTGGCGCGCAGCATCGAGTGGTACTGGGTATACGCCTGTATCGGGCTGGTCTACGTGGCTATTTTTGTGCTGACCTTCGGCTGTGAATTCCCGGTCCTGGGTAAAAAAGCGGAGCAAAGCGCGCAGCCTGTCGCAAAAGAGAAATGGGGGATCGGCGTGCTGTTCCTGTCCGTTGCGGCGCTGTGCTATATCCTCGGTCAGCTGGGCTTTATCTCCTGGGTTCCGGAATACGCGAAAGGCCTGGGCATGAGCCTGAACGACGCGGGCAAACTGGTCAGCGATTTCTGGATGTCATACATGTTCGGCATGTGGGCGTTTAGCTTCATTCTGCGCTTCTTCGATTTGCAGCGCATTTTGACCGTGCTGGCGGGTCTGGCAACCGTGCTGATGTATCTGTTTATCAACGGTGCGCCGGAGCATATGGCGTGGTTTATTCTGACGCTCGGTTTCTTCTCCAGCGCGATTTACACCTCAATCATCACCCTCGGTTCTCTGCAAACCAAAGTGGCCTCACCTAAGCTTGTGAACTTTGTGCTGACCTGCGGGACCATCGGCACCATGCTGACCTTCGTGGTGACTGGCCCGATTGTGGCGCACAGCGGCCCGCTGGCGGCGCTGCAAACGGCTAACGGTCTGTATGCGGTGGTGTTTATCATGTGTCTGATTCTGGGCTTTGTGACCCGCCACCGTCAGCACAACACGGTAGCGGCTTCGCACTAACCCTTACGCCCCTTTGCGCTTAGCGAAGGGGCTGTTTTTTACTAAAACTCACCTCTTCTCCCCCGCTATCCGTCTGAATCCAGGTTTGCGCCAGCTGTGTTGTCGCAATCACTCTCCCCTGACGAATCGACCAGCGCACCGGCACCTGGCAGCGCACCGCGTCAAAACCACTTTCCGCAGGTAATATGATCAGATTCGCCGGGTTGCCGGTTTTGATACCATAATCCGTCAGCCCAAACGTGCGCGCGCTGTTGTGGGTAATCAAATTCAGTCCGCTGTCGATCTGCTGGTAACCCATCATCTGACAGACGTGTAGCCCCATGTGCAGCACTTGCAGCATGTTGCCCGTCCCCAGCGGATACCACGGGTCGAAAACGTCGTCATGACCGAAGCAGACGTTGATACCCGCTTCCTGTAACTCTTTCACCCGCGTAATCCCACGGCGTTTCGGGTAATCGTCAAAACGCCCCTGCAAATGAATGTTAACCAGTGGGTTAGCGACAAAGTTGATGCCGGATAGTTTCAGCAAGCGGAACAGCCGCGAGGTGTATGCCCCGTTGTAGGAGTGCATCGCGGTGGTGTGGCTGGCGGTGACGCGCGATCCAATTCCTGCCTCATAGGCCAGCGTGGCGACCGTTTCGACAAATCGTGACTGCTCATCGTCAATTTCGTCGCAGTGAATATCCAGCGGGCGATCATATTTTTTCGCCAGTTCAAACGCGATGAGCAGGGATTGCACGCCGTATTCGCGGGTGAATTCAAAATGCGGGATGGCGCCGACCACGTCTGCGCCGAGCTGTAATGCTTCTTCAAGCAGCGCCGCACCGTTGGGATAGGAAAGAATTCCCTCCTGCGGGAAAGCAACGATTTGCAGCGTGATCCACGGCGCCACTTCCTGCTTCACTTCCAGCATCGCTTTTAGCGCCGTCAGCGTAGGGTCAGAAACGTCAACGTGAGTGCGAACAAACTGAATGCCGTTGGCCATTTGCCATTTCAACGTCTGCCACGCACGCGCTTTAACATCGTCATGGCTGAGCAACGCTTTACGTTCCGCCCAACGTTCGATGCCCTCGAACAGGGTTCCAGACTGGTTCCAGTTCGGCTCACCGGCCGTCTGAGTGGTATCGAGATGAATATGCGGTTCAATAAACGGCGGAATTGCCAGGCCGCCCCGGGCGTTGAGGACTTCGTGGCTCTCATCGGGCGCATCACTCATCGGGGTAATTTCGCCAAAACGGCCATTCTCAATGGCGATTTGCCATAACCCATCTTGCTGCGGTAACCGAACGTTCTGAACCAGCCAAAGCGGTGATGTAGACATACCTTTCCCCTGAAAAACACTGCTGAAATTTGGGAGTACGAACTTTTGCAGATTAACCTCAAATTTTGTACACAAATTCAGCGCTTATTAAAAGCGAGTTATTTCCGCTACTTAGAAAAATCCTGACAAATCAGCGATCTACTCACTAAGGAGTAGTTGAAGGCGTATTTGATTTGCATCAATAAGCGCCTTTGCTGAATCGTTAAGGTAGGCAGTAATAGAAAAGAAATCGAGGCAAAAATGAGCAAAGTCAGACTCGCTATCATTGGTAACGGCATGGTCGGCCATCGCTTTATTGAGGATCTTCTCGATAAAGCGGACGCTACCCAGTTTGATATTACCGTCTTCTGTGAAGAACCCCGTAAGGCGTACGATCGTGTGCACCTGTCCTCCTACTTCTCCCACCACACTGCTGAAGAACTTTCTCTGGTCCGTGAAGGTTTCTACGAGAAGCATGGCGTTAACGTGTTGGTCGGCGAACGCGCCATCACCATTAACCGTCAGGAAAAAGTGATCCACTCCAGTGCCGGACGCACGGTTTTTTACGACAAGCTGATTATGGCGACTGGCTCATACCCGTGGATCCCGCCGATCAAAGGTTCGGAAACACAGGATTGCTTCGTATATCGTACCATCGAAGACCTGAAAGCGATCGAATCCTGCGCGCGTCGCAGTAAACGTGGTGCGGTAGTCGGCGGCGGTCTGCTCGGCCTCGAAGCGGCAGGCGCACTGAAAAACTTAGGCGTCGAAACCCACGTCATCGAATTTGCCCCGATGCTGATGGCTGAACAACTCGACCACATGGGTGGCGACCAGCTTCGCCGTAAAATCGAAAGCATGGGTGTGAAAGTTCACACCAGCAAAAACACCAAAGAGATCGTTCAGGAAGGCACCGAAGCGCGCAAAACCATGCGCTTTGCCGATGGCAGCGAGCTGGAAGTGGACTTTATCGTCTTCTCTACCGGTATTCGCCCGCGCGATAAAATGGCGACCCAGTGCGGTCTGGCCGTGGCGCAGCGCGGCGGCATCATGATTAACGATGCGTGCCAGACGTCCGATCCAGATATCTACGCGATCGGCGAATGTGCAAGCTGGAACAACCGCGTGTACGGTCTGGTCGCCCCTGGCTACAAAATGGCGCAGGTCGCCGTTGACCATATCCTGGGTAACGAAAACGCCTTCGTCGGCGCAGACATGAGCGCCAAGCTGAAACTGCTCGGCGTGGACGTGGGCGGTATCGGCGACGCGCATGGCCGCACCCCGAACTCCCGCAGCTACGTTTATCTCGACGAAAGCAAAGAAGTTTACAAACGTCTGATCGTCAGCCCGGATAATAAAACCCTGCTGGGTGCGGTGCTGGTGGGCGACACCACCGATTTCGGCAATCTGCTGCAACTGGTTCTGAACGCCATCGAGCTGCCAGAAAACCCGGATGCGCTGATTCTGCCTGCGCATGCGTCCAACGGTAAACCGTCCATCGGCGTGGATAAACTGCCGGACAGCGCACAAATTTGTTCCTGCTTCGACGTCACCAAAGGCATGCTGATCTCCGCGATCAACAAAGGCTGCCACACCGTTGCGGCGCTGAAAGCCGAAACCAAAGCCGGTACCGGCTGCGGCGGTTGTATCCCGCTGGTCACTCAGGTGCTGAATGCCGAACTGGCGAAACAGGGCATCGAAGTGAACAACAACCTGTGTGAGCACTTCTCGTATTCACGTCAGGAGATTTACCATCTCATCCGCGTTGAAGGCATTAAGACCTTTGACGAACTCCTGGAAAAACACGGTCAGGGTTATGGCTGTGAAGTGTGTAAACCGACCGTCGGTTCACTGCTGGCATCTTGCTGGAACGAGTATGTTCTGAAACCAGAACATACTCCGCTGCAGGATACCAACGACAACTTCCTGGCCAACATCCAGAAAGATGGCACCTACTCCGTCATCCCACGTTCTGCCGGGGGTGAAATTACGCCGGAAGGGCTGGTGGCTGTTGGCCGCGTGGCGCGTGAATTCAACCTGTACACCAAAATCACCGGTTCCCAGCGTATCGGCCTGTTTGGTGCGCAGAAAGATGACCTGCCGGAAATCTGGCGTCAGCTTATCGAAGCGGGCTTCGAAACCGGTCACGCGTACGCCAAAGCGTTACGTATGGCGAAAACCTGCGTGGGCAGCACCTGGTGCCGCTACGGTGTTGGCGACAGCGTGGGCTTCGGCGTTGAGCTGGAAAACCGCTACAAAGGCATCCGTACGCCGCACAAAATGAAGTTTGGCGTCTCCGGCTGTACCCGTGAATGTGCGGAAGCCCAAGGCAAAGACGTGGGGATCATCGCCACCGAAAAAGGCTGGAACCTGTACGTGTGCGGCAACGGCGGGATGAAACCTCGTCACGCAGATCTGCTGGCAGCGGATCTGGATCGCGAAACCCTGCTGAACTACCTCGACCGTTTCATGATGTTCTACATCCGCACCGCCGATAAGCTGACGCGCACAGCGTCCTGGCTGGACAATCTGGAAGGCGGCATTGAGTACCTGAAATCGGTCATTATTGACGACAAACTGGGTCTGAACGATGCGCTGGAAGCCGAGATGGCCCGTCTGCGCGACGCCGTGATTTGCGAGTGGACTGAGACCGTGAATTCCCCGGCGGCGCAGGTGCGCTTCAAACACTTTATCAACAGCGCCCAGCGCGATCCGAACGTACAGATTGTTCCTGAGCGTGAGCAGCATCGTCCGGCGACGCCATACGAGCGCATTCCGGTGACTCTGGTGGAGGAAAACGTATGAGCCAGTGGGTAAACATCTGCAAAGTTAACGACATCATCCCAGCGACCGGCGTTTGCGCCCTGCTGGGGACGGAACAGGTCGCCATTTTCCGCCCTCGTCATGACGAACAGGTCTTTGCGATCAGCAATATCGACCCGTTCTTTCAGGCAAGCGTACTGTCGCGCGGTTTGATCGCGGAGCATCAGGGCGAACTGTGGGTGGCGAGTCCACTGAAAAAACAGCGTTTCCGTTTAAGCGACGGACACTGTATGGAAGATGAAAGCCACTCCGTGAAACACTACGACGTGCGTGTAAAAGACGGCAACGTGCAGCTGAGAGATTAATCGTAATGGGAGGCGCAATGCCTCCCATTGTTTTATCCAGGTCGTTATTTTATTTTTCTTTTTTTCTATTTATATTTTAAAAACTTACGGGTAATCACATGTTTACAGACACCATTGATAAGTGTGCGGCTAACGCTGCGCGCATTGCACGCCTCAGCAAAAATAATCCTCTTGGTTTTTGGGTCAGTTCCGCAATGGCGGGGGCGTATGTTGGCCTGGGGATTATTTTAATTTTCACTCTCGGTAATCTGCTCGACCCGTCAATTCGTCCGCTGGTGATGGGGGCGACCTTTGGCATCGCCTTAACCCTGGTGATTATCGCCGGTTCTGAACTTTTTACCGGTCACACCATGTTCCTGACGCTGGGCGTTAAAGCCGGGACAATTAGCCAGGGACAAATGTGGGCAATTCTACCGCAAACCTGGGTCGGCAACCTGTTGGGTTCTGTCTTTGTGGCGTTGCTGTACAGCTGGGGCGGCGGAAGCCTGCTGCCGGTGGATACCAGCATCGTGCATACCGTTGCGCTGGCAAAAACCACGCAGCCTGCGATGGTGCTGTTCTTTAAAGGTGTGCTGTGTAACTGGCTGGTTTGCCTGGCAATCTGGATGGCAATCCGCACGGAAGGTGCCGCTAAATTCATCGCAATCTGGTGGTGTTTGCTGGCGTTTATCGCCTCCGGCTACGAGCACTCCGTTGCTAACATGACGCTTTTTGCCCTCTCCTGGTTCGGTCACCACAGCGAGGCTTATACCCTTTCCGGCATTGGACATAATCTGTTGTGGGTAACCCTGGGCAATACCCTTTCGGGTGCAGTATTTATGGGCTTAGGATACTGGTATGCTACTCCGAAAGCGGAGCGTCCGACTCCAGTAACCATCGCAACTGCACAGGCGAAAGCCAATTCTTAAGAGGTAATGTCGTGAATCACCTGCCGATTTTCTGTCAATTACGTCATCGCGACTGCCTGCTTGTAGGCGGTGGGGATGTGGCTGAACGCAAAGCACGACTGCTGTTAGAGGCAGGTGCCCGACTGACCGTAAACGCCCTCGCCTTCGACCCACAGTTTACCGTATGGGCGAAGGAAGGGATGCTGACCCTGGTGCAGGGTGAGTTTAACGAAACCCTGCTTGATACCTGCTGGTTGACCATTGCCGCCACGGATGACGATGAAGTTAACCAGCGCGTTAGCGATGCCTGCGAAATCCGTCGTATTTTCTGCAACGTGGTCGATGCGCCAAAAGAAGCCAGCTTTATCATGCCGTCGATTATCGATCGCTCACCGTTGATGGTGGCAATCTCATCTGGCGGCACTTCGCCAGTGCTGGCACGTTTATTACGCGAGAAGCTCGAATCCATACTGCCCCAGCATCTAGGGCAGGTTGCACAGTATGCAGGGCAACTCCGCGCCCGGGTGAAGCAAACCTTCGGGACGGTTGGCGAGCGCCGTCGTTTCTGGGAAAAATTCTTCGTCAATGACCGTCTGGCACAGTCGCTGGCAAATCAGGACCAGAAGGCCGTCGAAGAGACAACCGAACACCTGTTGAGCGAACCGCTAGACCTTCGCGGTGAAGTGGTGCTGGTGGGCGCAGGACCGGGAGACGCTGGTTTGTTAACGCTTAAAGGCCTACAGCAAATTCAGCAGGCAGACATTGTGGTTTACGACCGACTGGTCTCTGATGACATCATGAATCTGGTCCGTCGCGACGCGGACCGTATCTTTGTCGGAAAACGCGCGGGCTACCACTGCGTTCCGCAGGAGGAGATCAACCAAATCCTGCTGCGCGAAGCGCAAAAAGGGAAGCGAGTGGTGCGTCTGAAAGGCGGCGATCCCTTTATTTTCGGGCGGGGCGGCGAGGAGCTAGAAACCCTGTGCAACGCGGGCATTCCGTTCTCCGTGGTGCCAGGCATTACCGCAGCCTCCGGCTGTTCGGCTTATTCAGGTATTCCACTGACCCATCGCGACTACGCGCAAAGCGTTCGCCTGGTGACGGGCCACCTGAAAACGGGCAGCGAGCTTGACTGGCACAATCTGGCAGCAGAAAAACAAACCCTGGTATTCTATATGGGGCTGAATCAAGCCACCACGATCCAGGCAAAACTGCTTGAACACGGCATGAATGACGATATGCCCGTTGCCCTGGTTGAGAATGGTACGGCCATTACCCAGCGCGTCGTGAGCGGCGTGCTCACTCAGCTTGGAGAACTGGCGCAACAGGTAGAAAGCCCTGCGCTCATCATTGTCGGTCGCGTCGTCGAGCTGCGTGAAAAGCTTAACTGGTTCTCGAACCACTAATTCCCCCCGCACAATACCCTTATTAAGAGTAGTCCTTAACTGGACTACTCCCTTCTTACGCCTGTCGTTAACATACCTCCCGCGAAATGGATCTTTTCCATTTATTCCCTCGTGTTACATCCAAAGAAAGTTTGTCAAAGACAAGGAAAGAGTATGTTTAAACTGGCAAAGGCCGCTCTTGTAGTGGGTATGTTATCGATCCTGACCGCGTGTACAGGTCACGTTCAGAACACTAAAAATAACTGCAGTTACGATTACCTTCTGCACCCGGCGATCTCGATTTCTAAGATCATCGGTGGTTGCGGTCCAGCAGCACAGCAGTAAGCTTTTTGCAGGCATAAAAAAACCGGGAATTTCCCGGTTTTTTATATGTGATGCTAATTAAGGCTTAGCCACAAAACCAATCGCTTCATACACCGATTTCAGCGTTTCAGACGCGCGAGCGCTGGCTTTATCCGCCCCGTCTCTCATCACCTGTTGCAGGAAGGCTTCGTCATTACGGAAACGGTTATAGCGCTCCTGTAACTCCACCAGCATGCCGGATACGGCGTCAGCGACTTCGCCTTTCAGGTGACCATACATCTTGCCTTCGAAGTGCTGTTCCAGCTCAGGAATGCTCTGACCGGTGACACCGGAAAGGATATCCAGCAGGTTTGACACGCCCGCTTTATTCTGCACGTCGTAACGCACCACTGGCGGCTCATCGGAGTCAGTGACCGCACGTTTCAGCTTCTTCACCACCGCTTTAGGATCTTCCAGCAGGCCGATAACGTTGTTGCGGTTATCGTCAGACTTGGACATCTTTTTGGTCGGTTCAAGCAGCGACATCACGCGTGCACCCGATTTAGGGATAAACGGCTCGGGCACTTTAAAGACATCGCCGTAGATCGCATTGAAACGCTGCGCGATATCACGGCTCAGTTCGAGGTGCTGTTTCTGGTCTTCGCCAACCGGTACCTGATTGGTTTGATACAGCAGAATGTCAGCGGCCATCAGCACGGGATAGTCAAACAAACCGGCGTTGATGTTCTCGGAGTAGCGTGCGGATTTGTCTTTGAACTGGGTCATGCGGCTCAGTTCGCCGAAATAGGTGTAGCAGTTCAGCGCCCAACCCAGCTGTGCGTGCTCTGGCACGTGCGATTGGACGAAGATGGTGCTTTTTTCCGGATCGATACCGCATGCCAGATACAGTGCCAGCGTATCCAACGTGGCTTTACGCAATTTCTCAGGATCCTGGCGCGCGGTGATCGCATGCAAATCCACGATGCAGTAAATGCAGTGGTAATCATCCTGCATGCCGACCCACTGACGCAACGCACCCATGTAGTTGCCAATGGTCAATTCGCCTGATGGCTGCGCGCCACTAAATACGATGGGCTTAGTCATTTTTCGATTCCTGATGTTCACTGTGCGAAAGCCCGAGTGCGGGCAGTAAATCTTTGAAGTGATCGAACACGGCGTCCGGTTCACTCAGCGTGATGGATTCACCGTAGTTATAGCCGTAGGTTAATCCCACAGACGGCGAACCTGCAGCTTTGGCGGCCAGAATATCATTACGCGAATCGCCGACAAAAAGCAGCTGTTCCGGCGTTAAGGATAATTTTCCTGCCACCAGCAAAATCGGTTCCGGATGCGGCTTTTTATTCTGCACGTCATCACCGCCGACAATCACCGAGAAATATTTTGCGATATCGAGCGCCTCCAGCAGCGGCGCCACAAACGGCGTCGGCTTGTTGGTGACCAGCGCCAGCGGCATACCCTGGGCATGCAACGCGCTCAGCGTATCGACAACGTCCGGGAACAGAAAACTGCCCTCTTCCACGGTCTCTTCATAAAAACGATTAAACAGTTTACGCAAAACGCGCAGTTGCTCATCCTGCGGGATATCAGCATGGTCAACGCCAGGTTTACCCTGAGCCGAACGCTGAATGGCACGTTCCTGACGGGACCACGTCAACGCACGTTCCATCAGTACGTCAGCACCGTTTCCAATCCAGGTTATCACACGATCTTCACCCGCAACGGGCAACTCAAGCGCATACAGCGCCTGATCGACGGCGCTGGTTAAACCCGGCGCGCTGTCGACCAGCGTGCCATCTAGGTCAAACGCGACGCCGCGTATTGCCTGTAATTTATTCATGACTTACCTTTGCCAGTTCACTGCGCATCTCATCGATGACTTTTTTATAATCCGGTTGGTCAAAAATGGCGGAGCCTGCCACAAACATATCGGCACCCGCCGCTGCAATTTCGCCAATGTTATTGACCTTCACGCCGCCATCCACTTCAAGGCGAATGTCATAGCCAGACTCGTCGATGCGACGGCGCACTTCACGCAGCTTGTCCAGCGTTTGCGGAATAAAGGATTGGCCACCAAAGCCCGGATTGACGGACATCAGCAGAATCACGTCCAGCTTATCCATGACGTAATCCAGATAGCTCAGCGAGGTCGCTGGGTTAAACACCAGACCCGCCTTACAGCCATTCTCTTTGATGAGCTGCAACGTGCGATCGACATGCTCGGAGGCTTCAGGGTGGAAGGTGATAATGCTCGCGCCCGCTGCGGCAAAATCCGGCACGATGCGATCAACCGGTTTGACCATCAGGTGAACATCAATCGGGGCGGTGATTCCGTAGTTACGTAGCGCTTTGAGCACCATCGGGCCGATGGTCAGATTAGGGACGTAGTGGTTATCCATCACATCGAAATGCACCACATCCGCACCTGCGGCCAGCGCGTTGGCCGTGTCTTCACCCAGGCGGGCAAAATCGGCCGACAGAATTGAGGGAGCAATCAAAAACTGTTTCATCCGCATCTCCTTGAAATGTGTTTACCAGCGGGCGAAACGGCTCAGGGGCGATAAAGAGCCAGCAGTTCGTCCACCTTTTTACGTGTACCGCCGTTACTGCTGATGCTGCGCCGCACCTGAACGACGTATCGGTGAGTCGCTAACTGATACCATTCGCGCGTCATTTCCGTATCGTGATTTGAAATCAGCACGGGAATACGCTTTTTCACCAGGCCCTCGGCGATCTCCGCCAGATGCACCTGCTCTTTCAAATTGAAACTGTTGGTGTGGTACGCCGTAAAATTGGCCGTCGCCGTCAGCGGCGCATATGGCGGATCGCAATACACGACCGACTGATGATCCGCGCGCGCCATGCTGTCGGCGTAGGACTCGCAGATAAAGAGTGCATTCTGTGCTTTCTCAGCAAAGTGATACAACTCAGCCTGCGGGAAATAAGGGCGCTTATAGCGGCCAAACGGGACGTTGAATTCACCACGCAGATTATACCGGCACAGGCCATTGTAGCCATGACGGTTAAGATATAAGAATAATAACGCCCGCCGGAAAGGATCGCGGCTTTGGTTAAATTCTACGCGAAGCTGATAGTACACTTCAGACTGATTGGTCTCAGGTGTAAAGAGCTTACGCGCCTCGTCAACGTAATCGTCGGTACGATCTTTGACGATGTTATAGAGGCTAATCAGATCGCTGTTGATATCCGCGAGGATATAACGAGAGAAGTCAGTGTTGAGAAACACGGACCCGGCACCCACAAAGGGCTCGATAAGGCACTCGCCCTTCGGCAGGTGTTTTTTAATATCGTCAAGCAGGGGGAATTTTCCCCCTGCCCATTTAAGAAAAGCGCGATTTTTTTTCATGCTGACTAACTGATTACACCTTTTCCAGCTGTGGAAAAGCTCCGACAGCATCCTGCGCTTTAAACATTACTTCAAGTCGGCCTGAACCTGATGAATCGGTTTCGCCCATGGGTTTTTCGCCTGAACGTCAGCAGGTAACGTTGCCACAGCACGTTTCGCTTCGTCTTTAGAGGCGTAAACACCGCTAACCAGCGTGTACCATGGCTGTCCGTTGCGAGTCGACTGATAAACCACATAGTTTTTCAGGTTCGATTTCTTCGCCCAGTTATTCAGATTGTCGTAGTTAGACGAACTGCTCAGCTGAAGCGTGTAATTATTAGACGGTGCGGCCTTCATAGCCCCAACGTTACCCGCAGACTTACCTGATGCAGTGCCAGGCGCTGTTGCCGTCGCTGCAGGAGTCGGTGTTGCAGCGGTGACTTTCGGTGCTGCTGTGGCCGCTGGTGTTTTCACCGGCGTGCTGGTAGCGGTTTCCGTTGGCTTAGGCTGGGCAACCGGTTTGGCTTCGGTCGCTTTAGCAACGGCCTGCGGTTTCGTTTCGCGCTTCGGCTCAATCACCGCTTTTTGACGCTCTGGACGCGAAGTGGCAGCCTGAGTTTGACGCGGTTTGGTTTCCGTTGCCGCGGTTTGCGGTTGAGCATTCCCGCCACGTATTGGCGCGACGGTTGCAGGTTCAGTTGGCAGCGTGGAGTTAGCCACCACGTTATTCACCTGATCCTGATTCTGCGTGAGCGCGTTGTTCAGATCGCCCTGGACTTCAACACGCTGCTGACCGTCAGGTGTCGCGCTTGCCTGGCCCTGAGTTGGCGTAGCCGAAACGGGTGGCAGGGAAACATCCTGCGGCGCATTCGTTGGATTGCCCGCGGTCTGTTCAGCAGAAGTGGTGCCTGGCGCAGGTTGCGCACCATTAGCCTGATCTGCTGCATCATTACTATTGCCCGAAAGATTGATGCTTTTTTCGGTTGAAGCGGTCTGCTCATTTGAGGGGGTAGACGGTGCTTTCAGCGCAGAACCGATGCCGATAATCAGCAGCAGCAGGACAAAAACGCCAAGGCCCATCATAACGTACTGACGTGAAGCGGGTTTCGCCGCCACTTTTTTACGTTTGCGCGGGCGACGCTCTACAGGCTCTTCGTCCAATGACTCATCATCAGACTCATAATCCTCTTCTTCCCGCTCATCGCGCGCAGGGCGACTACGTGACGGACGACGATCGTCTGCATCCAAATCAACATCATCAAAGTTGATTTGCGGCTCATTATCGCGTTCTGAAGATTGACGAGAACGACCAGTACGACGATCGCTGGGATCGGGTTTCAGCTCGTCTTCTGGTTTGAATTCATCCATTTAACACCCCACTCAAAGGTTCATGCTTACGACGTTGCATTTCACCTGAAGCTAAATAGCTACCTGTAACAGTAGCCTGACCTTTCTAGTTGTTACGCCTGCTGGCAATCAGCAATAGCGCCAAGAACCACATCATGCGGCACTCCGCCGCGCACTTCACTCTTCCCTATTGCCAGCGGGAGCACTAAGCGCATCTCACCAGCCAAAACTTTTTTATCGCGCATCATGTGGGGTAAATACGCATGCGAAGACATCTCGCGAGGCCCCGTTACCGGTAAGCCAGCACGCTCAAGCAGCGTGATGATGCGTTGAGTCTCTTCTTGCTTAAACTGACCCAGACGTTCAGAGGTACGCGCGGCCATAACCATGCCCGCTGCAACCGCTTCGCCATGAAGCCAATTGCCGTAACCCATCTCCGCCTCAATCGCGTGACCGAACGTGTGCCCCAGATTCAGTAAAGCACGTAAGCCCGTTTCACGCTCGTCTGCTGCAACGACTTCGGCTTTCAGCTCACAACAACGGCGGATGCAGTAAGCCAGCGCTTTACCGTCAAGATTAAGCAACCCATCCATGTTGTCTTCCAGCCAGCTAAAGAATTCGCCGTCCAGAATAATGCCGTATTTGATCACTTCAGCCAGGCCTGATGCCAATTCGCGCTGGGGCAACGTGTTCAGACAGTTGAGATCCACCACCACCGATGCGGGCTGATAGAACGCGCCAATCATGTTTTTGCCAAGCGGATGGTTAACAGCCGTTTTGCCGCCAACCGAAGAATCGACCTGTGATAAAAGCGTGGTAGGAATTTGAATAAAACGAACACCACGTTGATAACTTGCCGCAGCAAAACCCGTTAGATCGCCAACAACACCACCGCCCAGGGCAAGTAGTGTCGTATCGCGACCATGCGGTTTTTGCAGTAGTGCGGTGAAGACGGTCTCAAGTACTGCCAGGCTTTTATACTGCTCGCCATCAGGCAAAATCACACTGTCGACGTTCACACCTGCCTGTTCAAGCAGATGACGAATTTTGTCGAGATAAAGCGGAGCCAGCGTCTCGTTGGTGACAAGCATAGCTTGATCACCCGCTTTCAGTGGTAAGAAGGAAGCTGGGTCGTTAAACAAACCAGCCGCGATGGTGATAGGGTAACTACGTTCCCCGAGAGTAACTGTAATCCTCTCCATGACGCGACATCCACCTTAAATGCTATTACCCGTGGGCGAGTGTATATAAAGCCAGAATCAGTTGCTTTCCAGCATATGAATAATCTGGTTTGCAACGACTTTTGCGCTCTGATCGTCAGTACGAATCGTTACATCAGCAATTTCTTCGTACAGTGGATTGCGTTCACCAGCCAGGGCTTCAAGAACTTCACGCGGAGGCGTTTCAACCTGCAGTAACGGGCGCTTTTTATCACGCTGCGTACGTGCGAGTTGTTTCTCGATAGTCGTCTCAAGATAAACCACAACGCCGCGGGCCGAGAGACGGTTGCGCGTTTCACGAGATTTTACAGAGCCGCCGCCAGTCGCCAGCACAATGCCCTGTTTTTCCGTAAGTTCATTGATAACTTTTTCTTCACGGTCACGGAAACCTTCTTCGCCTTCTACATCGAAGACCCAGCCCACATCAGCTCCGGTTCGTTTCTCAATCTCGTGATCAGAATCGTAAAATTCCATATTGAGTTGTTGAGCTAACTGGCGCCCAATAGTGCTTTTGCCGGCACCCATAGGCCCAACCAGAAAGATATTGCGTTTCTCTGCCATTTTTTCGGTACTACTAAGACTATTCGTTAATGGTAATTCCAGCTTCGCGAGTACTCAACGTAGCAGGACATGAACTGAAACCTCATATGCGATAGTGCGAGAGTCAGACTAAAAATTATCTCAGTAGTCCTGCTTGTTTGGCAACTGATTAAATCACCATGCCAAATGCTTAGAGCAACAAGAGGTAAGAATAAGAGAAGCTGAATCTCAAATCGGTACTCCTTGTATGCTAATTCATGCCTCACGTCAAACATCTGCAACAAACTGGGTGCAAAATCCTCGCGGAGATCGTTTCGATTACTGAATATCAATCAAACGTGGCGTAATAAACACCACCAGCTCGCGGCGCTCGTTATCTTTGCCGTCATGGCGGAAAAACTGGCCCAACAGGGGAACATGCCCGAGACCCGGTACGCTTTCGCTTGCCGTTTTATTCTTTTGAGAGAAAATACCGCCCAGTGCAAGCGTTTCTCCACTTTTTACTTCGACCTGCGTTTCGATCTCCTGCTTATCAATCGCCAGCGTTTCACCGTCAGCCTGCTGTAAAACTTGCCCCGGCATATTTTCGCTGATACGCAGTTTCAAACGCACCCGACCGTTTGGAAGCACAACTGGCGTCACTTCCATACCCAAAACCGCCTCTTTAAATTCCACCGATGTCGCCCCACTCTCCCCGCTGGAAACCTGGTAAGGGATTTCGCTGCCCTGTTTAATGCTGGCGGGCTGCATGTGCGAAGCCAACAGGCGGGGACTGGCAATGATCTCCAGCTGTTGCTTTTGTTCTAGGGCGGAAAGCTCCAGATCCAAAAGTCTGCCGTCAATTCGACCGATGTTGAATCCGACATGTGTCGTGGCATTGGCGACTGAAAGATCGGCGCCCATCGTGGTGACTTGCCCCGGTGCCCCAGCACCTTGCGCCTCTGCAAGACTCCATTTCACGCCAAGCTCACGCAGGCTTTTTTCATTTATCGTGACGATATGCGCTTCCAGCTGCACCTGGGCGATAGGCAGATCCATCTCTTTCACCCACTGCTGAAAATTATCCAGCACTGCGGGAATATCGCGCACCAGCAATCGATTCGTGCGTTTGTCTACTGACAAACTCCCTTTTGGGCTCAGCTGTTTCTCGGCAGTTTTCTGTAGTTCGGTACCGTCGGCATAGGCCAGAGAATAGCCGCGCGAGACAAGCGGGACATCCAGTTTCAGCCTGGTTTTCTCCTCTTCATTACGCGCCTGCTGCTCACGTTGCCACGCCGCGGTGTTCACATAAAAAATACCGCGCTCCTCGCGCAACACCAGCCCAGCGCTGGTGACTACGGTTTGCAGCGCCTGCCGCCAGGGCACGCGCGTAAAATGCAGCGACAGCGAACCGGTAACATCTGGCGAAACGACGAGGTTGCGGTTCTCCAGCTCGACCAACGACTGCAGAACCTGTACAACCGGTACGTCATCAACCAACAGGGTCACTGGTTTTTGAGTGCTGCTCCAGACCGACATGCTGAACAGCGCTAGCAGGGCGACTATCCTTGTTATTTTCATCTTTCGTTCCTTCTCGTTTCCATCGCCATTCCTTCGGGTCACATCCATCACCGACCTCGACGACCATTTCAGTTTCATTTATTGCCAGAACACGCCAGCCTGATGGCAGGTGATCGTCCTGGTGGGCACGATGCCAGCGATCCTGCTCATCTTTCATAATGCCCACAACACCTGCACTGCTGATGAGTCCCTGGTAGTGCCATTTGTCGAGTTTCCCGATGTCACAGCGATCCACGGGCGGGCGAAACGGATCGCGCATCCCTGTGAGGAAAACCAGCGAACACAGGACCAAACCGCGCAGCTCAGTTCGCATGTAGACTCTCCACCTGAACAATAAGCTTGAGTCGTGATTCTCCGGGTTCGACGGAAAAGGCCGTCACCCCCATTCCACGCTGCGCGATTGCGTCAAACAGAGCGGGAATCTGCATCCAGTCTGCATCCAACGAGAGCTCACCTCCTTTCGTGCTTGGCAGCCAACGCACTAACCGCACACCATGCGTTTGAAAATCCAGAGGCGAGAAAGCCTGCCGCGCAGAACTATCAGGTTGTCCTTCAGCAAGGCCTCGGAGAGCCTCGCTCGCCCAAAGCGCTTTCACCACGGTGGCGATGTGCTCTCGCCTCATTTCAAGCTGTGAGACGTGCCGTATTGCCGGGCGCGCCAGCATGAGATATGCCGTCAAAAGCACGCTGCCCGAAATCAGACCCCAGCTCAGAATGCGCGTGCTCGAACCAAACACATACCAGCGTTCAAATAAGCTGTGCACAGGTCACTCCTGACGCTGGAGCGTGAAGCTGTACATCCATCGCCCCTGATTATCCTGCTGCAGCTCACCTGCGGGCCCAAGCGTAAAGCCAGCAAAGTGCTTCAATGACTCAGTGAGTCTCTGAAGGGATAAAAGCGTCGTGGCATAGCCTTTCAATATCAGGCTGGATTGTTGAAATGACATTTGTGTAAGCCATGCCTGCTCCGGTAATGCCAGCGCCAGCGACACGAGCGTCGGCTGCCAGGCTTGTGTTTTACTCAGCAAAACAGTCGCTTGTTGAGTGAGTTGCTGTTGCTCATGTTGCGCTCGCCACCGCGCACGATGGGCCTCCAGCGTATGTTGAATCGCCCTATCGCCCGCGAGATACGTCTCAAGCGCGTGCGAACGTATCGCAAAGCGCGAACGCAGACTTGTCATCGCAGCGAGGGATAGCAGTAACGAGCCGGCAAAGAGCAACGTCCAGAAACGCCAGCAACGCTGTTGTCGCCATTGCCGCCACGGCAAAAAGTTAGTCGTTTTCATTCAACGATATCCCCCATTGCAAGGGCCAGAGCGACGGTAAAGTCCGCCCCAGATTCGGGTAATGACGGCAAATTGCGTGAGACTAAAGTAAAAGGATCGAGATTATCGGCGGCGAAAAGAGCCATATCTTCAGGTTTAAGCGCCAGGATCGCCGCCAGATCGGCCACCGTTCCCGCCTCAGTCAGCGGCTTACGACCCCACTGGTGACGCGTTGCCCATAGCCAGTGATGGTCGTCGCGCCACACCGCGCAGTGGACAGGAGGCGCAAGAAGTAGCAGCAAATTCACCAGCGCACCCGCATCCGGCGTAATCGCTGCGACATGCAGACGAAGCGTTTTTGCCAGCGTTAACAATGCCGCGACCTCTTTGTTTTGTGCTGCGGTCACATGAAAAGAGCGGGTCAGTGTGTCCTGAACATAATCGAAGCACAGCGCATCGGGCGCCATCTCCAGCTCGCGTGACATGGCAGAAGCAATCCACGAGGCTTGCTCACTTTCGCGCAGGTTCAGCGCCGGACAAGGAAGCGTTTTTTGCAACGTTCGTGCGGCAGGGAATGCGAGGAAAATCCGGTGATGCTGCGGTAAGACCTTGCTCCATGTACGAAGCGCTGCAACCAATTGTTCTGGCTCAATAATTTGTCCATCGCGAATAATTCCCGGATGCAGCGGAATTTGCCACCAACGGCGCAGATTCCATCCGGTTCGCTCCTTTGTCAGACAGACGGCTAAAACCCTATCTTGTTGAATGTGAACACCTGTTCGCCACGTTTTGAAAGCCATGCTTCACGATCTCCTTATCGCCCGTCCGTTTGACGGCTATATCAATGATTCAGGCTTGCCTTTATACTACCGGCCGATTGTTTAGAAACTGCCCAAGTGAAACTAAATGGGAAATCTCCAGTGAAGTTCGTAAAGTATTTATTGATCCTTGCAGTCTGTTGCATTCTGCTGGGAGCAGGCTCGATTTACGGTTTGTACAAATATATTGAGCCGCAACTGCCTGATGTCGCCACGCTTCGCGATGTGCGCCTCCAAATCCCGATGCAGGTCTATAGCGCCGACGGTGAATTGATCGCTCAATATGGCGAAAAGCGCCGTATTCCACTGACCTTAAATGAAATTCCTCCGGTGATGGTGAAGGCCTTTATCGCCACGGAAGACAGCCGTTTTTATGAACACCATGGCGTCGATCCGGTGGGGATTTTCCGTGCCGCAAGCGTGGCATTGTTCTCCGGTCACGCTTCGCAGGGCGCGAGTACGATTACGCAGCAGTTGGCGCGTAACTTCTTCCTGAGCCCAGAAAAAACACTGACGCGTAAGATCAAGGAAGTGTTCCTTGCTATTCGTATCGAGCAATTGCTGAGCAAAGACGAAATCCTCGAGCTTTATCTCAACAAGATCTATCTAGGCTATCGCGCGTATGGCGTGGGCGCAGCGGCACAGGTTTATTTCGGTAAACCTGTCCAGGATCTGACTTTAAGCGAAATGGCGACCATTGCGGGTCTGCCTAAAGCACCGTCGACGTTTAACCCGCTCTATTCACTCGATCGTGCTACTGCGCGCCGTAACGTGGTGCTGTCACGCATGCTAAGCGAAGGTTATATTAGCCAGACGCAGTACGATCAGGCGCGAAACGATGTGATTGACGCCAACTATCACGCGCCAAAAATCGCCTTCTCGGCCCCGTATCTCACGGAAATGGTTCGCCAGGAGATGGTGAGTCGCTACGGTGAGCAGGCGTATGAAGACGGCTACCGCATCTACACGACTATCACGCGTAAAGTTCAGCAGGCGGCGCAGCAGGCGGTACGTAACAATGTGATGGATTACGACATGCGTCACGGCTACCGTGGCCCATCAAATGTGCTGTGGAAAGTGGGCGAAAGCGCATGGGACAGCAAAAAAATCACGGATTCGCTGAAGGCACTGCCGATTTACGGCCCGCTGCTTCCAGCTGTCGTCACGGCAGCCGATCCGCAAGAAGCGACCGCCACGCTTGCAGACGGGACCTCGGTTTCTTTGCGCATGGAGGGGATTCGCTGGGCTCGCCCGTATCGCTCTGATACATCGCAAGGCCCAACGCCGCGTAAAGTCACGGATGTGGTCCAAACCGGGCAGCAAATCTGGGTTCGTAAAGTGAACGACGCCTGGTGGCTGGCGCAGGTTCCGGATGTAAACTCAGCGTTAGTTTCCATCAACCCGCAGAATGGCGCGGTGATGGCACTGGTCGGCGGTTTTGATTTTAATCAGAGCAAATTTAACCGCGCAACGCAGGCTCTGCGTCAGGTCGGTTCCAACATCAAGCCATTCCTGTATACCGCGGCGATGGATAAAGGGCTGACGCTCGCCAGCATCCTCAACGATGTGCCGATCTCTCGCTGGGATGCGGGCGCGGGTTCCGACTGGCAGCCGAAGAACTCCCCGCCGGAGTATTCCGGTCCAATCCGTTTACGTCAGGGCCTGGGGCAGTCTAAAAACGTGGTCATGGTTCGCGCGATGCGGGCGATGGGCGTCGATTACGCGGCTGAATATCTGCAACGTTTCGGTTTCCCTGCACAAAATATCGTGCACACCGAATCGCTGGCTCTGGGTTCCGCATCCTTTACGCCATTGCAGGTGGCACGCGGTTACTCGGTGATGGCGAACGGCGGTTTCCTGATTGATCCGTACTTCATCAGTAAAATTGAAAACGATCAGGGCGGCGTGATTTTTGAAGCGAAACCAAAAATCGCCTGTCCTGAATGTGATATTCCGGTCATTTACGGCGACACACCAAAATCGAACGTCCTGGAAAATAAAGACATGGAAGATGTCGCCCTGTCGCAGGAGCAACAGAATTCCACCGTTCCGCAACCGCAGCTGGAGCAGGCAAACCAGGCGCTGGTCGCGCAAAGCGGTGCGCAGGAATACGCTCCGCATGTGATTAACACGCCGCTCTCCTTCCTGATTAAGAGCGCCCTGAATACCAATATCTTTGGTGAACCGGGCTGGCAAGGCACAGGCTGGCGTGCGGGCCGTGATTTACAGCGGCGCGACATCGGCGGTAAAACCGGGACGACCAACAGTTCTAAAGACGCCTGGTTCTCCGGTTTCGGCCCTGGCGTGGTGACGTCCGTGTGGATCGGCTTTGACGATCACCGTCGCGATTTGGGCCGTACGTCGGCATCGGGTGCGATTAAAGATCAGATTTCTGGTTACGAAGGCGGCGCGAAAAGCGCGCAGCCGGCCTGGGATGCTTATATGAAAGCGGTTCTGGAAGGCGTACCTGAACAGCCGCTCACGCCGCCGCCAGGTATTGTGACAGTCAATATCGACCGTAGCACCGGTCAGTTAGCCAACGGCGGAAACAGCCGTGAAGAGTTCTTCATCGAAGGCACGCAGCCGACAACGCAGGCGGTGCATGAGGTAGGGACTGAGCTGATTGATAACGGCGAGACACACGAGCTGTTCTGACGAAGCGCACCCGCTGAAACGCAAAGCAAAACGGTAACCCTTGGGTTACCGTTTTTTTATGCGTGCTTTTACCTGATGCGAGCGAAACAAGGCAAACCGTCGAAGGCCTACAGCCGCCCTTGCCCTTTGAGCCATTCACGCACCAGGAACAGCGCGCTGACGTTGCGGGCCTCATCGAAATCAGGCTCTTCCAGCAAATCCATCAAATGTGCCAGCGGCCAGCGAACCTGCGGTAACGGCTCTGGCTCATCGCCTTCCAGCTTTTCGGGATAGAGATCTTCAGCAAGCACAATATTCATTTTGCTGGAGAAATAGGACGGTGCTATAGACAGCTTTTTCAGGAAGGTGAGTTCGTTTGCACCGAAACCGACTTCTTCTTTCAGCTCGCGGTTAGCCGCTTCAAAAACGGATTCACCCGGATCGATCAGCCCTTTAGAGAAACCCAGTTCGTAGGATTCCGTGCCCACCGCATATTCACGAATCAGGATAAGATGGTCATCAACAATCGGAACGATCATCACCGCTTCGCGCGTTGATGGGCGCATACGTTCATAAACACGACGCACGCCGTTGCTGAATTCCAGATCCACGCTCTCCACATTAAACAGTCGCGATTTGGCGATTGTTTCAACATTCAGAATAATGGGTTTTTGTAAGGGTTTGCTCATCTTGACGGGTCTTTGCTGGGTAAACTGAGTGCATTGTGCGATATGACGCACGGTTTGGGCAATGTCATTTGCCCTAAATTTACATTTTTGCAACTTATCCTAAATCAAGTATTATTTCAAATTAAAAGTCAAGAGGTTGAAATAACTCCAGGAATTTGCTGATATTCCGCTTTGGTTGCCTTTGCTATCATTTTTGGTCACTGGGATGCGCTTCAGATTGCTCAAGTTCGACTCCATACTTGCCGATAGCCAACCACAGAGACGCATTCACGGTAATAGGTCCGACTGACTACACCTGAAATAAGTAAGATGGGGAAAGCATGAGCACCATTTTGATATTTTTCGCTGCTATGCTGGCCTGCGTATTCATTGCAGGATGGTTACTCAGACGCCGGGCGCAACGTCGTTTACGACTGCCCTTTTTAAACGCCTTCGCCGGTGCGACTACCCGTACGCTGGCCCCCGATGAACGCAGCGCCATTGAAAATTATCTCGATACGCTGAACCGCATCCTTCAGACGCCAGGGCCAACAGGAGCCACTGCCGCGCCTGTCACTCTCAATCTTAACGCACACAGCGATACCGTGCTGTGCGTGACGCGTTCGATCACGCGCTATGGCATCACCACCGACGATCCCAATAAATGGCGATACTATCTCGACTCCGTCGAAGTGCATTTGCCGCCGTTTTGGGAGCAATACATTAATGATGAAAATAGCGTCGAGCTGATCCATACCGATTCCATTCCGCTGGTTATCGCCCTGAATGGTCATACCCTGAGTGAATATGTTCAGGAAGCACCGCGCTTTGCGCTCGAACGAGCGAGCTCCACGCAAGCGTCCATCCGTGGCGAAGAGACTGAACAGATTGAACTGCTCAATATCCGCCAGGAAACGCACGAAGAGCACGCGCTGAGCCGCCCGGATGGCATCCGTGAAGCGATTTTGATTGTCGCCGCCTTCCTGCTGTTTTTCCTGTGCCTGATGACGCCCGACGTCTTTGCCCCGTGGCTTGCGGGGGGGGCCGTTCTGTTGATCGCCGCAGGGCTGTGGGGGCTATTTGCTTCTCCGGCTAAAACGGCCTTGCGTGAAATCCACTGTTTACGCGGTACGCCAAAACGCTGGGGTTTGTTCGGTGAGAACGATCAGGAACAGATCAATAATATTTCGCTCGGCATTATCGATCTTATTTATCCGCGTCACTGGCAGCCGTGGATTGCCCAGGATTTAGGGCAAAAAACCGATATTGATATTTATCTCGATCGCCAGGTGGTTCGCCAGGGGCGTTTTTTATCGCTGCATGATGAGGTGAAAAACTTCCCGCTCCAGCACTGGCTGCGCAGCACCATAATTGCCGGAGGCGCAGCGCTCGTTCTGGCGTTACTGATTTTCCTGGTTCCCCTTGATATGCCGATTAAATTCACCGTGTCGTGGATCAAAGGCGCGCAAACCATTGAGGCCACAAGCGTTAATCAGTTGGAAGAGGCTGGCGTTCGCGTGGGAGATACCCTCAAGCTGAAAGGCACTGGCATGTGTAATATTCACGCACCGGGAACCTGGAATACGCGCCAGAATTCGCCGTTCACCCCGTTCGATTGCTCGCAGATCATCTGGAATGACGCCCCGCCGCTACCGTTGCCGGAATCCGATACCGTCAGTAAAGCGACGGCATTGACGCAGGCGCTGAACCGCCAGTTGCATCCAAAACCCGAAGAGAATTCACGTGTGAGCCAGTCTCTGCGCTCTGCCATTCAAAAATCTGGAATGGTTTTGCTGGATGATTTTGGCGACATCGTGATGAAAACGCAGGACTTATGTTCAGCAGAAGATGAATGCGTGCGCCTCAAAAATGCGCTCGTGAACCTCGGGAACAGCAAAGACTGGGAAGCGCTGGTCAAACGCGCCGAAGCAGGACGGCTGGACGGCGTGAACGTGCTGTTACGTCCGGTGAGCGCGGAGTCCCTGGAAAATCTGGTCGCCACGTCAACCGCACCGTTCGTGATGCGTGAAACCTCTCGTGCGGCTCAGGCGCTTAACAGCCCGGCGCCAGGCGGTTTTGTGATTGCCAGCGATGAGGGTAGCGACCTGGTTGATCAGCCGTATCCGCCTGTGGCGCTTTATGATTATCCGGCCCAGGAACAGTGGGGCGAGTTCCAGCGCCTGGCGCAAATGCTGATGCAAACACCATTTAGCGCAGAAGGTATTGTCACCGGAATCTTTACCGACGCGAACGGCACGCGACACGTTGATCTTCATCGCATGCCGGACAGCGCCGGGCTGTGGCGTTACATCGGTACGACGCTGCTCATGATGGCCATGTTGATTTGCATCATCTGGAACGGTTTTGCGGCCCTGCGTCGCTATCAGCGCTCACGTACTCGTCTGGCCGAGATCCAGCAGTATTACGATAATTGCCTCAATCCTAAGCTTATCTCCGCGCCTGAGAGCCTGATCGGATAACGCCTCTGCGCGACAAGTTGTGCTAACCTGTCGCGCACGTTTCTTCTGGCTGGAGAGTTCCCCCTCATGCATCTTGATATCGCCTGGCAGGACGTTGATACCGTTCTGCTGGATATGGACGGCACACTGCTTGACCTCGCATTTGACACCCATTTCTGGCAAAAGCTGGTGCCCGAAACTTACGGCGCGCAGCAGGGCATCACTCCGTCAGAAGCGCAGGATTACATTCGTCAGCAGTATCACGCCGTGCAACATACGCTAAACTGGTACTGCCTGGATTACTGGAGCGACCGTCTTGGTCTGGATATTTGTGCCATGACCACCGCTCAGGGGCCGCACGCCGTTTTGCGTGAAGATACGGTGCCGTTTCTGGATGCTCTGAAGGCGAGCGGCAAACGACGTATTTTGCTGACCAATGCGCATCCGCATAATCTGGCCGTGAAGCTTGAACATACTGGATTAGCGTCACACCTTGATTTATTACTTTCTACCCACACATTTGGGTATCCGAAAGAGGATCAGCGTTTATGGCAGGCCGTCGCCGAGAAAACCGGTTTGCAGCCAGACAGAACCTTGTTCATTGATGACAGTGAACCGATTCTGGATGCAGCAGCAAAATTTGGTATTCGTTATTGCCTGGGCGTGACCAATCCCGATTCTGGACAAGCTGAAAAAAGCTATCAGCGACATCCGGCGTTGAATGATTACCGTAGAATGATCCCCTCACTCAGCGTGAAGGAGAAGCCATGAAAGAAAAACCCTCTGACGGGGTAA
Organism: Lelliottia sp.; assembly: GCF_045627565.1. Classification (NCBI taxonomy): domain Bacteria; kingdom Pseudomonadati; phylum Pseudomonadota; class Gammaproteobacteria; order Enterobacterales; family Enterobacteriaceae; genus Lelliottia; species Lelliottia sp. The sequence goes on along the minus strand of NZ_JAZQNX010000028.1, from coordinate 42,050 downwards.
GGCTCGACAAATGGCTGTGGGCGGCCCGTTTTTATAAAACGCGCGCCCTCGCCCGCGAAATGGTTGACGGTGGCAAAGTGCATTACAACGGGCAGCGCAGCAAGCCGAGTAAGCTTGTTGAACTGAACGCCACTCTGACGTTACGTCAGGGAAACGATGAAAAAACGGTCGTAATCAAATCCATTACCGAGCAGCGTCGTCCGGCGACCGAAGCAACCGCAATGTATGAAGAAACGACAGAAAGCGTCGAGAAGCGCGAGAAAGTGGCGCTGGCGCGCAAGATGAATGCGCTGACCATGCCGCACCCGGACAGACGACCGGACAAAAAAGAACGTCGCGATCTGATGAAATTTAAGCACGGCGAAATTGAATAATCGTCGTTTGATGAGAGAAAATTATGGCCCAACACGACCAATTACACCGCTATCTGTTTGAGCAATTTGCCGTTCGCGGTGAGCTGGTAACCGTCTCCGAAACCTGGAAACAGATTCTGGAGAACCACAATTATCCGCAGCCTGTTAAAAAAGTGCTGGGCGAACTGCTGGTAGCGACAAGCCTGCTGACCGCAACACTGAAATTTGCTGGCGATATCACCGTGCAGTTACAGGGTGACGGCCCAATGAATATGGCGGTCATTAACGGTAATAACCAGCAACAGATGCGCGGTGTGGCGCGCGTGCAGGGCGAGGTGCCAGAAGGCGCTGACCTGAAAACGCTGGTTGGCAACGGTTTCCTCGTGATTACCATTACGCCAGACGAAGGCGAGCGCTATCAGGGCGTGGTAGGTCTTGAAGGTGATACGCTGGCAGAGTGCCTGGAAGATTACTTCCTGCGTTCTGAGCAGTTGCCAACACGCCTGTTTATCCGCACCGGCGAAGTTGAAGGTCAACTGGCAGCTGGCGGCATGCTGCTTCAGGTTCTGCCTGCGCAAAATGCCCAGGGCAATGATTTTGAGCATCTGGCGACGCTGACCGAAACCATCAAAACCGAAGAACTTTTCACTCTGCCCGCCAATGAAGTACTGTGGCGCCTCTACCACGAAGAAGAAGTGACGCTTTACGATCCGCAGGACGTTGAGTTCAAATGCACCTGTTCTCGTGAACGCTGTGCGGGTGCGCTGAGAACGTTGCCGGATGAAGAGATCGACAGCATCATGGCAGAAGATGGTGAAATCGACATGAACTGCGACTACTGTGGTTCGCACTACGTCTTCAACGCCATGGACATCGCCGAGATCCGAAATAACGCTTCTCCGGCCGATCCACAGGTCCATTAATCATTGTCAGAACGGCTCCCAAAGGAGCCGTTTTTTCGCTAATAATCGTAGTCTACCTTTACGCGCTCCCCGAGAATCGTGATATCCGCCCATGGCTTAACCGCCGTACCGACTTTGCCTTGCTCAAGCGCACGATCAAATTCAGCCCGTGATAACGTTTCTGGCATTTTCCACGACTCTCCCGCGAGAGACCAGTCTTTATCGTGACGGGTAAACACCAGAATCGCCCGATCAACTAACTGATAGACAACCGCCTCCGGTTGACCGTCACCGTTCAGATCCTGTGAAACCAGCAGACAAGCGCCCTTTTCAGTCGTGCAGGTCTCAAAACGGTATTTGTATTTCATCATTGCCTGCCATAGCCCATTGTCCGGCTGCGACGTCCCAGGCGCGAGTTGTACCACGTTCGCCAGTATCGCCGCGGTCAATCCCTCTGCTTTCTCTTTTTGCCCTGCCAGCATTCGACTCACATCCCGCCGACGTTTCGCATCTGACGTGAACTGCGGATCGTTTTGTAGCACGACCAGCGCCTCTCGGCCTTTGCGTCCGGTTTGACTTAACATGTACAGACTCACCTGATCGGCGGTGATCCTGCCGTCATGATAACGCGCCATATGACTTGTCACGCTGATGCGCCACGGATCGAGAATCGGTGTATGAATCAGGATCAGTAACGCCAGCGAGAACAGACCCACGGCCGGAGTAACGTAACGCTGCACCGTCAGCGGATTGCGCCGTGGATTGATCACGCTGATGCAAAAACCAACCGCCCAAACCAGCGCCACGATGGTGGTCGACACCGCGTATAACCGCTCCGGTGTCCAGCCGTATTGCCCGATACGCAGCCACAAGGCCCAGCTCGCTAACAGGGGATAAACCGGCGAGACCAGTAACGCCACCCGAACAAGCCAGCGCAGCGGGAACGGATAAGGAAGCAGAATACGCTGCGGACTCCAGACGACGGTGGCCAGTATCAGCAGCAACATGCTCAGGCTCAGCAGCAGCCCCGCCGCCGACGTTCGCGCAGAAATCGCGTCTAAACCCACAAACGGCAGCACGACGATAAACAGTAGCGAAAGCAGCGCCACCAGCGGCAGCAGGCCGGTGGCAATCAATGTTAAGAGATTTTGCAGCGCCTGGATTAATCGCACCTGCATTCTTGCGAGAATGACCGCGCAGGCCGAAACCACACCAATCGCAATCGCGATAAACCAGTCGGTATCAAAAAAGAGCGTGTTAAAGAAACGGATTCCGACCAGCTTGAACAACTCGGCCCACAAAAACAGCACCAGCCAGAACAGCCCGTTAGAGAGAAAAATGAGCGCCAGCGTTAAGGCGTTATGCCAGTTTCTGGTATGAAAATCGGTGTAGAAATCCTTCCCGGAAGTCGGGTGAAGCTTTCGCTGCAGCCATGGCAGCATCAGAAAACTCATCAGCAGAAGGTTGAAGCCAAACAACACCAGCGCGTCCCGGATACCCCACCGCTCAAGCCCGTGAATATTCCATTTTAGCCATGCGCCCATGCCTGCGACTGCCAACACGATCGCGGCCAGTGCCAGCCATAAACTACGCTGTTTGAACGAGGTGACCGACAGTGCGAGCGTGGTCGAGAGCACCACGGTGGCGGGCACGACGCACACCAGCCAAAAACTGTCGGCGGGAAGACCGGCGTAACCGATGTACCACGTCACCAAATAGCAGATAAAACCCTGTATCGCCCCGACCAGCACAATGCCTGCGCGCGTTGCAGGAGATAAGCTTTCAGTATTTTCCATTTCACAGTCCCTGATTGGTAAGCGCACTTTATGCTTTCATCATAATCTCGCGGACGACTCACAACACTCTTCTCTTCCTGTCTTTTGCCAGGAGACGTAGATCGATTATCAAGATGTAACTCTTACGTAACTTTCTTACATGTATGCGATTACATTCACATTACTCTGGTTAAATACACCATCGTTTAACCTTTTCGGAACATTTTCCACAACTAAAATTCGATTCCTGCGATAATCCGCCCTGCTTCGTGACAGGAGTCACAGCGTTTTCCGTTAGTAAGGGTTTTCTCGAAATACGTAAATCTATGAGCCCCGTCGCGGTCAACAACCTCAGAAAAACCCTACAATTTTAGGCAGTACAAATTGGCTAAGGAGCAGTGATATGCGTGTTAACGATTTAACCCCGCAAGATCTCAAGGCTTATGGTATTAACGACGTCCAGGAACTCGTTTACAACCCCGATTACGATACGCTGTATCAGGAAGAGCTCAATCCAGCACTGGAAGGATACGAGCGAGGTGTGTTGACGAATACTGGTGCTATCGCCGTGGACACGGGTATTTTTACCGGCCGTTCGCCAAAAGATAAGTATATCGTCCGTGACGACACCACCCGCGATACGCTGTGGTGGGCAGATAAAGGCAAAGGGAAGAACGACAACAAACCGCTCTCCCAGGAAACCTGGCAGCATCTTAAAGGTCTCGTCACTCAACAACTTTCCGGCAAGCGCCTGTTTATTATCGACGCCTTCTGTGGCGCGAATGCCGACACCCGCCTTTCCGTTCGCTTTATCACTGAAGTTGCCTGGCAGGCACACTTCGTGAAGAACATGTTTATTCGCCCAACCGATGACGAATTACAGGATTTCGAACCTGATTTCATCGTGATGAACGGCGCGAAATGCACGAACCCGCAGTGGAAAGAGCAGGGCCTGAATTCGGAAAACTTTATCGCATTCAACCTGACGGAGCGCATCCAACTGATTGGCGGCACCTGGTACGGTGGCGAGATGAAGAAAGGGATGTTCTCGGTCATGAACTACCTTCTGCCGCTGCAGGGGATTGCCTCCATGCACTGCTCGGCGAACGTCGGCGAAGAGGGCGACGTGGCGGTATTCTTTGGGCTGTCCGGCACCGGTAAAACTACCCTTTCCACCGACCCGAAACGTCGCCTGATTGGCGATGATGAGCACGGTTGGGATGATGACGGCGTGTTCAACTTTGAAGGCGGCTGCTACGCGAAAACCATTCGTCTGTCTGCCGAGGCCGAGCCAGACATCTTCCATGCCATCCGTCGTGATGCGCTGCTGGAAAACGTCACTGTCCGTGCAGACGGCACGGTCGATTTTGATGATGCCTCCAAAACGGAAAACACCCGCGTTTCTTATCCGATCTATCACATAGACAATATCGTGAAGCCGGTGTCAAAAGCGGGCCACGCTTCGAAGGTGATTTTCCTGACCGCTGACGCCTTTGGCGTTCTGCCACCGGTGTCTCGCCTGACGGCCAGCCAAACGCAGTATCATTTCCTGTCCGGCTTTACCGCGAAATTGGCAGGCACCGAGCGTGGTGTCACAGAGCCTACACCGACCTTCTCTGCCTGCTTTGGCGCAGCGTTCCTGTCGCTGCACCCAACGCAGTACGCAGAAGTGCTGGTGAAACGCATGCAGGCAGCGGGCGCGCAGGCTTATCTGGTGAATACTGGCTGGAACGGGACGGGCAAACGTATTTCGATTAAGGATACGCGCGCCATTATCGACGCCATTATTGATGGTTCACTGGATGATGCGGAAACGTTCACTCTGCCCATGTTTGATCTGGCGATCCCGACGGAGCTGCCTGGCGTGGATACCCATATCCTCGACCCACGTAACACCTACGGTTCACCTGAGCAATGGCAAGAGAAGGCCGAAGCGCTGGCGAAGCTGTTTATTGAGAACTTCGAGAAGTACACCGATACGCCAGCAGGCGCGGCGTTGGTGAGTGCGGGTCCAAGGTAAAAACAAAAAGGCAACGCAAGTTGCCTTTTTTAATGTTTTCTCCCTCTCCCTGTGGGGAGGGCATCAGACCACTGAGACCGTATTTTTTCGGGTGATGGCTTCCACCACTTTTTTTAGCTTTCTTTCACCTGTCCACGCGTTACCGGAACCGGCAACCAGGCGCGAATGCTCAAACCACCCCGCTCGCTGGTGCCAATCTCAAGCAAACCGTTATGGTTATCGATAATACGCTGCACAATCGCCAGACCTAAACCAGTCCCGCTGGTGCTACGCGCACTGTCACCACGCACAAAGGGCTGGAACAGATGCTTACGCTGCTCAGGTTTAATCCCTGGACCGTCATCATCCACCTGGAACCACGCGCGATTCAGCTCAGAACCACTGCTGACTTTTATCCAGCCGTTCCCATAACGCGCTGCGTTCACCACCATATTCGCTACCGCGCGTTTGATGGATAACGGATGCATGCGTACCTGAATTTCGCCAGGCTGCAGGTCGGTGTCGATTTCACGCTCGTAGCCGCTTTCCGCCGCCACCACTTCACCCAGCACACCGTTGAGATCCGCCATTTCCAGTGGCATTTCCTGGCCGGTGCGCAGGTAGTCGATGAACTGCTCGATGATGGCGTTACACTCTTCGATGTCTTTATTAATGGACTCCGCGAGATAACCGTCCTCTTCGCCCATCATTTCAGTCGCCAGACGAATTCGCGTTAACGGCGTACGCAGATCGTGACTCACCCCAGCCATTAATAACGTACGGTCATCCGCCAGCTGTTTAACGCCCGCCGCCATATGGTTAAACGCGCGCGTCACAGAACGGACTTCCGATGCGCCATATTCGCGCAGCGGTGGCGGAATAATGCCTTTACCGACCTGCAACGCGGCATGTTCCAGATCGACAAGGGGTCGGTTTTGTATTCGGATAAACAGCCACGCGCCGCCTATCGCCATTAGCATGATCGCCAGCGTATAACGGAAGAGCGGCGAGAAATCGCCCTGATGAATTTCGGTGAGCGGCACGCGCACCCAGATATTGGGCGACAGCCAGGTTTTCAGCCAAACCACCGGCGAGCTTTTGTTGACCTCGACGCGCACTTCCGTCGGGCCACCCAGTTGCTGCGCCATCTGCTGGCTTAAGAATTCGTAATGTTGCGCCCAGCGAAGACCTGCATCTTCCGCCGCCTCGTTAGAGTACAGCGAAATCCCCAGCTCGCGGTAAATCTCACGGCGAAACGCAGGTGGAACCACCAACTGCGTGCCGTCCTCCAGCTGCAGTTTGTCGGTCATCAGCATACGAACTTCGTAGGCCAGGACCTTATTGAACTGCTGGAGGCTCGGCAGAATCGCAAAGTTCAGCACGACCAGATAGGTCGTCACCAGGCTGACGAACAGCAAGGTGACAATCAATAGCAGCGTGCGGGCAAACGAACTTCGCGGTGAGAAGCGCATTCGCCTCATGCTTTAGAACCGTCCGGCACAAAGACGTAGCCCAGACCCCAAACGGTCTGAATATAACGAGGATGCGCGGGATCTTCTTCTACCATGCGGCGCAGGCGAGAAATTTGCACGTCGATGGAGCGTTCCATTGCGGAGTATTCGCGGCCACGCGCCAGGTTCATCAGCTTGTCACGAGAAAGCGGTTCACGCGGGTGGCTGACCAGCGCTTTCAGTACGGCGAATTCCCCGCTTGTCAGCGGCATAGGCTCATCTTCACGGAACATTTCGCGCGTACCGAGATTCAGCTTGAACTTACCGAACGCGATCACAGCCTCTTCCTGAGACGGTGCGCCTGGCAATTCGTTAGCCTGACGACGCAGCACTGCGCGAATACGCGCCAGCAGTTCACGCGGGTTGAACGGTTTTGGAATGTAATCGTCAGCGCCAATCTCCAGGCCCACGATACGGTCAACCTCTTCCCCTTTCGCCGTCACCATAATGATCGGCATCGGGTTGCTTTGACTGCGCAGACGACGGCAAATCGACAGACCATCTTCGCCAGGCAGCATCAGATCGAGCACCATCAGATGGAACGATTCACGGGTCAGCAGGCGATCCATTTGCTCGGCGTTCGCCACGCTACGAACCTGGAAGCCCTGCTCGGTCAGATAACGTTCAAGCAGCGCACGCAGGCGCATGTCGTCATCCACGACCAGAATCTTATAATTCTCTTGCATATGTGTACTCCCAAAGGTCCGGATAGTATTTCAGTACGTATTCTAAAAAAGTGCGCGTTTACCACCAGCTAATTCTGGTATAAATTCTAGTCGAAATTGTTACAAAGCATATTTAACAGCAGCTTATCTGCACATTTCATCACATAAATCTTAATGCGTCCTGTCTGTTAAGCTTTGTGGTGCGTAATGTGCGCATTGTTTGCAACCGAGTCGAGTCGTATAGGTCATACCATGAAAACGCCGCTGATCACCCGTGAAGGGTACGAAAAACTGAAAAAAGAGATGGATTACCTGTGGCGTGAAGAGCGCCCGGAGGTGACCAAAAAGGTGACATGGGCGGCGAGCCTCGGCGATCGCAGTGAGAACGCTGACTACCAGTATAATAAAAAACGGCTGCGTGAAATTGACCGCCGGGTGCGCTATCTCACCAAATGCCTTGAGTACCTGCGGATCGTGGATTATTCCCCTCAGCAGGAAGGAAAAATCTTCTTTGGTGCCTGGGTTGAAATCGAAAATGACGACGGCGATACCAAGCGTTTTCGCATTGTCGGCTACGATGAAATTTTTGGTCGTAAGGATTACATCTCTATCGACTCGCCGATGGCCCGCGCGCTGCTGAAAAAGGAAGTCGGTGATTTAGCGATAGTTCAAACTCCGTCGGGCGAAGCGAGTTGGTACGTGAACGAAATTGAGTACGTAAAATAGTCCGAGAGCGCCCTCCGCGACTGGCATTTTACCGTGTCAGTCCGTATAACTATCCCCCTGAATTTCGATCCTAAAGATGAAATAGCCATGATGAAAGATTCGCTCTGCCGCATTATTGCGGGTGATATTCAGGCCAGGGCCGAACAGGTAGAAGCTGCCGTTCGCCTGCTTGACGAAGGGAACACCGTGCCGTTTATCGCACGTTATCGTAAGGAAATCACCGGCGGTCTGGATGACACGCAGTTACGTAACCTGGAAACCCGTCTGGGCTACCTGCGCGAGCTGGAAGACCGTCGTCAGGCCATTCTCAAGTCCATTGGCGAACAGGGCAAACTGACCGAGGCGCTGGCGGGTGCCATCAACGGTACGCTGAGCAAAACCGAGCTTGAAGACCTCTATCTGCCGTATAAACCAAAACGCCGTACTCGTGGGCAGATCGCGATTGAAGCGGGCCTTGAGCCGCTGGCCGATCTGCTGTGGAACACGCCGTCGCACGATCCTGAAACGGAAGCCACGAAATTCATCGACGCTGACAAAGGCGTAGCGGACACCAAAGCCGCCCTCGATGGCGCCCGTTATATTCTGATGGAACGCTTCGCCGAAGATGCGGCGTTACTGTCAAAAGTGCGTGATTATCTGTGGAAGAACGCACATATCGTCGCGAAAGTTGTCAGCGGCAAAGAAGAGGAAGGCGCGAAGTTCCGCGACTACTTTGATCATCACGAACCGATTTCTACCGCGCCATCGCACCGTGCGCTGGCGATGTTCCGTGGCCGTAACGAAGGTGTGCTGCAGCTTTCACTCAATGCCGATCCGCAGTTTGATGAGCCGCCGAAAGAGAGCTATTGCGAGCAGATCATCACCGAACATCTTGGCCTGCGCCTGAATAACGCGCCTGCTGATAGCTGGCGTAAAGGCGTGGTGAGCTGGACGTGGCGTATCAAAGTGCTGATGCACCTTGAAACTGAACTGATGGGCACCGTGCGCGAACGCGCTGAAGACGAAGCCATCAATGTCTTTGCCCGTAACCTGCATGACCTGCTGATGGCCGCCCCGGCGGGCCTGCGCGCCACGATGGGTCTCGATCCCGGCCTGCGTACCGGCGTGAAAGTGGCTGTCGTTGACGCCACCGGCAAGCTGGTCGCCACCGACACGATTTATCCGCACACCGGTCAGGCCGCAAAAGCCGCCGTGGCCGTGGCGGCACTTTGCGAAAAACATAACGTCGAGCTGGTAGCGATTGGTAACGGTACTGCATCGCGTGAAACCGAGCGTTTCTTCCTGGACGTGCAGGAGCAGTTCCCGAAAGTCACCGCGCAGAAAGTCATCGTGAGTGAAGCAGGGGCATCGGTGTATTCCGCGTCCGAACTGGCGGCGCTCGAATTCCCGGATCTGGACGTTTCGCTTCGCGGCGCAGTCTCTATCGCCCGCCGTTTACAGGATCCGCTGGCCGAGCTGGTGAAAATCGATCCTAAATCTATCGGTGTGGGTCAGTACCAGCACGACGTCAGCCAGACTCAGCTGGCGCGTAGGCTGGATGCGGTCGTGGAAGACTGCGTGAACGCCGTTGGCGTGGATCTGAACACCGCGTCCGTTGCGCTGCTCACCCGCGTGGCTGGACTGACGCGCATGATGGCGCAAAATATCGTCTCGTGGCGTGATGAGAACGGACAGTTCCAGAATCGTCAGCAGTTACTCAAAGTCAGCCGTCTCGGGCCAAAAGCCTTTGAACAGTGCGCGGGCTTCCTGCGTATCAACCACGGCGATAACCCGCTGGACGCCTCGACGGTTCACCCGGAAACGTATCCTGTGGTGGAACGTATTTTGGCCGTCACGCAGCAAGCGCTGAAAGATCTGATGGGCAACAGCGCGGAACTGCGCAACCTGAAAGCCGTCGATTTCACCGATGAGCAATTCGGTATCCCAACCGTCACAGACATCATCAAAGAGCTGGAAAAGCCAGGCCGCGACCCGCGCCCTGAGTTTAAAACGGCGAAATTTGCTGAAGGTGTGGAGACGATGAAAGACCTGCTGCCAGGCATGGTGCTGGAAGGCGCGGTCACGAACGTCACCAACTTTGGCGCGTTTGTCGATATCGGCGTGCATCAGGACGGTCTGGTCCATATTTCGTCACTGGCAGATAAGTTTGTTCAGGATCCGCATACCGTGGTGAAAGCGGGCGACATCGTGAAGGTGAAAGTGCTCGAAGTGGATATGCCACGTAAGCGTATCGCGCTGACGATGCGTCTGGATGAGCAGCCAGGCGAAACCAACGCACGTCGTGGTAACGGCGGAGGCGCACGCGAGCAGGCACGCCCGGCGGCAAAACCGGCGCAACCGCGTGGTCGCGAAGCACAGCCTGCGGGCAACAGCGCCATGATGGATGCGCTGGCTGCGGCGATGGGTAAAAAACGTTAATTCTGCCTCTCACCCTCCTCCTGAAAAGGCGGAGGGTTATTTATTCAGTGTGGAACCGATTGCATATCCGTATTTAAACCAGCAAGTATCACTTCGTTAACAAATAAGTCATTTCCCTCTCACCTGCAAAATCATTAAATATTGAGCAAGGTCAAACTGTCCGCTAATTAATAGCCATTACAACATTACGTCACATTTTAAATATTGCTGGTAGAAACCATTCTCATTATCATTGCATCTGTTGATTATTTAACCTTCGGTGAAAGTGGTGTCTATGCAATTCACACCAGACAGTGCCTGGAAAATTACCGGTTTTTCCCGTGAAATTAGCCCGGCGTATCGTCAGAAACTGCTGTCATTAGGCATGTTGCCTGGTTCGTCCTTTCAGGTCGTTCGTATTGCGCCGTTGGGCGATCCTGTTCATATCGAAACCCGACGCGTCAATCTGGTACTGCGCAAAAAAGACCTCGCCTTATTAGAAGTCGAAGCCTTAACCCGATAATCGCCAGTCGTTATTCCGAGTCTACAACAATGAAAAAATTAACCATTGGCTTAATTGGTAATCCTAATTCCGGCAAAACCACGTTATTTAATCAGTTAACGGGTGCACGTCAGCGCGTGGGAAACTGGGCAGGCGTTACGGTCGAACGTAAAGAAGGTCATTTTTCAACGACAGATAATCTTGTCACGCTCGTTGATCTGCCCGGCACCTATTCGTTAACCACGATCTCGTCTCAGACCTCGCTTGATGAACAAATTGCCTGCCATTACATTCTGAGCGCCGACGCGGATTTGCTGATTAACGTCGTCGATGCGTCCAATCTCGAGCGTAATCTTTACCTAACGCTGCAGTTGCTCGAGCTGGGCATTCCGTGCATCGTTGCGCTAAACATGCTCGACCTGGCGGAAAAACAACAAATTCGCATCGACATCGACGCGCTTTCCGCCCGCCTTGGCTGCCCGGTTGTGCCGCTGGTATCGACCCGAGCACGGGGTATTGATGCCTTAAAGCTGGCCGTCGATCGTCACTCGCAAAATACCGATCTCGAGCTGGTGCATTACGCTAAACCGCTCTTGCAAGAAGCCGATCATCTGGCGCAGGAAATGGCGCAGACAATGCCGGAAAAACAGCGCCGCTGGCTCGGCCTGCAAATGCTGGAAGGCGATATTTATAGCCGTCGCTACGCGGGGGATGCGGCGCAGAAGCTGGATATTTCCCTGGCGCGGCTCACTGAAAAACTTGACGATCCGGCGCTGCATATCGCCGATGCGCGCTATCAAAGTATTGCCGCGATTTGCGAAGTGGTCAGCAATACGCTGACGGCGGAACCCAGCCGTTTCACCGCAGCAGTTGATAGAATCATTCTTAACCGTTTTCTCGGTCTGCCGGTATTTCTGCTGGTGATGTATTTGATGTTCCTGCTGGCCATCAACATTGGCGGGGCGTTACAGCCGCTGTTTGATGTGGGGTCCGTGGCTATCTTTATTCACGGTCTGCAATGGGTGGGCTACACGTTGCATTTCCCGGAATGGCTGACCATTTTCCTGGCTCAAGGGATTGGCGGCGGGGTTAACACCGTTCTGCCGTTGGTGCCGCAAATTGGGATGATGTATCTGTTCCTCTCTTTCCTTGAGGATTCGGGTTACATGGCCCGCGCGGCGTTCGTCATGGATCGTCTGATGCAAGCGCTGGGTTTACCGGGTAAATCCTTCGTTCCGCTGATCGTCGGCTTTGGCTGTAACGTGCCGTCGGTGATGGGCGCGCGTACGCTGGATGCACCTCGCGAACGCTTGATGACCATCATGATGGCACCGTTTATGTCTTGCGGTGCGCGCCTGGCCATCTTTGCCGTGTTTGCCGCTGCTTTCTTCGGCCAGCAAGGTGCGCTGGCGGTCTTCTCGCTGTATGTGCTCGGCATCGTCATGGCGATCCTCACGGGCCTGATGCTTAAACACACCATCATGCGCGGCGAAGCGTCACCGTTTGTGATGGAACTGCCGGTCTATCACGTTCCGCACGTGAAAAGCCTGCTGATCCAAACCTGGCAGCGCCTGAAAGGCTTTGTTTTACGTGCCGGGAAAGTGATCGTCATTGTCAGCATTTTCCTCAGCGCACTGAACAGCTTTACGCTCGAAGGTAAAGCGGCGGATACCATCAACGATTCCGCGCTGGCCTCCGTCAGCCGTGTGATTACGCCACTGTTCAAGCCGATTGGCGTCCATGAAGACAACTGGCAAGCAACCGTAGGGTTATTCACCGGCGCAATGGCGAAAGAGGTGGTCGTCGGTACGCTGAACACGCTCTACACGGCCGAAAACATTCAGGAACAGGAGTTCAATCCAGCGGAATTCCATCTCGGAGATGAGCTGCTCGGGGCGGTGGATGAAACCTGGCAAAGTCTGAAAGGCACCTTCAGCCTGAGCGTACTGGCCAACCCTATCGAAGCCAGCAAAGGCGACGGCGAAATGGCAACAGGCGCGATGGGCGTGATGAGCGAGAAATTTGGCAGCGCGTCGGCGGCTTACAGCTACCTGATTTTTGTGTTGCTCTACATTCCATGTATCTCCGTGATGGGTGCGATAGCACGCGAATCCAGCCGCGGCTGGATGGGCTTCTCGGTTCTGTGGGGGCTGAACATTGCCTACTCGCTCTCTACCGTTTTCTATCAGGCGACCAATTTTAGCCAGCATCCGCGCTACAGTCTGGTGTGCATTCTGGCGGTGGTGCTGTTTAACGTGGTCCTGCTTGGCCTGCTGCGCCGGGCCCGTAGTCGCGTTGACGTCAACCTGCTGGCCACCAATAAGACAGCAGCAAACTGCTGTAACAGCCCGGCTGGCAACTGCCACTAAGAGGTCAATATGGCATCCATGATTGAGGTGAGAGATTTACTGGCGCTGCAGGGACGAATGGAGGCAAAACAGCTAAGCCTCTCTTTGCACACGCCACAGCCGTTGATCGATGCCATGCTCGAAAGAATGGAAGCAATGGGGAGAGTCCAACGTATTCAAGAAGATGCCGACGGTTGTCTCACGGGGAGTTGCAAGAGTTGCCCGGAAGGCAAGGCCTGCCTGAAGGAGTGGTGGGTACTGCGATAAGCAAACATGCCGGGGGCATTTCGCTCCCGGCGTGTTGTCATTATTTATAAACGTCAGCTGTGGCGTGAACAGATTTCTCGCTCTTGTTCGCGCTGGTAATCACGTAGTAAGTGCCGCCCAGCTCATCCGCCTTTTTCGACAGCTCTTTTTTGGCATCCATCGGAGCCGTGGTATCTGAAGTCGTGATATCACCGATCTTCGTCAAATTCATGCCTGCCACTTTATCTTTCTCCAGCTCTTGCGCTGCTAATACACTGAAAGACAAAGACCCAATAACCAAAGAGGCAACAATACCTGAAACAAGCTTCATAGCTATCACTCCCATAAATTGTAGTTTTGATTATCGTCGGCTGAATCGCCGCAACGACATTTGAAGTATTGTTGCGGCACGTGACTTTTGCCAGGTTGAGGATAAAAATCAGTTGAAACGTTGACTTAACGCAACCAGCGCGGCGCAAAATTCACCGGGATGCGAGATAAACGGCGCATGTGCGGCTTTGGCAATCACCTGCGATTCGCTCTGCGGCCACAGCGCATCCAGCAGCGGGACCACTTTGCGTGGCACCAGCCCATCAAGATAGCCATAAATCCGCAGGTGGGGCACATCAAGCGTTGCCAGCGGTTCGCGCAGATCGACCGTTTTCAGGATCTCAAGCCCGCCGTTGAGCACCTCAACGTTCGGCATCGGCAACGACAGCACCGTGCTTTTCAGCATCCTCGCATCCTGACGTGCGGTTTCAGTTCCCATCGTTTGCAGCGCAAGAAAACGCTCCACCGTACGCTGAAAATCTTCGCTTAGCTGTTGCTGAAAATTGGCTAATACGTCTGGCCTGATACCCGGCCATTTTTCACGCGTGCTAAAACAGGGCGACGAAGCCACGGTGACCAGCGCCTGAACACGCTCCGGATGCTGCAATGCAATCTGACTTGCCACCAGCCCACCAAGACTCCAGCCCAGCCAAACCGCTTTTTGCGGCGCGTGTTCCAGAACCTGAAGCGCCATCTCATCAAGCGTCATGGCACCAAAATCTCGGCTGCGCCCAAAGCCGGGCAGATCAACCAGATGCAGCGTGAAATGCGAGGCCAATTCCTCCTGAATGCAATGCCACACTTCGGCGTTCAGTCCCCATCCGTGCAGCAGCACAAGATGACAATTTCCTGTGCCGACGGTCTGCCACCAAAGATTCTTCATCGGTTATGGTTCTCTTTTTAACAAGGAAGTTACTCATGCTAACAGTGCCTGGCTTGTGCTGGCTATGCCGAATGCCACTCATGATGAGCCGTTGGGGCGTATGTTCGGTCTGTACGCGATCGTTCAACACCCATCGCCCGTGCTGTCCGCAATGCGGTTTACCGGCGATGAGCATGAAGATGCCTTGCGGAAGATGCCTGCAACAGCCGCCGCCGTGGTGCGCTCTGGTGGCGGTCGATGATTATGTCCAGCCGCTGAGCGGCCTGATCCACAAACTGAAGTTTACGGGTCAGAGCCAACTGGCCTGGCCGCTTGCCCGTCTGTTAATGCTCGCGGTTTTACACGCCAGGCGATCGCGGACGTTGCCGAAGGTCGATCTCATTATCAATGTACCGCTACATTCCCGTCGCCACTGGCGTCGCGGGTATAATCAAAGCGATTTATTGTGCCGTCCGCTCGCGCATTGGCTCGGCTGTGCTTACTTCTCTGGCGCGTTGAAGCGCGTGCACGCAACGGCAGTCCAGCACCAGCTCAACGCGCGACTGCGCAAAAGAAACCTTAAAAATGCCTTTCACCTTGAATTGTCGGTGAAAGGTCGCCATATCGCGATTGTGGATGATGTCGTCACGACGGGCAGCACCGTGGCCGAACTTTCCCGACTGCTTTTGCAAAGCGGCGCGGCGTCGGTTCAGGTATGGTGTTTGTGTCGTACCTTGTAGCCCTTTTCCGATGGGCGTATAATAATACCCAAGTATTTTAGTCAACTATTAGGCCAAAGCTATGATCCGTATTTCCGATTCTGCACAAGCGCACTTTGCCAAACTGCTGGCAAATCAGGAAGAAGGGACGCAGATCCGCGTGTTTGTGATCAATCCAGGCACTCCGAATGCAGAATGCGGTGTTTCTTATTGTCCCCCGGACGCTGTGGAAGCATCTGACACTGCCCTTAAATTTGAGCTGCTCACCGCCTATGTCGATGAGTTGAGCGCACCGTATCTTGACGATGCGGAAATCGATTTTGTTACCGACCAGCTCGGTTCTCAGCTGACGCTGAAAGCGCCAAACGCCAAAATGCGGAAAGTGTCTGACGATGCGCCGCTGATGGAACGTGTGGAATATCTGCTGCAATCGCAGATTAACCCACAGCTGGCGGGCCACGGTGGTCGTGTAACGCTGATGGAAATCACCGAAGACGGCTTAGCGATCCTGCAGTTTGGCGGCGGCTGTAACGGCTGTTCCATGGTCGACGTGACCCTCAAAGAAGGCATCGAGAAGCAGATGCTGAACGAGTTCCCGGAGCTGAAAGGCGTTCGCGACCTCACCGAACACCAGCGCGGCGAGCACTCCTACTACTAAGCTCCCGTCTGTCTCAGCCCGGCAATCTTCCCGCTGCCGGGCCGCATTTCCCCTTCCCGCTATAACATGACCTGTGTCTCATAATTCAAATTTTGCCCTCCAGGGTGATTCTCAATCGATAGATGTTACCCGTATCATTCGCCCAAGCACTAAGCACCCTCATAACAGCCGACTAAACTTAATGGTTTCGCAGGCAATCAGTATTAGTGCCGTAACCACTCTGTTCCCAGTTGGGACAATCGGAAAGTGTCGTTGAAACAATGACGTTACCCATAACAAATCATAGGCCAGGTCAATCATGCCATTAGTTATCGTCGCTATCGGTGTTGTCTTATTACTGCTCTTGATGATCCGTTTCAAACTGAACGGGTTCATCGCTCTGGTTCTGGTGGCACTCGCAGTCGGTTTGATGCAAGGGATGCCGCTGGTAAAAGTTATTAGCTCAATCAAAGCAGGTGTGGGCGGAACGCTCGGCAGCCTGGCGCTGATTATGGGCTTCGGGGCCATGCTCGGCAAAATGCTGGCAGACTGCGGCGGTGCGCAGCGTATCGCCACCACGTTGATTGCCAAATTCGGCAAACAGCACATCCAGTGGGCCGTGGTATTAACCGGCTTCACGGTGGGTTTTGCCCTGTTCTACGAAGTGGGCTTCGTGCTGATGCTTCCGCTGGTCTTCACCATCGCGGCTGCCGCTAACATTCCGCTGCTGTATGTCGGTGTGCCGATGGCGGCTGCGCTGTCTGTCACCCACGGCTTCCTGCCCCCTCACCCGGGTCCAACCGCGATCGCGACCATTTTCCACGCAGATATGGGTAAAACCCTGCTGTTTGGTACGATTCTGGCGATCCCAACCGTTATTCTGGCCGGCCCGGTATTTGCTCGCTGCCTGAAAGGCATCGACAAGCCGATTCCTGAAGGCCTGTACAGCGCGAAAACCTTCACTGAAGAAGAGATGCCAAGCTTTGGCGTCAGCGTCTGGACCTCGCTGGTACCAGTTGTTCTGATGGCGATGCGTGCGGTTGCCGAGATGATTCTGCCAAAAGGCCATCCATTCCTGTCCGTTGCGGAATTCCTGGGTGACCCGGTAATGGCGACGCTGATTGCGGTGCTGATTGCCCTGTTTACCTTTGGTCTGAATCGTGGCCGCAATATGGATCAGATCAACGAAACGCTGACCTCTTCCATCAAAATCATTGCCATGATGCTGTTGATCATCGGCGGTGGCGGTGCGTTCAAACAGGTTCTGGTCGACAGCGGCGTGGACAAATACATCGCCTCCATGATGCATTCCACTAATATTTCTCCGCTGCTGATGGCCTGGTCGATTGCTGCGGTTCTGCGTATCGCGCTGGGTTCTGCGACCGTGGCGGCGATTACTGCAGGCGGCATCGCGGCTCCGCTGATTGCGACAACCGGCGTGAGCCCAGAGCTGATGGTTATCGCGGTCGGTTCCGGTAGCGTGATTTTCTCCCACGTGAACGATCCAGGCTTCTGGCTGTTCAAGGAATACTTCAACCTGACTATCGGCGAGACCATCAAGTCCTGGTCAGTGCTGGAAACCATTATCTCGGTGTGCGGCCTTATCGGGGTTCTACTGCTGAACATGGTGATTTAAAAGAAAAAACCCGCCGGTTGGCGGGTTTTTTTATTTCTTTTTGACGACGGCCTTTCTGCGTTTATCCAAATCTTTAATCAGCTTGTTCACCCCTTCATCGGCAAACATCTTTTCAAGCGTTGTGGACAGTTTGCGCCGCCAGTTTTTGTACTGATAACTGGTGCCCGGTATGTTCACCGGCTCCGCCATGCCCAGCCAGTCTTCCGGCTGAAGCCCAAGCAACGCACTGTTGCTGTCGGCGATGTAACGCTGCATTCCACGATTTAACGTCGCGGTCATCGACATCAACGAGGCCTTATGCCCGGTACGCTTTGGCAAACAGCCATGCTTACGCAGCGCATCCAGTAGACCCTGTTTTGCCAGTTCGCGATCCTGATACAGACCGCGCAGCACCACTTCGTCAGGATACAGGCCTAGCGTTTTGCCAAGCGTGAGATCGCCGCTTTCCCAATAGCCTCGCAGCGTAGGAAGATCATGCGTTGTCGCGACAGCCATTGATTGTTCAGGGTACGCTTTCGGCGAACGGAACGTCTTCTCATGATCACTCTCGAAATACAGTACTTTGTAGGAATAAACGCCACTGTCGCGTAATTTGCTGACGATTTCAACCGGCACGGTGCCAAGATCCTCGCCAATCACCATGCAGTGGTGACGCTTGCTTTCGAGCGCGAGGATGGACAGCAGATCATCCACCGGATATTGCACATACGCGCCATGGTCAGCCGTTTCCCCGTAGGGGATCCACCACAAACGCAGTACCGACATCACATGGTCGATACGCAATGCCCCGCAGTTTTGCATGTTGGCGCGCAGCAGATCGATAAACGGTTCGTAAGCCCGCGCGACCATCACATGCGGGTCCATCGGCGGCAACCCCCAGTTTTGCCCTAGCGGCCCCAGAATGTCCGGCGGCGCGCCAACTGACGCTTTCAGGCAGTACAGCTCGCGGTCACACCAGGTTTCCGCCCCGCCTTCCGCCACGCCGACGGCCAGATCGCGATACAGGCCAATCGGCATATTGTCGCCCTGGCTTTGCTGCCAGCAGGCCGCAAACTGACTGTAGGCCAGCCATTGCAGCCACAGGAAAAAGTCCACTTCATCAGCGTGCTTTTTGCAGAACGCTTTCACTTCTGGGGAATCAACAGACTGATACGCCTCTGGCCACACCGGCCAGCCCCAGCGCATTTCATCCTCTTTCACCTGATACGCATGCAGCGCATCAAACGCCGCTTGCCAGTAGAGGCTTTCACCTTCCTGAGCGATAAACTGGCGAAAGGCCGTCATCTGGTCGTCATCGCGCGTTGAGAAGCCTTTCCACGCCAGACGCAGCGCTGCCAGTTTGAGCGACGTGACGGTGGAATAATCAACCCAATCCGCGTCACGCGCCTGCTTCAACATCTGCTGCGTAGTGCTGAGTTTCCACCACGCCTGCGCGTCTTTGCTCTTTTTGAAATCATCCAGCGCGTTAACATCGATATAAATCACGTTCATCCAGCGACGGGACGACGGGCTGTACGGGCTGGCACTTTCCGGGTTGGCCGGATAAAGCGCGTGAATCGGGTTCAGGCCGATAAACGCGCCGCCGCGTTTACCCACTTCTCCCAGCATCTTTTTCAGATCGCCAAAATCGCCGATGCCCCAGTTATCGTCCGAACGCAGGGTATAAAGCTGCACGCAAGCGCCCCACAGCTTTTTGCCTTCAAGCAACGCCTGCGGTTCATAGCAGCGTTTCGGCGCGACGATCACCCGACACGCGAAGCGTTGGTTGTCCTGAGTGAGCGTCAGGGTGTGGTAGCCCTCCGGCAGTTTTGCCGGAAGAGCCAGTGTTTTCCCCCCCGTGGCGTGGCCGTTATGCTGGTGACCGTCTTCGGTGGTCAGCTCCCAGCTAAATTCCCCTTTGCCTTCAATCGGTAACGGCATTTTTTTGCCATGGGTAAAGACCTTAACGACAGGAACCGGGCTTACCGCCGCTTTCGCGACGGGTTTTGCCTTGTGCATGGCATCCAGCAAACGTCTTTTGGTTTCAGCGCCAATTGACTGCGGTTTGCCGTGAGCATTGATATAACTGGGGCTGATCCCCGCCGCCAGCGCGGCATTATCCAGACGTTTGCTATCCATCGCGCTTCCTTAGCGTTTTGCCTGCCAGATACGGGCCTGATAATCACGGATTGAGCGGTCAGAGCTGAACATCCCGCAGCGCGCGGTGTTCAGAATGCACGCACGGGTCCAGGCGTCCTGGTCGCGGTACAACACATCAACCTGCTTTTGCGCGTCAACGTAAGCGGTAAAGTCGGCCATCACCAGATACGGGTCACCGCCCTGTTTGCCGATGCTGTGCAGCATCTGGTCAAACGCGTGCTTATCACCATCGCTGTATTTTCCGCTTTCCAGCTCTTTGAGTACCGCATCCAGCACTTTGTCTTTTTTACGCCATTTCAGCGGATCGTAGCCTTTGGCTTTGAGCGCCTTCACCTGCTCTACGGTATGACCGAAGATAAAGATATTTTCTTCGCCCACCTGTTCGGCGATTTCAACGTTCGCACCGTCCAGCGTGCCCACGGTCAATGCCCCGTTAAGCGCCAGCTTCATGTTGCCGGTACCAGACGCTTCTTTGCCCGCCGTAGAAATCTGCTCGGAGACATCCGCCGCCGGAATCAGCAGTTCAGCGGCAGAGACGCAATAATCCGGCAGGAATACCACTTTGAGCTTATCGCCCACGGCAGGATCGTTATTGACAGTTTCAGCCACTTTATTGATGGCGAGGATAATGTTTTTCGCCAGGTAGTAACCCGGTGCGGCTTTCGCGCCAAACAGGAACACGCGCGGCACGCGATCGGCGCTCGGGTTCTCGCGAATCTCTTTGTACAGCGCCAGAATGTGCAGCAGGTTCAGGTGCTGGCGTTTGTATTCATGCAGACGTTTAATCTGGATATCAAAAATGGCATGGGGGTTGATTTCAACGCCCGTGCGCACTTTCACAAACTCTGCCAGACGGACTTTGTTATCCAACTTAATCGCGCGGTATTTGGCACGGAATTTCGCGTCGTCGGCCTGTTTTTCCAGATTGATGAGCTGGTCGAGATCGTTGGCCCACTCTTTTTTCAGCGTTTTATCCAGCAGCGCGGCGAGCGCCGGGTTGCACTGTTTGATCCAGCGACGCGGCGTGATGCCGTTAGTCACGTTATGGAATTTGTTTGGCCACAGCTGGTGATATTCCGGGAACAGATCTTTGACCACCAGATCGGAGTGCAACGCCGCCACACCGTTCACCGCAAAGCCGCTGACCACGCACATATTAGCCATACGAACCTGTTTGTCATGCACCACGGCCAGCTTCGCCCAGACGTCTTTGTCGCCCGGCCAGGTTTTCTTCACCAGCACTTTAAACTGGTCGTTGATCTGATTGATTATCTGCATGTGACGCGGCAGCAGCGCTTTCACCAGCTTCTCATCCCAACACTCCAGCGCCTCTGGCATCAGGGTATGGTTGGTGTACGCGAAGGTACGACTGGTGATCGACCAGGCAGCCTCCCAGCTCAGTTGGTGCTCATCGATCAGCACGCGCAGCAGCTCAGGAATCGCAATTGTCGGGTGCGTGTCGTTCAACTGAATCACTTCGTAATCCGGCAGTTCCGCCAGCTTGCGTCCTTCCAGATGATGGCGACGCAAAATGTCGGCTACGGAGCAGGCGCACTGGAAATACTGCTGCATCAGGCGCAGCTTTTTGCCGGCCAGATGGTTGTCGTTCGGGTAGAGCACTTTGGTCAGTTTTTCTGCATCGATACCCTGCTGCTCAGCGCGCAGGAAATCACCGTCGTTAAATTTGGTCAGGTTAAAGGGATGCGCGTGCTTCGCCTGCCACAGACGCAGCGGCTGCGCAACGCCATTGCGGTAGCCCAGAACCGGCAGATCCCAGGCTTCGCCGGTAATGACAAAATCCGGTACCCAGTGGCCCTGCTTCGACACTTTGCCGCCGATCCCCACCTGCACGTCGAGCTGCGCATTGTGACGGAACCACGGATAGGTACCGCGGTGCCAGTCGTCCGGCGCTTCAATCTGATGGCCATCCGCAAAAGACTGACGGAACAAGCCGTACTGATAGTTCAGGCCATAACCGGTCGCGGATTGTCCCACGGTCGCCATGGAATCCAGGAAACACGCCGCCAGACGCCCCAGACCGCCATTACCAAGACCGGGATCGGTCTCTTCTTCCAGCAGATCCGTCAGATGGATATTGTGCTCGTTGAGCACCTCGCTCACCTCCTGATACCAGCCAAGATTCAGCAGGTTATTCCCGGTCAGACGACCAATCAGGAACTCCATGGAGATGTAGTTGACGTGACGCTGGTTTTTCACTGGCTTCGCTACGGGCTGCGCGCTGAGCAATTCAGCCAGCGCACCGCTCACCGCCTGCCACCACTGATGAGGCGTCATGTCTTCTGCCGCGTGCAAACCAAAACGCTGCCACTGACGCGTCAGGGCTGCCTGAAAGTGATCTTTATTGAAGGTAGGCTGTGACATAGGGAATCGGCATCCTGTAGATAAAGTAAAGATATTGGCGCTAGTGTGCCTGGCTCATGTTATCTCTTCCTCCTCCTGACGGGGATTAGACAGGGAGGAGTAGCAGGGATGAGCGCTAAAGTGTGATCAAGGCCACTCTTGAGCATAGAACGAGTGTGCCCATTCGGCGTCAGGATAAATCGGAAGAGTGTCAAAAAAATGAAATGCAGTTTCGGATGAAATTAAATGAGCCAGAAATAAATGTTTACGTGAAATAATATTTATGAATTTTGTAATTATTCAGGCGCGTTATTTTATTATCGCTCCGGCACAGAAAATTTATAACGTTGACGCGTATCTGGCAGACTGAAACCGATTTCAGTTTAACCGCACTAAATGCATACAAGCCAGCACCCACGCGGTTTATAGGGCATATCGAAAAGTTCCCACCCCGATCGAAATAAAATTGTGACAGAGTGCAAATTAAGGCACAGAAAAGTCGGACATAACTTGCAATAGTTCTCTTTCTGGCCGACCTTATATCTATTAATTACGAAGCCCAAAAAAAATCGATTTCCTCGTTTCCCCACAGTGAAGTGAAAACTTATGTTGATTCCGTCCAAATTAAGTCGCCCGGTTCGTCTTGACCATACCGTGGTCCGCGAACGTCTGTTGGCGAAACTTTCCGGCGCGAATAATTTCCGACTGGCGCTGGTAACGAGCCCTGCAGGCTATGGAAAAACGACGCTCATTTCTCAGTGGGCCTCCGGCAAAAGCGATTTAGGGTGGTACTCTCTTGATGAAGGGGATAACCAGCCAGAGCGTTTCGCCAGCTATTTGATTGCCGCCATTCAGCAGGCCACGAACGGGCACTGCGTCACCAGCGAAATCATGGTGCAAAAGCGCCAGTACGCGAGTCTTTCGTCGCTTTTCGCACAGCTTTTTATCGAACTTGCCGAATGGCATCGCCCGCTTTATCTGGTGATTGATGATTATCATCTGATCACCAACCCGGTCATCCATGAATCCATGCGCTTCTTCCTGCGCCATCAGCCGGAAAACCTGACGCTGGTCGTGCTGTCGCGTAACTTGCCGCAGTTAGGTATCGCCAACCTGCGCGTACGCGATCAATTGCTGGAAGTGGGCAGCCAACAACTTTCCTTTAACCATCAGGAAGCCAAACAGTTTTTCGATTGTCGACTCAGCTCGCCTATTGAAGCCGCAGAAAGCAGCCGCCTGTGCGATGACGTTGCGGGCTGGGCGACCGCGTTACAGCTGATCGCCCTCTCGGCGCGACAAAATAACAGCCCGACGCATCAGTCAGCGCGTCGTCTGTCAGGTATCAACGCCAGCCATTTATCCGATTATCTGGTCGATGAAGTTCTGGACAGCGTCGATCCCGCCACCCGCCAGTTCTTGCTGAAAAGCTCGCTGCTGCGCTCGATGAACGATGCGCTCATTGTGCGCGTCACCGGCGAAGACAACGGGCAAATGCGCCTCGAAGAAATTGAACGTCAGGGCCTGTTCCTGCAACGCATGGACGACTCGGGCGAATGGTTCAGCTTCCACCCGCTGTTTGGCAGCTTCCTGCGCCAACGCTGTCAGTGGGAACTCGCAACAGAATTACCTGAAGTTCACCGCTCAGCCGCAGAAAGCTGGATGGCGCAAGGCTTCCCGAGCGAAGCCATTCATCATGCTCTGGCCGCGGGCGACGCCAATATGCTGCGCGATATTTTGCTCAACCATGCGTGGGGCCTGTTTAATCATAGCGAGCTGACGCTGCTTGAAGAGTCATTGCGCGCGTTGCCGTGGGAAAGCCTGCTGGAAAATCCGCGTCTGGTGCTTTTGCAGGCCTGGCTGATGCAAAGCCAGCACCGCTACAGCGAAGTGAACATGCTGCTGGCGCGCGCCGAACAAGAGATGAAGGGCGAAATGGATCCGACGCTGCACGGTGAATTTAACGCCTTACGTGCGCAGGTCGCGATTAACGACGGCGACCCGGAAGAAGCCGAACGCCTGGCGATGATCGCCCTCGATGAACTGCCGCTGGCTAATTTCTACAGTCGGATCGTCGCCACGTCGGTACACGGCGAAGTGCTGCACTGTAAAGGCGATCTCAGCCGGTCGCTGGCGCTGATGCAACAAACGGAACAGATGGCCCGCCGCCATGATATCTGGCATTACGCGCTGTGGAGCATGATCCAGCAAAGCGAAATTTTATTCGCGCAGGGGTTCCTGCAAGCCGCCTGGGAGACGCAGGAAAAAGCGTTCCAGTTGATTCACGATCAGCACCTGGAACAGCTGCCGATGCACGAGTTCCTGTTGCGTATTCGCGCTCAGCTTCTGTGGGCGTGGTCGCGTCTGGATGAGGCCGAAAGTTCCGCCCGTCACGGTGTCGAAGTGCTTTCCGCGTTTCAGCCGCAGCAGCAGCTGCAATGCCTGGCGCTGCTGGTTCAGTGCTCACTGGCACGTGGCGATCTGGATAACGCCCGCAATCATCTTAATCGTCTGGAAAACTTGCTCGGCAATGGTCAGTACCACAGCGACTGGGTGTCTAACGCGGATAAAGTGCGGGTGATTTACTGGCAAATGATCGGCGATAAAAAATCTGCCGCCAACTGGCTGCGCCAGACGCCAAAACCAGAGTTTGCCAACAACCACTTCCTGCAAAGCCAGTGGCGCAATATTGCCCGTGTGCAGATCCTGTTGGGGGACTTTGACCCGGCAGAAATCGTGCTGGAAGAGTTGAACGAAAATGCCCGCAGTCTGCGTCTGATGAGCGATCTCAACCGCAACCTGCTACTGCTTAATCAGCTTTACTGGCAGGCAGGACGTAAAAATGACGCGCAGCGTGTGTTGCTGGAGGCGCTGCAATTGGCGAATCGTACCGGGTTTATCAGCCACTTTGTGATTGAAGGCGAAGTCATGGCGCAGCAGCTGCGCCAGCTGATTCAGCTCAATACGTTGCCGGAATTGGACCAGCACCGCGCCCAGCGTATTTTGCGTGAGATAAATCAGCATCACCGACATAAATTCGCGCACTTTGATGAGAACTTTGTCGAACGTCTGCTGACGCACCCGGAAGTGCCGGAATTGATTCGCACCAGCCCGCTGACGCAGCGTGAATGGCAGGTCCTGGGGCTGATTTATTCTGGTTACAGCAATGAGCAAATTGCGGGTGAGCTGGCCGTCGCGGCGACCACCATCAAAACGCACATTCGCAATTTATATCAGAAATTGGGCGTGGCGCATCGCCAGGACGCCGTGCAGCATGCGCAACAGCTGCTGAAAATGATGGGGTATGGGGTTTAGGGGAATGCGGCTTGATGTTCTCATCCCAGCCCTCTCTCACAGGGAAAGGGAGCAAACACTAAAACGGCAACTGAGTTGCCGTTCTGTTTTTACTTCAGCACAGTTCTAGCTGCACGTTGTTATCGTTGATCACCTGCAACACGCCCGCTGGCGGCATCACATCGGTATACACCGCATTCACCATGCTGATACTGCCCATGTTCACCATCGCGTTACGCCCAAACTTGGAGTGATCCACCACCAGCATAACGTGGCGGGAATTGTCGATAATCGCGCGTTTGGTGCGGACTTCGTGATAATCAAACTCCAACAACGAACCATCGCTGTCGATACCGCTGATCCCCAGAATGCCGAAATCGAGGCGAAACTGAGAGATAAAGTCGAGCGTCGCCTCACCGATAATTCCGCCGTCACGGCTACGCAATTCGCCACCCGCCAGAATGATGCGGAAATCGTCCTTGACCATCAACGTGGTGGCCACGTTCAGGTTGTTGGTCACGATGCGCAGATTTTCATGATTGAGCAGCGCATGCGCCACCGCTTCTGGCGTGGTCCCGATATCGATAAATAGCGTCGCACCGTTAGGAATTTGGCTCGCTACTTTATGGGCAATACGTTCTTTCTCGGCCGTTTGCGTCGCTTTACGATCGTGCCAGGACGTGTTCACCGAGCTGGACGGCAAGGCCGCGCCGCCATGATGGCGCAAAATACGGTTCTGGTCGGCCAGATCGTTTAAATCACGGCGAATGGTCTGCGGGCTAACGGCAAATTGCTCAACCAACTCTTCGGTGCTGACGTATCCCTGTTTTTTAACCAGTTCGATAATGGCGTCATGTCGCTGTGTCTGTTTCATGAAATATCCCTGGAATTATGTTCGTTTTCGCGCATTCAGCGTATCGGCAAAGGCCATCGCCAGCCCAACGGCCAGCCCGGTGACATGTGCGCCGTTCGCGATAGACATACCAAACAGATCAAACCATCCGGCAATTAGCCATAGTAATGCAAAGGTTATCAAACCGCGCTGCATATAAATGCCGCTTTCCGGGTCGCGTTCACCGCGAAGCCAGGCATATCCCATCAAGGCGTACACCACACCCGACAAACCGCCAAACCACGGGCCGCTAAATTTGTGCTGCACATAGCCACTGAGCAGTGCGCTAATAATGGTGATCACAATCAGCTTGCCGCTGCCGAGACGTTTCTCAACCGCCCCGCCGAGATACCACCACCACAGCAGGTTAAACAGAATATGCAGAACCGAGAAATGCATCAGCGCGTGGGTAAAGTAGCGCCAGACGTCGTATTGCACCGCCGGACCGTACGGCCACGCCAGGGCGATCATCACACGTTGATCGCCGACCACGTTCATGATGATAAACACCAGAATGCAGGCTGCCATCAGCAACAGCGTAAACGGCCCTGCGCGTTCGCGCACGGTGGCAAAGAAAGGGAAGCGCTGGTAGTGCAATCCACTGTCCATATGGCCGTTGGTCCAGCTCGCAGCCAGATAACGCGGGTCGCCGGGATTCTCAAGGAAACGCGCCAGCTCAGCATTCACCCGTTCGGCCTGGCTTGCATCCGCCAGCCAGACGTCAGTTTGCGTATGCTGCTGGAGAGTCAGAACGACGCCCTGCGTCGCCATGTAATCGACAAACGCCTGAGCGACGCGCGGATTGGTAAAAGAGGTAATCATCAACATGGGCGGCAGTCGCTTAGTTCCACACAAAGGGGGACAGTATAGAGGTTTTAGCCCCCAAACGCGTGCTCAACTTCTGCCGGGAAATGGCGATGCCACGCGTCAAAGCCGCCATCAACGCTATAGACCGCATCGTAACCCTGCTGGAGCAGATACTGCGCCGCACCTTTGCTGCTGTTGCCGTGATAGCACATCACCATCACCGGCGTTTCAAAATCGTTATCGCGCATAAACGTGCCCAGAGTGTCGTTCGTCAGGTGGAACGCGCCCGGCGTGTGTCCCATCGCGTAGCTTTGCGGATCGCGGATATCCACCAACACCGCCTTTCCCTGATGCATTTTCTGATGGGCTTCTTCGACATTAATGCATTCAAATTGATCCATACTTTTCTCTTTTCATTATTCAGGTTGGTGCGACGTTTCCCTCTCCTTCAGAGAGAAAAATTACCCCATGGTGAGGAAATCAGCCCCCTATCCCCGTGGGAGAGGGCTGGAGCGAGGGTATCAGGCCGCACTATTTTACCGCGTAGTGTACGTCCTGGCGGCGGCTAAACGCCATTATGTTATCTCTATCACTCAAAATTGTTTTTTTGATGTTACCAAAAACGCGTTCCTTTGCTATTATGAGCGATATCGAACATTTATGAGCTTTAACGAAAGTGCATGAGGGTGACATGGAAACCAAAGATCTGATTGTGATAGGCGGCGGCATCAACGGTGCCGGCATCGCGGCAGATGCCGCAGGACGCGGTTTATCTGTATTGATGCTGGAAGCCAACGATCTCGCCTGTGCGACATCGTCCGCCAGCTCCAAACTGATCCACGGCGGCCTGCGCTACCTGGAACACTACGAATTTCGTCTGGTCAGCGAAGCGCTGGCCGAACGCGAAGTTTTACTGAAAATGGCTCCGCATCTGGCGATTCCGATGCGTTTCCGCCTGCCTCATCGCCCGCATTTGCGTCCCGCGTGGATGATTCGTATCGGTCTGTTTATGTACGATCATCTGGGTAAACGCACCAGTCTTCCCGCGTCTACCGGTTTGCGTTTTGGCGCAGATTCGGTGCTGAAACCGGAAATCGTGCGCGGTTTCGAATATTCTGACTGCTGGGTGGACGATGCCCGCCTCGTTCTGGCCAATGCGCAGATGGTGGTGAAGAAAGAGGGCGAAGTGAAAACCCGCACGCGAACGACCGCTGCACGCCGTGAAAACGGCCTGTGGATTGTCGACGCCGAAGACATTGATACCGGCGAGAAATTCAGCTGGCAGGCGCGCGGTCTGGTCAACGCTACCGGCCCGTGGGTGAAACAGTTCTTTGACGAAGGAATGCATCTGCCCTCCCCGTACGGGATTCGCCTGATCAAAGGTAGCCACATCGTCGTTCCACGTGCGCATACCCAGAAACAGGCTTATATCCTGCAAAACGAAGATAAGCGCATCGTGTTTGTTATTCCGTGGATGGATGATTTCTCGATCATTGGTACCACTGACGTGGAGTACAACGGCGATCCGAAAAACGTCGAGATCGACGAGAACGAAATTGGCTATTTGTTGAAGGTGTATAACGCGCACTTCAAGAAACAGCTGGGGCGCGATGACGTGGTCTGGACTTACTCTGGCGTTCGTCCGCTGTGCGATGATGAGTCAGATTCACCACAGGCTATCACCCGCGACTACACGCTCGATATTCATGACGTGAATGGCCAGGCGCCGCTGCTGTCGGTATTTGGCGGGAAACTGACAACCTACCGTAAGCTGGCTGAACATGCATTGGAAAAACTGACGCCGTACTACAAAAATATCGGTCCGGCCTGGACGAAAGGCGCCACGCTTCCTGGCGGTGATATCGGCAGTAACCGTGATGATTACGCCGCAAAACTGCGCCGCCGCTATCCGTTCATTACCGAATCGATGGCCCGCCACTTCGCGCGCACCTATGGCAGCAACACCGAGCTGATCCTTGGTGAAGCGCAAAGTATTGCCGATCTGGGCGAGCATTTTGGGCACGAACTGTATGAAGCGGAACTGCGGTATCTGGTTGAGCACGAATGGGTGCGTCGCCTTGACGATGCAATCTGGCGTCGTACGAAAGAAGGGATGTGGCTGGACGCCGAGCAGCAGTCTCGAGTAGCGCAATGGCTGACGCAAAATGCGGGAAAGCGTGAGTTGTCGTTAGCGTCCTGAGTCCGTTCGGTCTGATACCCTCTCCCACAGGGAGAGGGAGAAAACATTAAAAAAGGCAACATACGTTGCCTTTTTGCTTTTGCTTCGGTGCGCTGTGCCAGCCCTATAAAACTGCCCGGGGCAGTCCCCTCTCCCCGTGAGAGAGGGTTAGGGTGAGATTTTTTACAACCTAACCGGATCAATATGCCAGATCTTCTCGGCATACTCTTTGATGGTCCTGTCCGACGAGAAATAGCCCATATTGGCGATATTGTGCATCGCTTTAGCGGCCCATTCCTCCTGATGACGATAAAGCTCATCCACCTTTTCCTGACAGTCCACGTAGCTGCGGAAATCCGCCAGCACCTGATAATGATCGCCAAAGTTAATCAGCGAATCGACCAGGTCACGGTAGCGTCCAGGCTCTTCGGGGCTGAACACGCCGGTGGCGATTTGCGTTAGCACTTCGCGCAGCTCTTCATCCTGCTCGTAGTAATCACGCGGTTTATAGCCCTGCTTGCGCAGTTCTTCCACCTCTTCCGCCGTGTTACCAAAGATAAAGATGTTATCCGCTCCAACGTGCTCCAGCATCTCCACGTTTGCACCATCGAGCGTACCAATCGTCAACGCCCCGTTCAGCGCAAACTTCATGTTACTGGTTCCGGATGCTTCCGTTCCCGCCAGCGAAATCTGTTCGGAGAGATCCGCTGCCGGAATAATCAGCTGCGCCAGGCTCACGCTGTAGTTCGGGATAAACACGATCTTCAGTTTGTCGCCAATCTGCGGGTCGTTGTTAATCACTTTTGCGACATCATTGATGAGGTGAATGATGTGTTTTGCCATGTAGTACGCCGAGGCGGCTTTTCCGGCAAAAATATTCACGCGCGGCACCCATTCGGCCGTCGGATCGGCCTTAATGCGGTTGTAGCGCGTAATCACATGCAGCACGTTCATCAGCTGACGTTTGTACTCGTGGATACGTTTAATCTGCACGTCGAACAGCGCTTTCGGGTTCGCGACCACGTTCAGATGCTGCGCCATATAAACCGCTAAGCGCTTTTTGTTCAGTAGCTTGGCATCACGCACCGCTTTGTTCACCAGCGGGAAATCCATGTGCTGTTCGAGTTCGCTCAGTTGGCTGAGATCGGTTCGCCACGTGCGACCAATATTTTCGTCCAGCACTTCCGACAACGGCTGGTTCGCCAGCGCCAGCCAGCGGCGCGGCGTGACGCCGTTCGTCACGTTGCAGAAACGCATCGGGAAGATTTTCGCGAAATCGGCAAACAGCGATTGCACCATCAGATTCGAGTGCAGTTCAGATACCCCGTTCACTTTATGACTGACGACCACCGCCAGCCACGCCATGCGTACGCGACGTCCGTTGGATTCATCAATGATCGACGTGCGGCTCAGCAAGCCGGTATCTTCGGGATACTGTTCCTGTAACGTTTTCAGGAAGTAGTCATTAATTTCAAAGATGATCTGCAGATGGCGCGGCAGGATTTTGCCGAGCATATCGACAGGCCAGCTTTCCAGCGCTTCGCTCATCAACGTGTGGTTGGTGTAAGAGAAGACCTGGCAGGTGACTTCAAATGCCTCTTCCCAGCTAAATTTATGCTCATCCATCAGCAGGCGCATCAGCTCTGGAATGGACAGCACCGGGTGGGTGTCGTTGAGGTGAATCGCCGTTTTTTCTGCCAGATTGTCGTAGGTTTTATGCAACTGGTAGTGGCGGTTGAGAATATCCTGGATGGTCGACGACACCAGGAAATACTCTTGACGCAGCCGCAGCTCGCGCCCGGAATAGGTGGAGTCATCCGGATAGAGCACGCGCGAGACGTTTTCGGAGTGGTTTTTATCTTCCACCGCCGCGAAGTAATCGCCCTGGTTGAATTTACCGAGGTTGATTTCGCTACTGGCCTGCGCATTCCACAGACGCAATGTGTTGGTCGCATCGGTGTCGTAGCCAGGGATAATCTGGTCATAGGCCACCGCCAGGATCTCTTCGGTTTCGAGCCAGCGGCTCTTTTTACCTTCGAGCTGGACACGCCCGCCAAAACGCACTTTATAGCGCGTGTTGTGGCGTTTGAATTCCCACGGGTTGCCGTATTCCAGCCAGTAATCCGGTGACTCTTTCTGACGCCCGTCGACGATATTTTGCTTGAACATACCGTAATCGTAGCGAATGCCGTACCCGCGCCCAGGCAGCGCCAACGTGGCCAGCGAGTCAAGAAAACAGGCCGCCAGACGCCCCAAACCGCCGTTGCCTAAACCGGGGTCGTTCTCTTCGTCGATTAACTCTTCTAAATCTAACCCCATCTCTTCCAGTGCGTTTTTGACATCGTCATAAATACCGAGCGATAACAGCGCGTTGGAAAGGGTGCGACCAATCAAAAACTCCATCGACAGGTAATACACCTGACGTGTTTCCTGTGACAGCTGGGCGCGGTTAGAGCGCAGCCAGCGTTCCACCAGACGGTCACGCACAGCAAACAGCGTGGCGTTGAGCCACTCGTGTTTGTTGGCGATCACGGGATCTTTCCCGATCGTAAACATCAGCTTGTAGGCGATGGAATGTTTTAATGCCTCGATGCTGAGCGTCGGGGATGCATAACTAAATGGTGCATTCATATCAGTAACTCCGCCTTACGACTTCAAGCGTTGATAAAGATCGCGGTAGGACTGCGCCGCAACGTGCCAACTAAAATCCATCGCCATCGCCTGGCGTTGCACGAAACGCCACAAAGAGGGACGCGACCATAATACAAATGCCCGCCGAATCGCCCTTAGAAGCGACCAGGCATTGCTGTCTTCAAACGCAAATCCGGTGGCGATGCCGTCCGCCAGATTCTCAAGCGAGGTGTCGGACACCGTATCCGCCAGCCCACCCGTGCGTCGTACCAACGGCAGCGTGCCGTATTTCAATCCGTAGAGTTGCGTTAAACCACACGGTTCAAAGCGGCTTGGCACAAGGATCACGTCGGAACCGCCCATAATGCGATGGGAGAACGCCTCGTGATAACCAATCTGCACACCGACTTGCCCCGGGTGTTCCGCGGCGGCAGCAAGAAAACCTTCCTGCAATACCGGATCGCCCGCACCAAGAAGCGCCAGTTGGCCACCCTGCTCAAGCAATCCAGGGAGCGCTTCGAGCACCAAATCCAGCCCTTTCTGGCTAGTGAGACGGCTAACCACCGCAAACAGCGGGACTTTGTCGTTCACTTTGAGTCCCATCGCCACTTGCAGTTGCCGTTTGTTCTCGGCCTTATCTTCAACCGAATCACGGTTAAATCGCGATGCCAGCAGAAGATCGGTTTCCGGGTTCCAGATTTTTTCGTCCACACCGTTCAGAATGCCCGTCAGGCGTCCTTCACGCTGGCGTTGACGCAGCAACCCTTCCATCCCGTAACCAAACTCAGGTTCGGTGATTTCGCGGGCATACGTCGGGCTGACCGCCGTAATATGATCGGCGTAATACAGTCCGGCCTTCAGGAACGAAATCTGCCCGTTAAACTCCAGCCCGTGCATGTTATAGAACGACCATGGCAGATCGATTTCATTCATGTGATGGGCATGATACATACCCTGATACGCCAGATTGTGCACCGTAAAGACTGACTTTGCCGGATGGCCGCGCGCCGCCAGGTAAGCCGGTGCAAGACCAGCGTGCCAGTCGTGTGCGTGGACAATATCCGGACGCCAGAACGGATCCAGACCAGTCGCCATTTCCGCCCCGACCCAACCGAGCAGCGCAAAACGCAGCACGTTGTCGGTGTAAGCGAATAAGTTCGTGTCGTGGTACGGACTCCCTGGACGATCGTAAAGGTGCGGCGCGTCAATCAGGTAAATACCGACGCCATTATAATGTCCAAACAGCAGGGTGATGCGCCCGGCGAACGTGTCGCGACGGCTGACCACCTGAGCGTCGGGGATGCCACGACGAATATCAGGGAAAGCGGGCAATAACACGCGCGTGTCGATGCCCTCTGCAATTTGTGCCGCTGGTAATGCGCCGAGTACATCCGCCAACCCGCCCGTTTTCAGCAGCGGGAACATCTCTGAACATACATGTAAAACCTGCATCATCGCTCCTGTTTGATCTGCAGTTTGCGCAGCATTTCACGCGTGACCAGTACGATGCCCTCTTCTGAACGGTAAAAACGACGCGCGTCTTCTTCCGCATTTTCGCCAATCACCATGCCTTCTGGGATAATACAGGCGCGGTCAATCACGCAGCGACGCAAGCGGCACGAACGCCCGATCCACACATCCGGTAGCAATACTGACGAATCAATATTGCAGAAGGAATTTATCCGCACACGCGGGAACAGCACCGATTGCACAACGACTGAACCAGAAATAATACAGCCCCCCGACACCAGCGAGTTCAGGGTCATGCCGTGGCTTCCGGAACGGTCCTGCACAAATTTCGCGGGCGGGAGCGATTCCATATGCGTGCGAATCGGCCAGTTCTGGTCATACATATCCAGCTCAGGCGTTACAGACGCTAAATCCAGGTTCGCTTTCCAGTACGCTTCAAGCGTGCCGACGTCGCGCCAGTACGGTTCAGCCGTTGGGTCAGACTGCACACAGGACAACGGGAAGGGATGTGCATAAGCCATGCCAGCTTTGGTAATTTTCGGGATGATGTCTTTGCCAAAGTCGTGGCTGGAGTTCTCGTCTTTGTCATCTTCTTCCAGCAGGTCGTAAAGGTATTCTGCATCAAAGATATAGATACCCATGCTGGCGAGCGACTTGGTTGGGTCTGACGGCATGGTCGGCGGATTCGCCGGTTTTTCGACGAAATCAATAATCAGATCGTTTTCGTCCACGTCCATGACGCCAAACGCCGCCGCTTCAGCAACGGGCACCGGCAGACACGCCACGGTGCAACGCGCCCCTTTTTCGACGTGGTCGATCAGCATGTGCGAGTAGTCTTGCTTATAAATATGGTCGCCTGCGAGGATCACGATGTATTCCGCACCGTAGCGACGAATGATGTCGAGGTTTTGCGTGACCGCATCCGCTGTACCGCGATACCAGTTTTCACCGTGAACGCGCTGCTGGGCCGGAAGCAGATCGACAAACTCGTTCATCTCTTCGCTGAAAAATGACCAGCCGCGCTGAATGTGCTGCACCAGCGTGTGCGACTGATACTGAGTAATCACACCGATACGGCGGATGCCGGAGTTAAGGCAGTTTGACAACGCAAAATCAATAATGCGGAACTTACCACCAAAGTGAACGGCAGGCTTAGCACGCTTGATGGTCAAATCTTTAAGACGGGTACCACGTCCACCGGCAAGAATCAGCGCAACCGTTTTTAAGGGTAACTGGCGCGCTAACATCAAGGGATCGTTCTTCTCTAATCTAACCATGACTAACTCCTTTTTTATCATCTTTGGAATACACACACTCCGTGTGCAGGCCCGTGCCAGACAGCCACCACCACCGGATTATCCTCTCCAGCAAAAGGAGGAATGGCGCGCCACTCCCCGTCAGGTAAAACAATCTCAACGACATCTTGCGTCGCGTTAAACGTGATGAGCCAGTTATCCGAAAGCAGGATTTGCAGACATGGCATACCGTTCTGCCACTCTTGCGCGTTCAACGGTTGCGCATCTTTATTCAACCAGCGGACGTTGCCGTCGCCCTCTTCCCACCACGTATCCGCAGTGAGCGCGGGAATACGCTGGCGAAGCTGAATCAGAGCAGCCGTGAAATGCGTCAGTCCGCTGTTCGCCTGTTCCCAGTCGAGCCAGGTTAAGGGGTTATCCTGGCAGTACGCATTGTTGTTGCCGTGCTGACTGTGACCATGTTCATCACCGGCCAACAACATTGGCGTCCCCTGTGAAAGCAGCAATGTTGTCAGAAGCGCATGGACGCTGGCGCGTCGCCGCTCGATGACATCCTGACTACCGCCTAACCCTTCTATACCATGATTGAAACTGTGGTTGTTGTTAGTGCCATCGCGATTTTCCTCACCGTTCGCCTCATTGTGTTTCTGATTGAAACAAACGCAGTCGCGAAGGGTAAATCCGTCGTGCGCCGTCACCAGATTGACAGTGGAAAACGGTTTTCGCCCCTGACGCTTAAACACATCGCTGGACGCGGAAAATCGTCCGGCAAACTCACCCAGCGACAAACTTTTTTCGAGCCAAAAGCGGCGCGTCGCATCGCGGTAATGATCGTTCCACTCCGCAAACGGCGGCGGGAAATTCCCCACCTGATAGCCGCCTTCACCAATATCCCATGGCTCGGCGATCAGCTTCACACGCGAGAGCACGGGACAGTTTTTGATCGCCTCAAGCAACGGCGCCTGTTGGCTGAACGCTGGCGTTCTGCCCATCACCGAAGCCAGATCGAAGCGGAAACCGTCGATATGGAATGTCTCAACCCAGTATTTCAGGCACGCGTGCGCATACTCCGCCACCGCCGGATGACTGAGATTGAGGGTGTTACCGCAGCCGGTCCAGTTGTGATAATCGCCATCTTCCCTGATCCAATAATAGCTACGGTTATCGATTCCGCGCAGGGAGAGCGTGGGTCCGTCGAGATCCAGTTCCGCACTGTGGTTAAGCACCACGTCCAGAATCACTTCAATGCCCGCCTGATGCAGCGCTTTTACGGCATCACGAAACTCGTCCCGCGCTCTCTCGGGATGCGAGGCGTAGCGCGGATCAAGGGCAAACATCGCCAGCGGGTTATAGCCCCAGTAATTGGTCAGCCCAAGCCGCTGCAAACGCGGTTCGCTGGCAAAATGCCAGATCGGTAAAAGCTCAAGCGAGGTGATGCCGAGATGTTTAAGGTAGGCAATCATCACCGGATGGCCGAGCGCCTTGTAGGTGCCGCGAATCTCTTTCGGGATCGCCGGATGGAGATACGTCAGCCCTTTCACGTGGGCTTCGTAAATCACCGTGTTGCTCCACGGAATGTCAGGTGAGCTATCCCCTTCCCAGTCATACACATCACTCACGACCACGCTTCGGGGCGCAATGGCTGCGCTATCGCGGGGATCGGGCTGCTGCTCACCATCAAGGAAAAGGGGATCGTCTTTGACATCGCCGTCCACGCGCAGCGCGCAGGGGTCAATCAGTAATTTGGCCGGATTGAAGCGCAGCCCGTGCTCAGGCTGCCAGGGGCCATGGACGCGAAAACCGTAACGCAACCCTGGCTTGCCGTCTTCAAGATAGCCGTGCCAGATATCCCCTTCGCGCGCAGGCAGATCGTAGCGATACTCGTTGCCTTTGCGGTCAAACACACAGAGTTCTACCCGCTCCGCATGGGCGGAAAAGAGGGTGAAATTCACCCCTTTGCCGTCAAAACTGGCACCAAGCGGTGCGGGTTTTCCTGCCGTGAGTTGGGTCATTCACCCTCCCGGACGAGCCAGATGGTGGACAGCGGTGGCAGCGTGAGGCTCAACGAGTTTGGTCGGCCATGGCTTTCGTGTTCATCGCTCTGAACCGCGCCCGCATTACCCGCGTTGCTGCCGTGATAATGGCTGGAATCGGTATTGAGGATTTCGCGCCATTTACCCGGCTGATTAATGCCAAAGCGATAATGCGGACGCGGTACAGGCGTAAAGTTACTGGCCACAATGATTTCATTGCCCGCACTGTCGCGACGGACAAAAACAAACACCGAGCGCTCGTGGTCATCCACCACCAGCCATTCAAATCCGTATGAGTCAAAATCCATCTCGTGCAAAGCTTTATGATAGCGATAGGTCAGGTTGAGGTCGCGCACCAGACGCTGCACGCCGTGATGCCAGTTGTCGCCGCCTTCCAGCAGATGCCAGTCGAGGCTGGAATCGTGATTCCACTCGCGCCCCTGCGCAAATTCATTGCCCATAAACAGCAGTTTTTTACCGGGGAAGGCAAACATCCAGCCGTAGTAGGCGCGCAGGTTAGCAAATTTTTGCCACGCGTCGCCTGGCATGCGGTCGAGAATCGATTTCTTACCGTGGACCACTTCGTCGTGCGACAGCGGCAGCACGAAGTTTTCGGTGTTGTTGTAGAGCATCCCGAAAGTGAGTTTGTCGTGGTGATACTTACGGAACACCGGGTCGAGCTTGAAATAATCCAGCGTGTCGTGCATCCAGCCAAGATTCCACTTGTACCAGAAGCCCAGCCCGCCCATTGACGGCGGGCGCGACACGCCAGGGAAATCGGTCGACTCTTCCGCCATCGTCACCGCACCCGGCACCTGCTCGCCGAGAATACGGTTGGTGTTGCGCAGAAACTCAATGGCTTCGAGGTTTTCACGACCGCCGTACTCATTCGGGATCCACTCGCCCTCTTTGCGGCTGTAATCGCGATAAATCATCGACGCTACCGCATCCACGCGCAATGCGTCGATGCCAAAGCGTTCAATCCAGTACAGCGCATTGCCGACCAGATAGTTCGCCACTTCGCGACGCCCGTAGTTATAAATCAGGGTATTCCAGTCCTGATGATAGCCTTCGCGCGGATCGCTGTGTTCGTACAAATCAGTGCCGTCGAATTCAGAAAGACCAAAATCATCGGACGGGAAATGGCCCGGCACCCAGTCGAGAATGACGCTCAATCCGGCGGCGTGGGCGGCGTTAATGAAATAGCGGAAGTCATCGCGCGTCCCGAAACGGCGCGTTGGCGCATACAACCCCGTTGGCTGATAGCCCCAGCTACCGTCAAACGGATGTTCATTAATCGGCAGCAGTTCCAGATGGGTAAAGCCCATCCATTTGGCATACGGCACCAGCTGATCGGCCAGTTCCCGATAGCTCAGCCAGAAATTATTGTCGGTATGACGACGCCATGAGCCGAGATGCACTTCATAAATAGAAATCGGCGCATCAAAATTATTCGCCTGTTTGCGCTCCTCGCTCTGAACGACTTTTTCCGGCAGACCGCAAATCAGCGAGGCGGTGGCCGGGCGCATTTGCGCTTCGAAGGCATACGGATCGGCTTTGACGCGCAGTTTGCCATGGGCATCGATCATCTCGAATTTATACAGTTGGCCATTGTGCGCGCCGGGGATAAACAGCTCCCAGATGCCGGACTCACGACGCAGACGCATCGGGTGGCGGCGACCATCCCAGTAGTTGAACTGCCCCACAACAGACACGCGCTGCGCATTGGGTGCCCACACGGAAAAACGCGTTCCGGTGATGCCGTCCATCGTATCGGCATGTGCGCCCAGCGTTTCGTAGGGACGTAAATGGGTGCCTTCGGACAGCAGCCAGGCGTCCATTTCCTGGATCAGGGGGCCAAAGCTGTAGGGATCGTCAATCAGGTTTTCTTGCCCATGCCAGAGCACGGCGAGTTGATAACGGAAGATATTTTTACGGCGGGGAATCACGCCTGAAAAGAAACCGCGCGAATCGAGGCATTCAAGCTTGCCCACTTTGCGTCCGGTTTTGGGTTCAATGACCCACACTTCGGTGGCATCCGGTAACAACGCACGGACTTCCACCCCCATTTCTGTTGGGTGCATACCTAGCACAGAAAATGGGTCGGAAAAATGACCTGCAATTAGCGCATTTATCACGTCTCTATCAATACGATCGGACATGGTATTCATCCTGTTTTTTTTAATGTCGCCCTATTTAAGCGCTCCGGAACGACTTTTAATGTGACCTGAACGATGCAGCAAAATTGTCCAATCTGCTCCGTCCCACCCTCAGGTAAGAATTCAATCTCCCTTAAAGCATAGCCAACGCTCTACATCACTCCCGATAAAAAATGTAACATCTGCGTTTTTACTCCATGTAGTACGCAAAAAAAAGGGGTGAAAATCACCCCCTGTGTTGAAAAAATTATTACGCCAGCTGGCGTAGCATGCGGCGTAGCGGCTCGGCGGCGCCCCACAGGAGTTGGTCGCCGACAGTGAAGGCCGATAAATACTCCGGCCCCATGTTGAGCTTACGCAGACGGCCCACCGGGGTGGTCAGCGTGCCGGTAACGGCCGCAGGCGTCAGTTCGCGCATGGTGATGTCGCGATCGTTTGGCACCACTTTCGCCCACGGGTTGTGCGCAGCCAGCAATTCTTCCACGGTCGGGATCGACACATCTTTTTTCAGTTTGATGGTGAATGCCTGGCTGTGGCAGCGCAGCGCACCGACGCGAACGCATAGACCATCAACCGGGATCGCCGTGGCGGTATTGAGAATCTTGTTGGTCTCAGCCTGGCCTTTCCACTCTTCACGGCTCTGGCCGTTATCAAGCTGTTTGTCGATCCACGGGATCAGGCTGCCCGCCAGCGGGACGCCAAAGTTATCGACTGGCAAATCGCCGCTGCGGCTCAGCTGAGTCACTTTACGTTCGATATCCAGAATGGCTGAAGCCGGGTTCGCCAGCTCGTCCGCCACGTGATGATGCAACTGGCCCATCTGCGCCAGCAGTTCACGCATGTGGCGCGCACCGCCACCAGAAGCGGCTTGATACGTTGCAACGGAAACCCAATCAACCAGATCCTGCGCGAACAAGCCACCCAGCGACATCAGCATCAGGCTGACGGTACAGTTGCCGCCCACAAAGGTTTTCACGCCGTTGTTCAGGCCGTCGGTGATCACGCCCTGGTTTACCGGGTCGAGAATAATGATGGCATCGTCTTTCATGCGCAGCGAAGACGCCGCGTCAATCCAGTAGCCCTGCCAGCCGCTTTCGCGCAGCTTTGGATAAATTTCGTTGGTATAATCGCCGCCCTGGCACGTCACGATAATGTCGAGCGCTTTCAACGCTTCCAGATTAAAGGCGTCCTGAAGCGTGCCCGTAGACGCGCCGCCGAACGCAGGGGCAGCTTGCCCGAACTGGGAAGTGGAGAAGAAGACCGGGCGGATGGCGTCAAAATCGCGCTCTTCAACCATGCGTTGCATGAGTACAGAGCCGACCATACCGCGCCAGCCGATAAAACCAACGTTTTTCATATCTATTATTTCCTGCAGAGGTGTGTGCTGTTTGTGCAAACCAGTATTCAACTGGGATATGCTTCACATTACAAAATGCTGCCAAAGTCGCAAGCGAAATTAATCGATGATGGCGCTGCGATCAGTAATACCACTAATTACAATAGAAACCACAGGCTTTATCAGGGATAAAAATAATGACTGAAATCATTTCCGCAGCGGTGCTATTGATCCTGATTATGGATCCACTCGGCAACCTGCCCATCTTTATGTCGGTGCTGAAACACACTGAACCCAAGCGCCGTCGGGCGATCATGATCCGCGAGCTGCTTATCGCGCTGCTGGTGATGTTTATCTTCCTGTTCGCCGGTGAAAAAATTCTCGCGTTCCTCAATCTGCGCGCCGAAACGGTTTCAATCTCCGGCGGCATTATTCTGTTTCTGATCGCCATTAAGATGATTTTCCCAAGCGCCGAAGGCAGCAGCAGCGGCCTGCCTGCAGGTGAAGAGCCGTTTATCGTGCCGCTGGCGATCCCGTTAGTCGCCGGCCCGACGATTCTTGCCACGCTTATGCTGCTCTCGCATCAGTACCCTAATCAGATGAGCCATCTGGTGATCGCCCTGCTGATCGCCTGGGGCGGGACGTTTATCATCTTGCTGCAATCGTCGCTGTTCCTGCGCCTGCTCGGCGAGAAAGGGGTGAACGCGCTGGAGCGCCTGATGGGGTTAATTCTGGTGATGATGGCGACGCAGATGTTCCTGGATGGGATCCGGGCATGGATGAAGGGCTAGCAAGGTAAATGCAAAACGGCAATCTAAGATTGCCGTTTTTAGTGTTTGCTCCCTCTCCCCGTGGGAGAGGGCCGGGGTGAGGGCATCAGGCCGCACCCTAAAATAATATTTCGTTTTGCGAGCCGCCTTCCAGAGCCTCTCTTGCCACCCGATCGGCAAAGCAGTATCTTCTTGCCGCGCCTGCAAAATCAGGCGTCGGGATTAGCCTCCTGACTTACTTCTTCGGTGACACAAGTTTTTTTGTGTCGCGCGCTTAGCTACACTCCAAAGGTGGGCCGAGCGGGGGCGTCGAAAGACGCGCCGGTATCCGAAGAGGCCGGTAAGGCTAACCCTGCTCGGTTCCGCCACCAGCGAGATTAGCCTCTCCAGTGGTGGATAAAAACTACTCTTTGGAGGCTGTCGTATGACTACTACCCCTAACTTTTCTCACGCTTTATTTACCACCCCATTCGATCACACCACCGATTTCACCGCGCTGGCGGACAACTGTGAGCGATTCGTAGACGTGCTGGTTGAATGTGACGATCCCGCCCAGAAGATGGCGCTGTGTGGACGACTCTCTGCCTGTCTCGCTCTGCTCCAGCCTACGCTGCTTGAACCTGTTCCGGAACATTTAAAAACAAGCCTTACGGTGGACGACCTGCCATTGGATGTGCCGGAATTCGAGCCGGAAGTGGATCAACTGGGAAGGTACTGCCAGCTGTTAACGCAATTGCTGTTGGCGCGTTCGCTATCAAAGAGTGATGAGAGAGTGGCGGGAGATCTGTTGCAGGATTTGGTGAGATTTTACAGTGATACGCTAAAAGCGCCGCGCTGGCTGCGCACAAAGGAAGGGTTCGTGCAGCTGTAAAAAAGCCGGGTGGCGCTTGCGCTTACCCGGCCTACGGAACCTGATGTTTTTGTAGTCGGGTAAGGCGAAGCCGCCACCCGACAAACATACGGCCTCTGCGGCCTGTTGCCCTTGTATGTTTAAAGTCACTTCAGTTCCCCGTCAACAGACGGGTAAACTGTCAATGCGTTTGACCTGATGCCACAGCCCGTTAGCCCTCTGGGTTTTCAAGCCCGCGGGTGAGCTCATGGCGTGGCATCAGTTTTCC
>NZ_JAZQNX010000027.1:0-7393 GCF_045627565.1 Lelliottia sp. | reverse complement strand
GTAAAACCAACCAGAATAGTTGTTCTGACATCCTGTGTTTCTGACTGAAGGGGCAAATTAACCGATGCACCTTATGTCCGGTGAAATGGCGCACCAGGTTAAAAAACACTTTTAAATCATATAAATGATAGATTTCAAACTCTCTCCCATGGGGAGAGGGAGAAAACACACAACGGCAGCACCGGTGAGCGCTGAGCAGTAATTTCCCGACCCGCTACGCGCAAAAAATGAAAACGGATGCAGAGCTTTTAGTGAAGGGTTTGCCGACGGTTTAAGTGAAGGATTTGCCGACGCAAGCCCTTTATCAGTGGCGTTTACGGTTATCACTCTTTATCAGCGCGTGCAGGCCGTACTTTGGCGTCACGCCTTGCGAAGGTTGCAGGCACAATCAGGGCTCACTTTTTCAACCATTTCCCGTTAATGCCTTTAACGTATTCACCCGGCTGTGCCCGTGCGACCAGCTTTTGCCCCGCCATTTTTGCCACTTCATCCACCGGCAGATTATTGCTGTCAGCCAGTTTTTGGTAGCTCTCACTGCGCGCGGCGTTGATGTCGCTCACCAGCGCAAGGGTTTCCGGATCTTGACGGACCGGCGCGAGATAACCACTCAGTGTCTCCCCAACGCGCCCCTGCGCACGCGCTTCATTTAGCGTTATCGCCTGCACCTGAGCGCTAATGGCCAACACCAGAAGGCCGATTGCGAGTCGTTTTTTCATGGCATCCTCAGAACAGATCGCTGCGCGATTTCAGCAGCATTTCGACGTCTTTATCCACTTTAATATGGATTTCGTGTTCAATTTTGACGTTCATGTTGATGGTGATCGGCTCTTTGGGTGCCGCCACTTCGATACGTGGCGTACAGCCTGTCAGCATCGAGACAATGACTACGCCCAGCGCGCCTGCCAGCTTTTTCATCGTTGTTCCTCACATTCCTTGCCTGTCGGACAGCGGGCTTCAGGTAACGCCGCATGTTGCTCAAGCCATGCCTGTAAATTATCGCCATAGCGCAGGCTGCGCCACAGGGTGAAAATGTTCTCTTCATGGGTGTAATTGAGGTTCACCGCATTGCTTTTACCATCGACACGGCTGGTGCCTTTTATAGCCGCCTGCATGGTCAGGACACCTAAATTATCTACATTGATTTTCGTCCACGAGCGAGAAATTTCCATATAACGAAGCCAGTTAATCGCCACGCCCGCCACCATATTGTCTTTGACGATGGCATCTGCCGTGTCTTTATCAATGCGTAACGTCATCGGGCCGGGATTGGTTAACCAGCCATCTTTGATTATCCATTTTTCGTTTTCCAGCCAAAACGGCAGCGCCCCGCTGACCGGGCCGGACATCGTAAATTGCTTCGGATTGACTGCGCTTATCAATTCGCTGGCAGAAATATTCTGCACCCGAAGCAGCGCCGGATCGTGTTGGGGCATCCGTAACTGTTGCATCGTGATTTTCCCACCCAGGACGTCGGTGCTGACGTTAGTGAGCAGGAGCGGATTGTCTTCACTCCACGGGTAATCGCCCTGTAAATCGGCCGTGATATTCCGCGCGGTGACCTGGTTAACGACTTCTGCGATGCGCAACGTCACCGGACCGCGCGTTCCGAGCGACCATGTACCCTCGCTAAAGCGGAACGGCAGGACGAAATCCGCGCCGTTGATTTGGTTATCCGGCATCCAGACGCTGCCGCTTTTCAGCACGCCATGCCCGCCCGCTTCAAAGCCCTGACCTGCAGCCGCCGAAAATGCCACTTGCGCATAAAGCTCACCCTCGCGCAGGTTCATTTTCCAGTCGGGCGGAACCAACGGCTGGAATACGTTGAGCGACTGTTTAGGCCACCACGCCTGACCGCGCAGGCGTTCACCGTCCCAACGACCGTTCACCTGAACCGGGCCAATCTCGCCCGCATGCAGATCGCCTTTAAACTGGAAAAACGTGGGATCACGCCCGT
Organism: Lelliottia sp.; assembly: GCF_045627565.1. NCBI lineage: Bacteria > Pseudomonadati > Pseudomonadota > Gammaproteobacteria > Enterobacterales > Enterobacteriaceae > Lelliottia > Lelliottia sp. Next base: position 5,439 of record NZ_JAZQNX010000027.1, on the reverse strand, counting down.
CGACGCTGAATTTAAGCGTCGACGGCGGGAGTACGCTTCCGCCAGAAAACGTCGTTTGCTGCGCATCCAGTGATAGCGCCCCGCTAAAGTGCGGAGTGGTTTCATCACGCTGCCAGCGTACCGGGTGCTCCAGCACCAGCCGGGGTTTGCTCACCAGCATCGTGCCGTATTCGAGCTTATCGAATCCGGTCGACAACGCGGTCAACTCGATAGCACTGTCGCGCCATTCGCCTTTCCCGGCCACATCCCAGCGCGCATTCATCGGCGTGAAATATCCGTCACCCCAGTAGCGCCAACGCCACAGCCCTTTGTCCGCCAAAAAGTCGTTTGCCTGTCCGTCGAGATGCAGCACAAAATCACCCATCTCGTTTTCATGCGCCTTGAGGATCGCCTGCAAACGCCCGTCGACACCTTTTTGCGAGAGCTTAACCCCCGCCAATGGCCAGCGTATTTCGTCGATATTTAGTGAATCAATAATTCGACCGCGCGAACGCAGCAGTGCGCCCGGTTCAAACGTCAGCTGCGGATCAGCCAGACTGCCCGTAAATTGGGCCGGAAGAATGGCATACAGAATCAGATCGTTGTGTTTGGCTTCGCCCGTTAACTGGAGCGGCATGGCGCTATTGTCCATGCTGAGTTTGCCCGGTCCAAGGGTCAGCACCGCGTTACCTTTACCGGCATCGCCCTGCGTCAGGATGTTCAGACGACCGCTGATCGTTGCAGATTCGAGGCCCTGCTGCCAGTTTTCCACTTTGACGCCAACGCGCCCACTCAGCGGCAAACCGGAGAGATCCCAGTGCCAGCGTCCGTCACTGACCGTTAACTGTTCTGCGGTCAGCTGCCAGGGTAAATCAAGCAGCGGATCGGGGTTACCCCGCGCCATGAGCACCAGCTGTCCACGGTTGTCTTCCCAGTCAAGATCGGCATCCACCAGCGATGGAATTTGCGGCACGTTAAACGTCGCCTGCGCGTGGCCTTGCACGGGAGCGCCATCCAGAATTAATGGCAGGGTAAATTCACCGGCCAGCTTAATGGGCTGTTCCGCCTGAGGAAGGTGAAGCTCGAACTCACTGATGGTGAGGCTTTGCCCGCGTAATGTGCCGCGTACTTTGACCTGTTCACCCTGATAAGCGATTTCCTGCATTGATGGCGTCAATGATACGTTGAGCTTTCCCTGCCACTGTTGCCATGGCGACAACGTCAAACGATCGATGGTGAGCCAGGTGTACGGCAGCATAGATTGCCATTGGGCGAGCGTTTTGGGCGCGGCCTGGGATTGCTCGGCTTGCGGCAATTTATTGAGGCAGGCGGTATTGAGATCCAGCGCGCCGACCTCAAGTTTCCAGCGACTGGGGTGCGAAAGCGTGGCGTGCTCGACGCGGGCGATTTCGCAATCTTCGACCAGATAGCGGAGATCGGGAATCACAATGTGGTTACGGGTGAGACGTGGGCTTTGCTCGAACGCAATACGCGTCCCGACGGGCAGCCAGATCCCGGCAAGCGTTGGTACCCACTGGGCGAGCGTCATCAGCAGCGTCAGCGGCAACAGTATGATCAGTAACAGGAGCGCGATTGCGGCTTTGTATTTACCCTTCATGGGCAGTTAATATCCTGATTTTGCAAAATAAATAAGCCAGCATTGCCCCGTATTGTGTCATGTTTAGCCAATCAAGTGTAGCCAACGCCTTTTTTAAGGATAGATGCTGTAAAATTATTCATCGAACTTATTGAAATCAATAATATTTTAGAAATTGTAAGAATATTTTAATCATGCTAACGTGAATGTAAAATCACTGGAGAAAGTCTTATGAAACTCGCGGTATATAGCACGAAACAGTACGATAAAAAGTATCTGCAACATGTTAACGAGTCTTACGGATTCGAACTTGAATTTTTCGACTTTCTGCTGAACGAAAAAACCGCCAAAACTGCGCATGGCTGCGAAGCCGTCTGTATTTTTGTGAACGACGACGGTAGCCGTCCGGTGCTGGAAGAGTTGAAAAAGCATGGCGTGAAATACATCGCTCTGCGCTGTGCCGGCTTCAATAATGTCGATCTGGACGCCGCCAAAGAGCTGGGTCTGAAGGTCGTTCGCGTTCCAGCGTATTCGCCTGAGGCGGTTGCGGAACATGCCATCGGCATGATGATGTCGCTTAACCGTCGTATTCACCGCGCTTATCAGCGTACCCGCGATGCGAACTTCTCTCTCGAAGGCCTGACCGGCTTCACTATGTACGGCAAAACCGCCGGGGTGATTGGTACGGGAAAAATCGGGATCGCCGCCCTGCACATTCTGAAAGGTTTCGGCATGCGCCTGCTGGCGTTTGATCCGTATCCAAGCGCCGCTGCGCTAGAACTGGGTGTTGAATATGTCGATCTGCAAACGCTGTTCTCCGAGTCGGACGTCATTTCTCTGCACTGCCCGCTGACGCCGGAAAACTATCATCTGCTGAATGAAAGTGCGTTCGAACAGATGAAAGACGGTGTGATGATCATTAATACCAGCCGTGGTGCTCTGATTGATTCTCAGGCCGCCATCGAAGCGCTGAAAACACAAAAAATCGGCGCGCTGGGGATGGACGTTTATGAGAACGAACGCGACCTGTTCTTTGAAGACAAGTCTAACGACGTGATTCAGGACGACGTGTTCCGCCGCTTATCCGCCTGCCATAACGTGTTGTTTACCGGGCACCAGGCGTTTTTAACCGCCGAAGCGCTGATCAGTATTTCGGAAACGACGCTGGGCAACTTGCAGCAGCTGGAAAAAGGCGAAACCAGCCCGAACGAGCTGGCGTAACGTAACTAAAAAAACCGGGCTAACCCCCGGTTTTTTTTATGCATTGTTATTTTAGGGAACAACCTCCCCTCGACGAATAGTAAGCATCGTGTACCTACGACGCGCACTACCCTTTACTTTTGTCAGACACAATTGTACATCGGGTAACAGGGCCATTCTCATATCCCTGAATCTCGAAGTTCGGAAAATCAGTCACCGTCACCATGCTATCAGATTGATAACTTTCAGGTGCATTACGCAGCTGGGATTCATTGTTTTTGGCCATCTCCGCAGAGTATGGACTTTTTACGCTGACGCTGTTCGGATCGATTTTATGTGTTTGGCCTGTTTCGTCTGTCATGACGTTGAGGCGGTAGTGTTGTGTGATAACAGGTATGGTTGTGCCATTAGGTACAAACGTTGCGATAACCTGATATGTCCTGGTGCTACCCCGATTTGAAATCACCGTCATACTGTTTTTAAAATCCAGTGTAACGGGCTTCTGGTCGACGATAATATTCAGTGGGACATGACAAACAAGCTGACTCCCCACCTTTTGTTCTGCATTTAAACGCATTATTTCTTCATGTGCTGCCCCAAAGCAAATTACCGGGGTCAGCAGGAATATTGCAAACGCGAGGCATCTAAACATACTCATATTTTCCTTTCTTATCATACATTTCTAATATACGTGCGTTGTCTCATCTTAAAAACACCTCCTTGATAAATTAACTATGAAGATGCGCATTTACGCTATATATCATGCCAGTTCTCAAGCAATGAGAAACGATTATTCGTTAACGAGACGTCCCCCTGCGGGGTCTTATTGGATAAAAGTTTTTTTACATGCAGCGATGTAAGGAAATATGGGATCCAAAACGTGACAATATTTGAGATGGTTAGCCGTGCAATTGCGGACGCGGAGCCGTTTTGTGAAAGGAAATCGAATATAAAAAACCGGGCATCGCACCCGGTTATTTTTCCAGCATAAATAACGCTTATCCGTTCAAGCCACGATTCACCAGCATCGGTTCAAGCTTTGGATCGTGTCCACGCCACTCACGATAAAGTTCAGCTAAATCCGTGCTGTTCCCGCGCGATAAAATGGCTTCACGGAATTTCTGTCCGTTCTCGCGCGTCAATCCGCCGTGCTCTTCAAACCACTGATAGCCGTCATCGGCCAGCATTTGCGTCCATAAATAAGCGTAATACCCCGCCGCATATCCGCCGCCGAAAATATGGGCAAAGCATACTATTCAACTGCCATTTTTATTCATTATAAACAATACGTTAAATTGAGTTCGAAGCATTGATTTGCACCATTTCCACCGATAATAGAATCTCATGCTATTCAGTAGGTTGCGTATCGTTTTGGGGAAGAATCTCTCTCAAAAATGTCACATCACCCACTCTAAATGCTCGTATTTCGCGCAATTAATAAACGATACCCGCTTCGGGACATAACTTTAACTTTGCGCTGCTTCTTCCAGTTTCACGACGTGCCGCTTACGCCTACATGTATCCCAACATAATCCCCACCCATCCGATTGTAAGATTTAACCAGCACGCTACATTTTTACCTATCCTATAAAGCGGACCGCCTGAAGCGACGTGAGGTCAGCTATGAGCGAGGAGCGGAAGTTGATCGCGGTCAAATGACTAGCTAAGTCGTAGCGATACACTATCTAGATCTCAGTTATATTGGTGTATTGTTAATATCTTACAAGTGGTTATCTGCCCCGGGAAGTAACAGCTGAATGTCTGATGAACAGGAAACAAGACTAGAAACCGCCCTGCAACGGGCGGCCGACCATCCGGCAGAACGGCCGGAGTTTTACCGGACACTGATGGCCTCATCGCTGTATGTCCTCGGAACTTCCGGCGGGGAAGCCGTTGATGACCATGTCGATCTGAAAGCGGGAGATCATATATCAATACATCACTGGGAAAAGCCGGACGGCACAACAGTTATCCCGGTGTTCAGCTCTCTTGTTGCCCTGCAGCGTGCCATCGAGGTCGAAAGCAAATACCTGAAACTGCCGGCGGGAGATTTTTTCAAAATGACGCAAGGGCAAGGGGTGCTCCTGAATCCCCGGTCCGACTACGGCAAGGAGTTCGTGCCGGAGGAAATCGAATCGCTGCTGGCGGAAGGCACCGGCCGATTGCCACAGTCCCGGGTGGTGGAGGAAAAAACAAAGGTATTCCTCGGTGAGCCGGCGGTGATGCCGGACAGGATGCTGATAGAGCTCTCTGCCTTTTTTGCAAAATACCCGGGTGTCAGGCGCGCTTACTTGGCGCTGATGCACGACCCCGCGGTCGATGAAAGGCCCCACTACTTGGTGGCCGTGGACCTGACCGGCGAAGTGGAAAAGGTGATGCGAGGTGCAGGCCTAGTGGCAGGGGATGCGTCGCCGGACGGGCAACCGGTGGATTTGCTCCACCTGGGTCAGAACAGTGGCGGGCTGGAATCGCATATCACCACGCAGTTTAAACCGTTTTATGTCCGCAGTATTAAGCAAAGGCTGCTGGCCATGTTTGAGCGTTAACGCCAGGCGCGCCAGAATGATCCTTCCTGTCGCAATGGTGATTTGGGTTATCATTTCGCCGTTCTGACTAGTTCCCCGTTTATTAACATAGACTGATTTAGCAACTTCCGCTTCTGG
>NZ_JAZQNX010000026.1:0-276353 GCF_045627565.1 Lelliottia sp. | reverse complement strand
GCCCAGCGTCAGTTCGGCCCGGAACTGGGCGCCGACGCACTTGAAGGCAATATGCTGCTGAAAGGCAGGACCAGCACGCTCTATTCCGAAAACGCGCTGATGCAGCTGGCGCTGGCAAAACAGCTGGGTAATGACGGTAACGATCTCAAAAAATGGACGCTGGATGGCCTGAAAGCCTTCGCCACCTACGCCTATGATGAGCCGACCAATAGCTTCCGTCCCATGTTAGCCAATGGAACCGATCTCTCCGGCTACGTCTTAAAACGGGACGGCTACTACGGCAAAAAAAGCACAACACTGAAAGCCTATCCTGCGGGTAATGAGTTCCTGCTTTCCTACGCCCGTGCGTGGACGCTGGAGCCGGATCATGCCATCTGGAAAGTCGCGCGCGGCATCGCCAAAGGCCAGAATCTTGGTGATATCGGCGAACCTGGCGGTGAGAAGCTCAAGCTGAATATGCAGACGGATAACCACGAGCCCTACGCCATTTTTGCGCTGATCGACCTGTGGCAGGCGACGGGGCAAAAGGCGTATCTGACGTTGGCGGATCGCGTGGGGCAAAACATCCTCAGCACTCAGCGCGTGAACGGCTTCTTCGTTGACGATCCGCAGGCTGAGTTTACCAACATCGACCATATTGCGCCGTACGCACTGCTTGCGCTGGAAGCGGCGTTCAACAATAAACCTGACGCGGTGGCACCATTCCTGAACGGCGCGGGATTCACCGAGGGCGCTTATCTGATGTCGGACGGGACGGTTCGTTACTCCACCCGTGACGACGAGCTGTTCAAGCTTAAGCCGGGCGAACTGCTCAAGCCTAACGGCAAGAAGTAAACACTGAATCGCCACAGGTTTAACAGACACCCCAGAGTCATTTAAGATGACTTAAAGAGAGGTGCCCATGAGCGGTAAACGTTATCCCGAAGAGTTTAAAATTGAAGCGGTAAAACAGGTTGTTGAGCGTGGCCATTCTGTTTCCAGCGTCGCAACACGTCTCGATATTACTACCTACAGTCTTTACGCCTGGATAAAGAAGTTCGGGCCGGACTCCTCGACTAACAAAGAGCAGTCAGATACTCAGGCCGAGATCCGCCGACTTCAGAAGGAGTTAAAGCGGGTTACTGACGAACGGGACATATTAAAAAAAGCCGCGGCGTACTTCGCAAAGCTGTCCGACTGAGGTACGCCTTTATCCGTGACAACAATCGTTGCTGGCCTGTCCGCCTGCTCTGCCAGGTGCTGGATGTGCATCCGAGTGGGTTTTACGCCTGGCTTAAGCAGCCACATTCACGACGGTATCATGCTGATCTGAAGCTGACGGGGCATATCAAGCAGTTCTGGCTGGAATCGGGCTGTGTTTATGGATATCGCAAGATCTATCTCGATCTGCGGGATACCGGGCACCAATGCGGTGTAAACAAAGTCTGGCGGTTGATGCAACGAGTGTGGATAAAGGCTCAGGTCGGATACAAGAGGATTACGATATCCTGTTCTGCGAATGCTGCAGACTGAAAATCAGCGTTGTTATTGATGAACTTACAGGAGTAAAAAGCTTTGTTCATACGCCACTGCGTCTGGAGACTGCAAAATTACTTACAACTTGCCTCTACAGCAAATCTGCAAATAATTTAGCCATTGGGAGTAAACCTCCAAAACAGACTCTACGCGTAACGTTCGCTCATCTACGACCTGGAAACTCCCGTCACCTTCCCTGCAAAACGACTAAGCAAAATTGGCGTTGTTGCTGGTGCCATATCTGTTGGAATGGTGAAAAGGTATGCCCGCAATGTGAAGATTGGATCTATGCCGTTAGTGCCTAGTTCTTACCATCTGAGTTTTGGCGCTGCGACTTGCAGATCTATAACCCATTATTTAAATGTGGGATATTTGAACAATCATGGCGAATGCGATAAAACATCAACTGGAAGACAATCACAAAGGTGAAGTCAATGGAAAGGAAGCAACAGCCAAAGGTCTGCGTACATCTTCTTGATAAAGAAAAACCGTATTACTTTTCGCCTGAGCAACAAAAATCCACGCCACCCAACTTTTTCCAGCACTCACTTAAACTCGCCAGGGATAACCGCAATTACATTGCGACCTGCTGCTGTGATCCAGCTCAGGAACTTAAGCTTTATGTCAGAAGCAACAAAGGCTCCGGTCCATTTACTCTCTGTCGTAACCCAAACACCGGTCCTCGGCACAAACCATCCTGCTCATACTTCTCTCGTATAAATACTGATGGTGGTGCAAAAGCATATTCATCAGCGGCTGTCAGGGAAGAGGAGGACGGAACCCTTCGTATCGGATTAGATTTTTCGTTACGCGTATCGACGGCGGACCCTGAACGCGCAGCTCCGCCTGCAATACATCCTCCAAGGGAAAGAAAGCAAGTCGAACGTCTTAGGAAAATGAAGATGTTAGGTCTTCTTCATTTGCTTTGGGAAAACACAGGGCTAAACGAATGGGCTCCATCTCTGGAAGGAAAGAGAAGACTGACAACAGTAATGAGCCGTTTGTTTAAGGAAGCCAGTAGCATTAAACAAAGCCACACAGTTCTGGCCGATGTTCTATTGCGCCAAGGAAACGAGCATGCCAATAAGAAAGCTGTGAATTACGCATGTGCGAAAAGTCGCCGTCTGATCGTTATCTCAGAACTTAAAGCATGGTCTCCAACTCTGAATGTTGGCAATAATCTGCCTTTGGCAGGAACCACAAAGAGCAGTCCCCCTGCAGGGATGCCTTATCTAACAATCGATAAATCCCGTTGGGAAAGTTCCTTAGCCAGATTTCCACGGGATGTAGCATGGTGGCAGCGTGGTGGTAAAATTATTGCTATTGCTGTCACCGACGTGCCAGTCAAAAAAACATCTAAAAAGTCTGGCCAGGAATATTTTTCCGCCTGTGTTCGTCAGGTGGTTTTAATGATGGTGAGTGAACGATGGATCCCACTTGATTCATCTTTCGAAGGGATCATTGAAGAAAAGCTAGCTAAGGAACGACGCCAGTTTATCAAGCCATTGATTTATGATTCTGCGGAAGATCAGTACCATCCCGACTTCATACTTACGGATGTCAATGGTACAGACTTCGTTCCTCTCGAAGTATGGGGACGTGATACTGAGGATTATTTACAGCACAGGGCTGTGAAAGAAAAATGGTATCAGCAAGAGTTTGGTGACACTTGGTGGTCATGGGACGCTGTAAGGGATCCGAGAGGCGATGAAATACCGACCTTCCCACCGCGAAAGGAATATTACCAATTCAGATACCCTATCGAGTAAGAGTCTTTTGGAAGTATGCAAGCCGCTGATGTTGTTCTACCAGCCTCATGGATTTACTTAACGCAATTAGAACGCATCATCTTCGTTAAAAAATAAGCAATGTCGCCGCAGAGGAAAGGTCACGATGACTCTTGTAGATAGTGTCGAGGCAGGCAAGCTGACGCTCAGTGAATTGATTGATACCCTGGCAGAAAATGAAAATTATGAACCTTCCAGGTGGAATCAGCGATACCGTGAATTTACGGGGCTGCTACAGCAAGTCCCAACATTCACGGCACCTGGATCTGAAGATTTGCTCAAACGGCTTTGGTATGAACGTGATAACGGCATTGCTAGCATTCGTCAGGGTGTCCCTTCATTGGCGGAATATCAGCAAAGTCTGCCACTGCTTAGAGAACTAACCGAACGCGTTCGTCAGCAACCAGATGAATCTACCTATCAATACGTAGGCAGTGCTCTGCAGAAGGCCAAAGAAACCGGGCTACTTAAGCGTATGTATTGGAGTTTGAGAAACCGCGTTTTTGCCGCTTTTTTGCCAGAAATCTGCACCAGTGCCGTGGATGAGAATGCGTTTACAAAAGTGGCAGATTTCTTAAATAAGATGTTCAGCCTAGGTTTGGAACTGAATGGAAGTTGGCTGCAGAAAAACCATGAATTGAAGCAAGCCATCCACTCTAAATCCCCGAATGCAGATCCATATTACGTAAATATGGCTATCTGGGATCTCTATGAATTGCTCCGTCAACGCGATAACGAACAAAAGCAGGAGAAAGTGTCCGATACAACATCAACAGCCAGTAGGGAACTCACCGAAATTAATACCCTACAACATTCACCAACTAATGTGATCTTCTTTGGCCCCCCAGGCACTGGCAAGACCTTCACGTTACAGCAAAAAATGAAAGAGTACACCTCTCATGCTGTACCAGCCGATCGAGATGCCTGGCTGGATTCTCGCCTTGAATCGTTGAACTGGATGCAGGTCATAACTCTGGTGTTGCTCGATCTTGGTAAACGAGCAAAAGTTCGCCAAATTATTGAACATAAGTGGTTTCAACGGAAAGCACTATTAAATGGCCGTAGTAGCAACTTTTCACAAACTGCTTGGGCAACGTTGCAATCCTTCACCATACCGGGATCAACTACAGTCGCTTACAAAGGCCGCCGTGAACCAGCGATCTTCGACAAAACTGCCGATAGTGAATGGTTCCTGGTTGAATCCCAGTTAGAGCAAGTTGATGAGCTGCTTTCTCTATATGCTGAGTTAAAACAGGGCCCTAAATCTGCCGAAGCCATCCAGCGTTTTGCAGTGGTTACGTTCCACCAATCTTACGGCTATGAAGAATTTATTGAGGGTATCCGCGCTCGCTCTGACGAAAGTGGCAATATCTCTTATCCCATTGAGCCGGGTATCTTTATGCGGCTGTGTCAGCGTGCTAATGCCGATCCAGCACATCGCTACGCCATTTTCATTGATGAGATCAATCGCGGAAACATATCCAAGATCTTTGGTGAACTAATCTCACTCATTGAAGTAGACAAGCGTGCGGGTATGTCCAATGCAATGAGCTTGCAACTGTCTTATAGCGGTGATCACTTCAGCGTACCCGCCAATGTCGACATTATTGGAGCTATGAATACAGCGGACCGTTCTTTAGCTCTGATGGACACGGCTTTGCGCCGTCGCTTTGACTTTGTCGAAATGATGCCAGATCTCTCTTTACTGAGTGGGGCTAAGGTGAAAGGCATAGAGCTCGAGTCGTTGTTAGAGGAACTCAACAGCCGCATTGAAGCACTTTACGATCGAGAACATACGCTGGGGCATGCGTTCTTTATGCCGGTAAAAAATGCACTCGATGCCGGTGATGAAGAAGTTGCGTTTAAACAATTGAAGATCGCATTCCAGAAAAAGATCATCCCGCTGTTGCAGGAATACTTTTTCGACGACTGGAACAAGATCAGGCTGGTGCTGGCAGACAACCAGAAACAAGACGACAGTATACAATTCGTGACTGAGAAAACCGACGATCTGGATTCTCTTTTTGGTAACAACCATGGTTTAAGACGTCATGATCATCAATCGACAGCCTACGAGCTCGCTGCATTTGATCAAGAGATCTGGAATATGCCACAGGCTTATCGTTCAATTTATCAGCCCCAGCAGACCACTCCTGATGAGCAGGCTTTAAACCATGGGTGAAGTTATCTCAGTTTTTGAATATGACCTGCTGGGGAGTGGAAAAGCGGCATCAGTGGGCGCAAAGCTGGTCCCTCAACAGGTCTTTGATTATTTAGAAGCTCTTAGCCTAACAAGCATTCAAGGAAGCCAGTTTCTCAAACTCACTTCTCGCTCAGGCTTCAAATTGCTTCAGGTGCAAAACTACGCGGGGATGCTTTCAACACCTCACGGTTTCCAGCTTGAGATACTGCCCAAGGTTGGTAAAAACCTCACAACTGCAAGTGCGCGAGAAACATTGTTTACGATGTTAAGCCATCTGCCTGGGTTTCGGCATATTCAAACCCAGCAGGCAACTCTACAGGCTCAGCGCATGCCTTTGCTTGAGATTTTTATCAGTCAGTTTTTGCTTAGCGTCAGCCAATTGCTTAAACAAGGTTTACGCTCCGACTATGTGAGCGAGCAAGGTAATCTGGCTTTTATGAAGGGCAAGCTAATGCTTTCTGCACAGCTGCGACATAACGCGGTGAATCGCCATAAGTTTTGTGTCGATTATGATGACTATATGCCTGATTGTGCAGCCAACCGGCTCTTACACTCCGCACTGAATAAGTTACTTAGTCTGCAGCTGTCATCTGAGAATCAACGCTGGCTTTACGAATTGCGCTTTGCTTTTGACGGTATTCCACTTAGTCGGGATATTGAAAGTGATATAAACAACTTACGCCTCGAGCGTGGTATGGCTCATTACAACGAGCCAATGGCGTGGGCACAATTGATCCTGAGCGGAATGAGCCCGACTGCCTTGCAGGGAAATACCAAAGCGATATCCCTCTTGTTCCCTATGGAAGCAGTGTTTGAATCATTTGTTGCACAAACCCTCCCCTACGAGCTTCCTCCTCACCTTGAAGTTCAGCCACAGATTTCCACTTATTCCCTTGTTAAGCACGGACTTCAAGATTGCTTTAAGCTTCGCCCAGACTTGTTGATTCAGTCACGTCAACCGGTTCAAACCAAAATGGTGATGGATACAAAATGGAAGCTGGTGAACAGCAACGATCAAAAAAAATCACTGTACGGGCTGGCGCAATCTGACTTCTATCAAATGTTTGCCTATGGCCAAAAATACCTTGGTGGAACAGGCGAGATGTATCTGATTTACCCTGCGCATGATGATTTTAGCCAACCGATACAGCAGCATTTTTCTTTCTCGGACAGTTTGAAACTATGGGTTGTGCCATACCAGATAACAGCAAAGCGCGGGGAGAGGATGATGTGGGCGAGTGATGTGGGCGAGTGATGTGTCCAGCTTATAGAACGGTTTAATACATATACTGAAGTAAAAGCTGGCAGAGACCTTTTCTTGGTTGCGTGTAGGTTAAGGCAATCGATGACCATGCTCGCTGATGTGTTTACTGCACACATTTTAATCCTTCAATGAATGTTTTGACACTTTTCAACCTTCATAAATTGACCATTTCAGGTCAAAAAATCAGCTTCTCAGCCTGAATTTAGTAACAATTCTTTGCGTAGCATCGTTTGCCAATCCTCTCGTTACAGGTATCATTTTGCACAGTTCATCACAAATACAATTTCATAGCAGTGCAAGATGTAGGGCAACTGTTATCTAACTTAAGGATTTACATGAATAACGCCGAGCAGCTATTTCTTAATGAGCTGGATAACAAATTCTGGAAGGCCGCCGACAAGCTTCGTGCCAATATGGACGCAGCCAACTACAAGCATGTGGTTTTAGGGTTAATCTTTCTTAAGTATGTCTCCGATGCCTTCGAAGCCCGCCAGCAGGAGCTGATCACTTTATTTCGCAGTGTCGGAAATCCCGACAATATCTATGCAATCTCACGCGAAGATTACGACACAGAAGAAGAGTACTCGCTAGCAATCCAAGACGAGCTCGAAGTGGAAGATTATTACACTGAGAAAAACGTATTTTGGGTACCTAAAGCCGCTCGCTGGGAAACGCTGAAAAATAAAGCTATGCTACCGACCGGCACTGTGCTGTGGGTAGATGAAACGACCGGCCAAGACGTGAAACTGCGTTCGGTTTCTTGGCTGGTGGACAATGCGTTCGATGAAATCGAAAAAACCAACTCAAAGCTGAAAGGTATTCTGAACCGCATCAGTCAGTACCAGCTGAGCAATGACGTATTGACCGGCCTAATTAACACCTTTTCCGACGCCAACTTCAGCAATCCGGAATATAACGGCGAGAAACTGAGTTTAAAAAGCAAAGATATTCTCGGTCACGTTTATGAATATTTCCTTGGGCAATTCGCGCTGGCTGAAGGGAAACAGGGTGGCCAGTACTACACGCCGAAAAGTATCGTTACCCTGATTGTCGAAATGCTGCAACCCTACAACGGCCGAGTGTATGATCCAGCAATGGGTTCAGGCGGATTTTTTGTCTCCAGTGACCGTTTTATAGAAGAGCATGCAGGAGAGAAGCATTACAACGCCGCTGAGCAGAAGCGTAATATCTCAGTGTATGGTCAGGAATCGAACCCGACAACATGGAAGCTTGCGGCGATGAACATGGCGATCCGAGGGATCGACTTTAATTTCGGCAATAAAAACGCCGATACTCTACTGGACGATCAGCATCCTGACCTCCGCGCCGACTTTGTGATGGCAAACCCCCCATTCAATATGAAAGAATGGTGGAGTGCAAAACTGGAAAACGATGTGCGCTGGAAATACGGCACACCTCCTCAGGGAAACGCTAACTTTGCATGGATGCAGCATATGATTCACCATTTGGCTTCAAAAGGCTCGATGGCGCTCCTTCTGGCGAATGGCTCGATGAGCTCAAATACTAACAACGAAGGTGAAATCCGCCGCAATCTGCTTGAAGCCGATTTAGTTGAGTGTATGGTAGCCCTTCCTGGGCAACTATTTACCAACACCCAAATTCCGGCCTGTATATGGTTCCTCACCAAAGATAAATCCGGGGGTAACGGTAAAGCACACCGTAAAGGCGAGGTTTTGTTTATTGATGCCCGTCAGATTGGCTTCATGAAAGATCGGGTACTGCGTGATTTTACCCGGGAAGATATAGCCAAAATTGCAGATACCTTCCACGCTTGGCAAGCTGATAAAGATTACGAAGATATTGCCGGGTTCTGTTTCTCTGCCTCCTTTGAAGATATTCAGAAAAACGACTTCGTACTGACTCCGGGCCGCTATGTGGGTGCTGCCGAACAAGATGAAGATGATGAGCCGTTTGCGGAGAAAATGGCTAGAATGACTGCACAGCTTAAAGAACAACTGGAAGAAAGTGCTCGTCTTGAAGTAGAGATTAAAACAAAGCTGGGAGGGCTTGGCTATGAGTTTTGAGATGATTCAAGCCAATCTTAGTGATTTTATTAATTTCAGAAATGGTAAATCATCGCCAGATAGGGATCCTAAAGGCGAGTTTGATGTATACGGTTCAAATGGAGTAATAGGCCAGTGTGCTGAAAAAAATGCTCCTGAATTTAGCTTGATCATTGGGCGAGTTGGCTCATATTGTGGAAGCGTTTATCAATCAAAGAAAGCTTGCTGGGTTACAGATAATGCGATCATTGGTGCTCTAAAAAATAAAAATGAATCGGATTTTTGGTATTTTCTATTAACAAAGCTAAATATTAATTCAATGAGCTCAGGCTCTGGTCAGCCTTTAATTAACCAGAAAATTCTCAATAGCATCCAAGTTACAGTTCCTAAATCATCTAAAGTTAGAGAGGATATTGGGGCCTTTCTCAGCCTGTTTAATGAAAAAATAAAGATTAATGAGGATGTTAACCAAACTCTCGAACTCATGGCTCAAGCCTTGTTCAAAAGCTGGTTTATCGATTTTGAACCAGTTAAAGCCAAAATTAGGGTACTTGAAGCAGGTGGTTCTCATGAGGATGCAACACTTGCTGCCATAGCTGCGATCTCAGGAAAAGATGCTGATGAACTGGTAGTTTTTGAGCATGAACATCCTATGCAGAATTCGGAACTTCATGCCACAGCAAATCTATTTCCATCAGCATTGCAAGAAAGTAAGTTTGGAAAGATTCCTGAAAAATGGACTATCTCTGAAATTGGGAAAGAAATAGATATTGTTGGTGGAGGAACACCTTCTACTAAAATATCTGAATTTTGGGATAATGGTGACATACACTGGACTACCCCGAAAGACTTATCAGGTCTGCAAGATAAAATTTTGATCCACACAGAGAGAAGAATAACTCAATCTGGATTAAGTAAAATATCTTCCGGATTGCTTCCAGTTGATACTGTTTTAATGTCATCCCGTGCCCCAGTTGGCTATCTAGCTATTTCAAAAATACCTATTGCAATTAACCAAGGATATATTGCAATGAAATGTAGCTATGAGCTCTCCCCTGAGTTCGTGTTACAATGGTGTGCGGCAAACATGCCAGAAATATTGGCTAGAGCGAGCGGCACAACGTTTGCTGAAATAAGTAAGAAAAATTTCAACCCGATACCATTGGTAAAGCCTCCGGCTCATCTTGTTAACGTTTATACTCAAAAAGTAAAGTTGTTATATTTATTCATTGAAAACAACTGTAAGCAGACAAGGGAATTAATAAATATTCGGGAGGCAATAACACCTAAACTCCTTTCAGGAGAAATTTCTATTGAGGAGATTTCCAATGGAGTATTATGATAAATTATTTCGCGATTATCTTAACGAAGAAGGAGGTGTTAGTATCGCAGGAAGTAATTTTTTAAGGGATATTATACTGCAAACTCTTGATGAATCTCTTTATAATGAGGCATATTTAGAATGGTTAGACCAAAGAAAAGTAACTTTTATTGAAAAGGCTGATGAAATATTAGAGCAATTTGATCAAGAGGACAGATTTAATAACATTAAAGGTATTTATACCAGAGGTATGCTTATTCCTTTTATCGGAGCTGGTTTATCTATCCCCAGCAACTATCCAGGGTGGACAGACTTTCTTTATAAATTACATAAACAATCAGAAATAGAAGAAGAAAAATTCGATCATGTTATCAAATCAGGTGATTACGAAGAAGCAGCTCAATTATTATTAGAAAACTTAACTCCCGGAAGTTTTTTTGAACAGATAGAAAATATTTTTTCTGCCACCAGGATAATTAATGGTGTCATCCAAAGAATTCCTTCAGTTTTTAAAAAAAGTGTTATAACTACAAATTTTGACAATGTAATAGACCGATGCTACTCGGCTGAGAATATCAATTTTGATGAAATTCTAATAGGCAAAGACGCCCTTCTTCTCCCAAAAATTTTGGCAGAAGGAAAAACTGTCCTATTGAAATTACACGGTGTAGCAACTAACACCCGAGGACGAATTTTAACAAAAGAAGAATACATTAGTCACTATCAAGAATCACGTGGTCTTATCGATGTTATTGAAGTGCTTTCACATAATTCATTATTATTCTTAGGGTGCAGTTTGACAGTAGATAGAACTATTCTTTGCCTTAGAGAACTAATGCATCAAAAAGGTCATTCAAATATGCCGAGACATTATGCCTTTCTGAAATTAGAGAATGAAGCTGAGCGCATTAGCAGACAAAAGGAACTTGCTAAAGCTAATATTTTCCCCATTTGGTATACAGATGATCACAATGAGTGCCTAGAAGCATTGCTTGAAAAATTAATTGAGGGGAACACTGATGAATGAAACCACATTAGAAGTTTCCTGTTTACAATGGTTTGCACAAGAAGGATGGGAAATTTTACACGGGCCAGTTATTGCTCATGATGGCAAAGATCCACTCAGGACTTCGTTCCATGATGTTTTTTTGCGTCCTGTATTATTAACTCAATTACAAAAGATCAACCCGCATCTTCCTACTTTTGTGTTGGAGGAGGTGATAATTCGTATCACTCATGCAGATAGCCCAGACCTAGTTGCTAATAACAAAGCCTTCCATCATTTGCTACTCGAAGGCGTGCCAGTGCAGTACAAGCAAGACGATAAAGTCATTCATGATAAAGCGCTACTAATAGATTTTAATAAGCCACATCATAACCGCTTTACAGTAGTCAATCAGTTATTCATCCAAGGAACGAAGCAGATGCGTCGTCCTGATGTGATCGGCTATATCAACGGCCTGCCCATGATAGTCATCGAATTGAAAAGCCCAATCGATGCTCAAGCTGATATCTGGTCAGCGTTTAATCAATTACAGACTTATAAAAGCGAACTCAGTGATTTGTTTATTTGCAATGAGGTGCTTGTAGTTAGTGATGGCTATAATGCTCGAATTGGTTCTCTTACAGCTAACAAAGAACGCTTTCTCCCTTGGAAAACATTAACCAATGAAGAGGATAAACCACAATTTGATTGGCAACTGGAAACAGTAGTTAAAGGATTTTTTAACCGGAAACTACTGCTTGACTACATTCGCTACTTCGTACTGTTTGAAAGTGATGGCAAAAGAATTATTAAAAAAATTGCCGCCTACCATCAGTTCCATGCAGTGCGTGAAGCGGTTGCGGCAACGATCGTTGCATCCACCGGTAAGCGTTTACCTTTACGCAGCAACATTATTCCTGGTAGTAAAAAAGCTGGGGTGGTATGGCACACTCAAGGCTCAGGAAAAAGTATTTCCATGTGTTGTTATGCAGGGAAACTACTACAACAGGTGGAGATGAATAATCCAACGATCGTGGTGGTAACTGACCGTAACGATCTTGACGGGCAACTGTATGCCACGTTTTGTCAGGCGCAGGATTTACTTAAGCAAGAGCCATTACAAGCAACTGACCGTGATCAGCTTCGCGAGTTAATCAATATGCGCGAATCAGGAGGTATTATTTTTACCACTGTGCAGAAATTTGCACCACTGGACAATGAACAAACACATCCGGTGCTAAATCAGCGCAGCAATATCGTAGTGATCTCTGATGAAGCTCACCGTAGTCAATATGGCCTGAGTGCCACTCTGGACCATGGCACTGGAAGTTACAAGTATGGTTACGCGAAACACATGCGTGATGCGCTGCCGAATGCATCGTTTATCGGCTTCACCGGAACACCTGTTTCATTTGAAGACAAAGATACCCGCGCAGTATTTGGTGATTATGTGTCAATCTACGATATTCAGGATGCAGTAGAAGACGGCGCGACAGTCCCGATATACTACGAATCGAGATTGGCGAAACTCGATCTCAATTATGAAGAACTGGAAGCGCTGTCCGAGCAAGTCGATGAGCTTGTTGAAGACGAAGAGACGGATCAAAGAGAGAAAACCAAGGGAGATTGGAGTCGCCTGGAAAAACTGGTTGGTTCTGAAACTCGGATCAGTCTAGTTGCCGCCGATCTAGTCCAGCATTTTGAGGCGCGTAATGCCATGCTGTACGGTAAGGCGATGATTGTTGCCATGAGCCGTGAAATATGTGTGAAGCTGTATGATGCTATTGTTTCATTGCGTCCACAATGGCATAGCGAGGATGTCGATAAGGGTGAAATAAAAATCATCATGACAGGCTCGGCTTCGGATTTAAGTCACCTCCAGCCGCACATCTACAATAAGCAGACCAAAAAACGGCTGGAATCACGGTTTAAAGATCTTAACGATCCGCTAAAGCTGGTCATAGTGCGTGATATGTGGCTTACCGGGTTTGACGCGCCATGCTGTCATACCATGTATATAGATAAACCAATGCGTGGTCATAATCTGATGCAGGCTATCGCTCGCGTAAACCGAGTTTTTAAAGATAAACCGGGGGGGCTGGTTGTAGATTACATTGGTATTGCCAATGAGTTAAAACAAGCTCTGAAAATATATACTGACTCCAAAGGTAAAGGTCGAACAACGATTGATGCCAGTGACGTTTTTTCAGTTATGATGGAAAAGCTCGATGTTATTCACAGTATGTTCGCTAAAACTACTACCGATGCTGGCTTAGATTATTCAGTATTTGAGAATAACCCGCAATATGTTCTTCTTGATGCAGCAAATTATATTCTGGGACTTAAGGACGGAAAAAAACGTTATTTTGACGTTGTACTTGCGCTGAACAAAGCATGGTCACTGTGTAGTACTCTAGATGAAGCAAAACCGATGCAGAAAGAGCTGGCTTTCCTTTCAGCAGTGAAAGTAGCAATTATTAAACTCACCTCCACTGATAAAAAACTCAGCCAGTCTGAGAAAAACTCTTTGCTGGGTCGTATTCTAGACAATGCCATTATCGCCACCGGTGTAGATGATGTGTTTGCACTTGCTGGGCTAGATAAGCCTAATATCGGCTTACTTTCTGACGAATTTTTACAGGAAGTACACGATATGCCACAACGAAACCTAGCCGTAGAACTTCTCCAAAAACTTCTGAATGATGGAATTCATGCTCGCACTAATAATAATGTCGTTCAAGAAAAGAAATACTCCGATCGACTTAAAGCTGTGCTGCTCAAATACAATAACCGTGCTATTGAAACTGCTCAAGTTATAGAAGAATTGATCCAGATGGCAAAAGAGTTTCAAGCAGCCATGGCTCGTGACGATGCACTTGGTCTGGATCCAGACGAAATTGCCTTCTACGATGCACTGGCTGAAAATGAAAGTGCCGTTAGGGAATTGGGCGATGATATACTAAAAAAACTAGCAATTGAGGTCACTTTAAAGCTACGCCAATCCACCACTGTAGACTGGCAGATACGTGAAAGTGTACGAGCAAGATTACGGATTCTGGTGCGTCAGACACTACGCAAATATAAATATCCACCAGACAAAACAGCGGATGCAGTTGAGTTAATACTGAAACAAGCTGAGCTTGCTTCTAATCGCTGGACAGCTTGATATTTTGTAAAAAATAAAGGGAAGCTAGCTGCTTCCCTTTATTACATGAAGCGGCAGTGTTAATAGATCAGACCAATTCTTCTGTGGCTAAGCCATAAACCGCTTCTAACCCGGAACTCCTAGGTACATTGCTAAAATAGCGTCGTTCAAAGGAAGACTTCGGTGAACATGAATTAACAAGAAGTTACGCACTCCATTGAATCATAAATGATTTAGTTTATTGACTCTCCCAAAATCAAACGGACTAACCCCCTTCTCCCGATTCGCATCCAGATAATCCGCCCACCACTGCAGCATTAGCCTGCGTTCCCCCAGATGCTCGGCCTTATGAATATAAGCCGCACGCACAGAGTTACGTTCCTGGTGACTCATCTGCCGTTCTACTGCATCCTTCGACCACATTCCCGACTCAATCAATGAACTACAAGCCATCGTCCTAAAACCATGCCCACAAACTTCGACCTTCGTGTCATACCCCATTACGCGCAGCGCCTTGTTCACCGTATTCTCGCTCATGGGTTTACGTGGATCATGATCGCCAACGAAGATCAGCTCTCGATTTCCACTCATTCTTTTGATCTGTTCCAGAATGGTCAGAGCCTGGCGGGATAAAGGAACAAGATGAGGAGTACGCATCTTTGATCCTCGATGTGAATGCTTCACACCTTCCAGTGGCTCACGCTCTCCCGGAATCGTCCACATAGCTGTTTCAAAATCCACTTCTGACCAACGTGCAAAACGCAATTCACTAGATCGAATGAAAACCAACAACGTTAGCTCCACAGCTAAGCGTGTTAATGGTCTGCCGGTATATGTGTCGATACGATGAAGTAGTTCAGGAATACGATTAAGTTCTAGCGCAGCACGATGCTGTCGTTTAGCGGTAGCGACCGCGCCAGCGATCTCTTGTGCGGGGTTGTAGTCAATTAAGCCACTCTGCACGGCAAAGCGCATTATTGCTGTTGTTCGTTGCTGTACACGAGCCGCCACCTCAAGACGCCCAGACATCTCTACGGCTTTAATGGGAATAAGTAAATCTCTGGTTTTTAACTCAGCGATATTTCGCTTACCAATCGCATCGAACAGATTATCTTCCAGACTTTTAAGAACACGGCCACTATGCGACTCAGACCACTTTTGATTGCTAGCGTGCCAGTCTCTGGCAACAGATTCAAATGTGATGACATCTTTAGCCTGTTCTTCTTTTACTGCACGCTTATGCTCACGAGGATCGACGCCGGCAGCAACAAGCCTCCTGGCCTCTTCCCTCTTTTGACGAGCATCAGCCAGTGACGTTTCGGGGTAAACACCAAATGCCATCAGGTGCTGCTTACCAGCAAAGCGGAAACGGAAGCGCCAATATTTGGAGCCGTTAGGATGTATCAACAAAAACATGCCGTCGCCATCGACGAGCGAGTATTCCTTTGCTTCAGGTTTTGCCGAACGCACCTTGGTATCAGTCAGGGCCATGATGGTATTCCTTCCATATGTTGCCGTGAGTATATAAGCTTTATCGAACCAGCATATATACTCGGTTATATACTCACAAGCATGTTGATGTGGGGTAACTCAGATTGACGTCGGTTGACTGAAAAGCGGGGCAAAACCTTGCGGGGGCTGGATTCTAGACATAAAAAAAGACCTCAGTTGAGGTCCATTTACATACTTTTGGTGCCGAAGGCCGGACTCGAACCGGCACGTATTTCTACGGTTGATTTTGAATCAACTGCGTCTACCGATTTCGCCACTTCGGCACTGAAGGGGATGATGCGGAAACGTTGTGGATTATACCTGTCACGCGCTGCCTTGCAAGCGGCAGAGCGCTATTCCGGTGCTAAGTGTCGAAAAAACCAGCGTAACGCCTATTCCAGTTCTGAAACCGCGAGCCGAATCACGCCTGCGGCGTGGTTTTCAGGCAGTTTCAGCACCTTTGCCCACATCTCCTGCACCATATCGCACGACACCTTCTCTTTTCCCGTCGCTTGATCAGGGGTTTGCAACAGCTGAATATCCTCGCCGTATTTCTCGGCCAGCTCTTTCATGATCGGTCGCACATCCGCAACGGCCGTTTCGCGTTCCTGCGGCGTCACGGTATGTTTGTTCTGACCATACGCGGCACGCATCATGTCGGCGTCGGCCTGCATACGGCGCTCCATCATCGGTTTATCCAGCACCCGCAGCGGATTGATACCGCCTTTCACATCGGGATACAGAAAGCGGAAACAGGCGTCGTCACTCACTTTCTGAATGGCAGCGGTCTGCTCCATGTTCGCTCGCATGTAATCCACCACGTTGGCGTCGGGCGCATTTTGCAGCCGCGACATCTGCAGGCGCAGAATTTGCGGCTGGATCACGTCGATGATGTGCTGCTCGGAATCACCCTCTTTCTGCATCGCCAGGATCTGAGCGCGAATACGTTCCTGGAACGCAGGATCCTGCTCCTTGAGCACTTGCCACGCGGGCATACTGTTGAGCGTGGTATCAAGGCGATATTCAGGGGTGTGCTGCAGACGTTGTTTGTCGTAATAGACCCAGAAGGCCACTGCGGCGGCCAGTACGGCAACGGCGACAATAGGTTTCCACGTTCTTCTCATCTCGCATCCTTTTTGCAGTGACGGGTTACACTGGCAGGCCGCTATGAAAGCGAAACTCCTCGTCCGGTGTCGAGATAAGTGTGGCTTCTATTTCGCCAAAAATCTGTATCCGTAAAGAGATATCGTTGTCGCTCACCTGTTGGGCAAGTGTCAGATAGTCCTGGTAATGACGCGCTTCCGAGCGCAGTAGCGACAAATAGAACTTTTGAAGGTCGTCATCCAGGTACGGCGCCAGCGCGGCGAAGCGTTCACAAGAGCGCGCTTCTATATATGCCCCGCAGATCAGTTTATCGATCAGCGTCAGCGGTTCGTGAGTACGGACTTCTTTCAGCATGCCTTTGGCGTAGCGGCTGGCGGTGATTTTGACGTACGGAATGTTGCGCGTCAGCATCGCCTCACGCACCTGCCAGAAGTGGTGCAACTCTTCTTTTATCAGCAGAACCATACTGTCGATAAGCGCCTGCCCCCACGGGTCGTCGGTTTTCGGCATCACGCTTTTGCTAATCTGCTTATGCAGGGCAACAAAATCAGGTTCCGGCCCTTCGCGGAAGGTGAATGCTTCGTACGGCTTGAGCCAGTCGAGTAACGCATCCGCACCGCGTTTATCGGCGACGTATTTACGCACCAGCAGGAGCGCAGTCTGCGCGGCCTTAAGCTCGCACACCATGTGGTCAGTGAGCAGCAGCGGTAAATTCGCGGGATCGCGGGCTTTATCGATCCACGCTTGCGGAGTCGGGCACTGGAGGAAGTTCAGAACAGGGGAGAGAATCTGCGGGTAATCCATGGGGGTTCCTGATGCGGCAGCCGAAGCTGCCGCGAATAACACTTAGTGACGTACGCCGTCGTCGTCTTCGTCGATGCTGTCTTCATCATCTTCGTCGTCGCCGTCTTCACCATTCGGATCTTCGTAGTAAGTCCCCCAGCCGTCGTATTCCACTTCGAATTTATCGGCCAGATCCATCAGCTGTTCTACCTGCGCGTCGATAAGTTCCGCTTTCAGCGCGCCTTCGCTCAGGATATCGCAGCAGATGACGGTTTCGCCCTCTTCCACTTCCAGCTCTTCTGGCTCGGTCACTTCGTAACCCATTTTGAACGCTTCTACCGCCAGCTTCTCCAGCGATTCAAAGTCATCTGCAGAGAAATGGTGCTCGATGGTATACAGCGCGTCCGGATCGCTGCCGTCTTCCAGCAGCTCTTCAATGATCAGGCGCGTCTCTTCGCGTTGCTCTTCCAGCAGTTCTGGGTTTGCCATGGCTCGTTCCTCTTTAAAGTTCGGCAGATACTTCTATTTTCACACACGGATGTGTTTGCCTCCACCTAATGTAAGAAAGATTTGTGAAACAGGGTTGCAAATGAATATTCATACATATAAAGTGAATTTTAATTCAATAAGTGGCGTTTGCCATGTGAGGATAAAATGTCTGAACTGTATAAAAAACACTTCCTGAAACTGCTCGACTTTACCCCTGCACAAGTCAATTCCCTGTTGTCGCTTGCCGCTCAACTCAAAGCTGATAAGAAAAATGGCAAGGAAGTACAGAAGCTTACTGGCAAAAATATCGCGCTCATCTTCGAAAAAGACTCAACTCGCACACGATGCTCTTTCGAAGTTGCCGCATTTGACCAGGGCGCTCGCGTCACTTATCTCGGCCCGAGCGGCAGCCAGATTGGGCATAAAGAATCAATTAAAGATACTGCGCGCGTGCTTGGCCGCATGTATGACGGCATTCAGTATCGCGGTCACGGCCAGGACGTTGTCGAAACGCTGGCGCAGTACGCTGGTGTGCCGGTGTGGAATGGCCTGACCAACGAGTTCCATCCCACGCAGCTGCTGGCAGATTTGCTGACCATGCAGGAACACCTGCCGGGCAAATCCTTTAACGAGATGGCGCTGGTGTATGCGGGCGATGCGCGCAACAACATGGGCAACTCGATGCTGGAGGCGGCGGCGCTGGTGGGGTTGGACCTGCGTCTGGTTGCGCCAAAAGCCTGCTGGCCGGAAGAGCGTCTGGTCGCAGAGTGCAGCGCGCTGGCGTTGCAGAACGGCGGGAAAATCACGCTGACAGAAGATGTCGCGGCGGGCGTGAAAGGCGCTGATTTTATCTATACCGACGTGTGGGTGTCGATGGGCGAGCCAAAAGAGAAATGGGCGGAGCGTATCGCGCTGCTGCGGGGCTATCAGGTGAATAGCGAAATGATGGCGCTGACGGGCAATCCGAACGTGAAATTCCTGCACTGCCTGCCTGCGTTCCACGACGATCACACTGCGCTCGGCAAGCAGATGGCAAAAGAGTTCGATCTGCATGGCGGAATGGAAGTGACGGACGAGGTGTTCGAATCCGCAGCCAGTATCGTTTTCGATCAGGCAGAAAACCGTATGCATACCATCAAAGCCGTCATGGTCGCGACGCTCGGCAAATAAGTTTTCGGCAGTCTGAAAATCCTCATCCTGGCCCTTTCCGATGCGGAGAGGGTCAGC
The DNA here is from genome assembly GCF_045627565.1 of Lelliottia sp. Lineage (NCBI taxonomy): Bacteria > Pseudomonadati > Pseudomonadota > Gammaproteobacteria > Enterobacterales > Enterobacteriaceae > Lelliottia > Lelliottia sp. Next base: position 257,015 of record NZ_JAZQNX010000026.1, on the reverse strand, counting down.
AGTCGATTGATTTTTCAGCGTAAAAAGGGTACGTTTTCGCCTTAACTTCAGCGTGGACAAACCGCCATTATGCCTATCATTCAGTCTGTTGAACGTGCATTGCAGATCCTGGACCTGTTTAACGAGCAGGCCACGGAGCTAAAGATCACCGACATCAGCAAACTGATGGGGCTGAGCAAAAGTACCCTCCATTCGCTCCTCAAAACGCTGCAACTTTATGGCTATATCGATCAGAATCCCGAAAACGGCAAATATCGCCTCGGCATGAAGCTGGTCGAGCGCGGCCATTTTGTGGTGGGCTCGATGGATATCCGTCAGAAGGCCAAAAGCTGGCTGACCGCGCTGTCCCGTGATACGGGGCAAACGACTCATCTGGGTATTCTTGATGGACGGGAAGGGGTGTACATCGAGAAGATCGAAGGGAAGCTCGCCGCGATTGCCTATTCGCGCATTGGCCGCCGCCTGCCGGTGCATGCCACCGCCATCGGAAAGGTGCTGATCGCCTGGCTGGATGAGGCAGAATTAAATCCGCTGCTGGAGGGATATCATTACACCACGTTTACTCCTGCGACCATTACCTGCCGCGAGGATCTGCTGGCCGCGCTGGCGCAAACGCGTGCGCAAGGTTACGCCCTCGACAGCGAAGAGAACGAGCAAGGCGTGCGCTGCGTGTCGGTGCCGGTGTGGAATCATGAATCGCGCGTGATTGCCGCGCTGAGCCTGTCAACGCTCACCTCCCGCGTGGACGATAACGAACTGACGCGTTTTCGTCTTCAACTGGAGGAGGCCGGGCTACAGCTCTCACGCGCGCTGGGCTACCCGGCCTGAGGGATGACTACTCAGCTACCGGTGCGTAGCTGAAGTAATCGAAATCGGCGTAACAGCCATCGCCGCTGATATCCTCGCAGTGCAGGCCCACAAACGCCCCCGTAAAGAACCCGCGTCCGCCAATATAATCATCCGACAATTTCCACGCCTCATACGCGATCGGCACAGTCTGCCACGCCTCACCGTCAAACGAATAGCTGTAGCGATACACCAGCCGATCGACGTCCACGCGAAGCCATACGCTCTGCGCATTCTCCGGAACAAGAATTGGCTGCTCATGGAGTGGCCACGACGGCACGTTATGGTCAAGCTGGATCACCTTCAGCGTTCGCCCCAGCCCTTCCTCATAATCAACAAAGCAGTAGCTCCAGTTTTTGGTGTTGTAATAGCAAGTTATTCCCGCGCTCTGCTGGAAGTGCTGCGGAGCAAACTCCATACGGGTTTCCGCGCGGAAGGCAAAGTGTTGCCAGCGTCGCGCCACGGTAGACTGCGTAAACGTCGAGTTGAGTGAATCATTACCGTGCAGGCGCAAAAAACCAGGGCGTGCGCTTAGTGAACCGAGGGTGCTGTCGAAAGGAATGCGCAACGTCTGAAGTTCAGGGTCGAGCGTGTCGGCGTCAAAATCGTCACGCCAGGTGGGCTGCATGATGGCATGACCCTCGGTCATTTGCGGCCCCTGGACGATCAATTGCGCATGCTTGCCGCCTTCAACATACGGCCATCCGTCGCGCCACGTGATACGCGCAATCCCCGTTTCACGCCCTAACACGCAGTAGCCGCGCCCGCCGGAGGCGAGCAGGGGAATGCCCGGCAAACGCTGCGGACGGCTGGTGAGATACGCCATGTACCACTCGCCGGTGTGCGTCTCCAGCAATGACCCGTGCCCACTTTTTTGCAGTGGGTTTTCAGGCAGATGCCAGCTGGTCATCATCGTCACATCCGGGTGCAGTTCATACGGGCCTTCCAGCGTTTTCGCCCGCAGGACGACCACGGCGTGCTCATAGCTCGTTCCACCCTCCGCCACAAGCAAATAGTACCAGCCGTCTTTGCGATAAATATGCGCCCCTTCGGTGTAGCTCAGCGGCGTACCGGTAAAGAGCGTTTTACGTTCCGGCGAGAGTCGCTGCGTCTGCGGGAAGTACTCCTGCATAACGATGGTATTGTGCGGATTGCTGTGGTGGCGCGCTCCCCAGGGACGATAAATATAGAATTTACGGCCATCGTCTTCGTGGTACAGCGACGGATCGAACCCGCCATTGCCCATCGGGATCGGCTCGCTCCACGGCCCTTCGATGGACGGCGCAGTCACTAAAAAGTTGCGGCCGTTTTTCCACGGCGAATCGACAATTTTGACGTCGGTGTAGAGCAGCCAGAACTGCCCGTCGGCATAGCTCAGACACGGTGCCCAGATTCCGCCGGAGTCCGGGTTGCCTTTCATATCGAGCATCGACACGCGATCCAGCGGTGTACTGACCAGCGACCAGTTTTTCAAATCGCGGGAGTGATAAATGCGTACGCCAGGAAACCACTCAAACGTGGATGTGGCGATGTAGTAATCCTCTCCCTGGCGGCACATCGAGGGGTCCGGGTTAAAGCCGGTCAGAATCGGGTTATTCAGAGTGTACATTTTGCCTCCTTCTTAATGAGATGCCGCCGTCGCCGCCGCAGGAATATCCTCACCCCGCGCCGCGCGATGCTTCAGCAACTGCTGGCTGATCGCTTCCACGCGCGCATCGGACAGCTTATAGAGTGAAAGCATGATGAACATGCCGACGTAGAGCACCACCGGCACCACGCAGAACAGAATTTTGATGGTGCTTAAGACTTCAACCGGCTGCACGCTGCTGCTGGCGGAGTAGTTCACCCAGGCCAGGATCCAGCCCACCACCGCCCCGCCAATCGCCAGGCCAATTTTCAGGCTGAAGAGATAAGTTGAGAACACAAGCCCGTCCAGGCGGCGTCCGCTGCGACTCTCTTCGTAATCGACCACGTCCGAAGCCATCAGCCATTGCAGCGGCGTGGTGGTGTTAAAGACGAACAGGAACACAATGTTGAGGGCAAAAATCAGCGCCATATTCTCGGCTGGAGTGAAGAAAATCAGCAGGCTAATCAGGGAATAAACCACGATAATCCACTTGAACGCTTTCACGCGGTCGAACCGACCCAACAGTCGGGAAGAACAGAGCGACCCAAACATGGTGGCGATACTGCCGTAAAGCAGGAATTGCGTCGCCATTTCAGGATGATCCATCACGTATTTGACGAAATAGAGCGTAGCCCCGCCGCGCACCACGTTGGAACAGGTGGCCATCATTTTGAATGCGCACATGATGCGCCACTGGGTGTTTCCGAACAGCAGTTTGAGGTCTTTCGAGACCGATGAACCCGGCTGCACCTCAAAGGTATAGCGCTCTTTCGTGGTAAAGAAGCAGACATACAACAGCACTACGCCGCTCAGCCCCAGCACGCACATCGCGCCAAAATAGCCCAGCTGTTCATTGCCTTTACCGATGATCCCCACCAGCGGGAGGGCGACGCCGCTGATAGCCAGCGATCCCGCCGCCGCCAGGAAGAAGCGCCAGGACTGGAGGGCATGGCGCTCTTTCGGATCGGCAGTGATCACCCCAGGCATCGCGCAGTACGGCACGTTAACGAAGGTGTAGACCAGCGTCAGCAGGATGTAGGTCACGCAGGCGTAGATGATTTTGCCGTTGGCCGAGAAATCCGGCGTGTAAAACGTCAGCATGCAGACGATGCCAAACGGGATCGCGCCCCATAGCAGGAACGGGCGGAACTGCCCGTGCCGCGTCCGGGTACGGTCGACCAGCAGCCCCATCAGCGGATCGGTCACGGCATCCAGCACGCGCGACACTAAAAACAGCGTGCCCATGATGCCTGCGGATAAGCCAAAGACATCAGTATAGAAATAGGCGAGCAGGAACATCGTCGCCTGCCAGACGAAGCCGCAGGCGGTATCACCCAACCCGTAGCCAATCTTGTCTTTCATGGTTAATTGCATATGGACCCCCAACGCAGAGAGTGGAACGGTGCAGACGTCAGGGACCTGTTCCAGGCAAATTCATCGCCTGGTGCATCGTCAGGAATACACCCTTTTTTCGTGTGCTGATTTCACAGTTTCGTGTTAATAAAGTGTAATGAGATGATCGTTTTACCCGCAATGTTCATTTCTTATTTATGAATTATGATATTTTGCTTTTGTGATTAGCGTCGTTATTATTTTGACCATTAAAAATAGTTTTGATCTTTTATTTTAATGGCTTAGAGAATTTTTAATTCCCATCAATCGATATAATTAGAGCATGTAAAAACCGTCCACGAAATACATTTCGCAGACGAGTTAATATTTAAAAATTACAATCCGAGTGCTTTTTTACCGGCGTTAATAACCTCGATAATTTTATCCGTATCATAAATACACCCTTTCCAGGTGCCCCCACTGACGGACTGTAATGCCGCCCACAGACGGGTATCGTCGGGCAGAAAATCATGCGCATGCAGTTCGGGATGTGGCTGACGACGCGCCAGTTCCGCCGCCCCCTCGTCAGGCGTTAGCGGCGCGTGTGGCGTGCCGATAAAGTTCACGCTGCCCGTCAGGGAAAGACGATCAACAACGATCTCGATGATGTCATCATTGCGGAGCTTACCAATCGGCCCGCCGGCCAGCGCTTCGGGGGCCACGTGGCCAAAACACGCGCCGGTGGAGACGCCGGAGAAACGGGCATCGGTGATAAGCGATACCGATTTTCCCCACGACACATGCTTCAAGGCCGACGTTAGCTGATAAGTCTCTTCCATGCCGGTCCCGGACGGCCCGCCGCCAATAACCACCATAATGTCGCCCTGCTCGATCTCACCGTTTTTGATGGCTTTAATCGCCCGCGCTTCTGAGACAAACACCCGAGCCCGCCCAGTATGGCGATAAACACCATCCTCACCGACCACCGACGGATCGATAGCCGTGGCTTTTATGACCGAGCCTTCTGGGGCGATATTGCCCACCGGGAACGCCACCGTCGAGGTTAACCCTCTGGCTTTGGCGCGCTCCGGCGGCAGGATCACATCATCCGGATCGACACCGTCCTGGTCGCGCAGGCACTGGCGGAATCGCGCACGCCGCTCCGATGCCTGCCACCAGTCAAGATTTTCCCCCACCGTCTGGCCGGTGACGGTCATGGCATCTTCATGCAACAGGCCAAGCGCGCGCAGATGGAGCATCACCTCTGGCACACCGCCCGCCAGGAAGGCGCGCACCGTCGGGTGATAATCCGGTCCGTTTGGCAACACGCTCACCAACCGTGGCACCTTGCGATTGATACGCGTCCAGTGCTCTACGTCCGGCAACGTGCAGCCCGCCGCATGTGCGATGGCCGGGATGTGCAGCAATAAATTGGTGGAACCGCCAAACGCCGCGTGGATCACCATCGCGTTTTCAATAGCTTTTTCGGTCAGAATATCGCGCGTGGTAATACCGCGATTATCCAGTTCAATGACCGCCCGGGCAGACTGTCGTGAGATTTCCAGCCACACATCCTGTCCTGATGGCGCCAGCGCGGAATGCGGAAGCGCCAGACCGAGTGCTTCTGCCACTACCTGCGACGTCCCCGCCGTCCCCAAAAACTGACAGCCGCCTCCTGGTGAGGCGCAGGCGCGACAGCCCAACTCGGCGGCCTCCTGCAAAGAAAGTTCATCATTGGCGTAGCGCGCCCCGATGGTTTGCACTTTTCCGGCATCTTCGCCAAACGTCGGCGGCAGCGTGGCACCCCCCGGCACCAGAATGGTCGGCAGATGGTGCATTGAGGCCAGGGCGATCATGGTCGCAGGCAGGCCTTTATCGCAAGTGGCAACGCCAATCACGGCGCGGCGTGTTGGCAGGGAACGAATAAGACGCCGGAACACGATGGCCGCATCGTTACGATAGGGCAAGGAATCAAACATCCCGTGCGTCCCCTGGGAACGCCCGTCACAGGGATCGCTGACAAACGCGGCAAACGGGATCCCGCCGTGGCGAGTAATCTCTTTCGCTGCCGCCTGCATTTGCAGACCGATTTCCCAGTGCCCCGTGTGGTAACCCAACGCGACCGGACGCCCATCCCCTGCGCGGATCCCCCCCTGCGTGCCAATAATCAGCACCTCTTTTCCGGTGAGTTTATTCGCATCCCAACCCATACCCGCATTTTGCGTCATACCAAACAGATTGCCGCTTGGCGATTCCATTAGCATCTGCGGCGTCAAGGGCAGCGCACCTTGCGGGCCAGCCGCGTGCGTGGTGACGGAATAAAAGGCGTCGCTCTGCGGCGTAAAAATCGTTTCTATCGACATCGTATTCTTGCGCCTCAGCAGAGCTTGAGCTGTTGTAACAGCGATTTGAGCTGCGTTTTGCGAGCATCATCCAGCGGTTGGGCTGGCGGTAATACATGCGTGGAAACCGGACGTCCGCACAGCACAATCGCTTCTTTAATGACGTTCACAAACGGTGTGTCCAACTGATAAATCTGCGGAATTTGCAGCAGCGTCTGGTGGTAATGTGCGGCCTGAGCCAGATCGCCATCGCGGAACGCCTGACGCAATTTCACCGAGACCTGCGGGGCAAAATTGCCGCTGGCCGATATCGCGCCATCGCCGCCCAACAGCAGGGTGTTAAACAGATGATCGTCGTAACCGCACAGCACGGAGAAGTGCGGGTGAGCCGGTTTCACCGTCAGGATCATACTGCGCAGATGGGCAACGGAATCAATGGTGTCTTTGATACCCACGATATTGCGGCGAGAATCCGCCAGCGTTTTCACCAGCGTCGGCGACAGATCCTGGCCGGTGAGCGCCGGGAAGTTATACAGGATCACCGGCAGCGTCACGCTGTCCGCCACCTGCTGGAAATAGTGAATCAGATTTTGTTCGGATACTTTCCAGTAGTACGGATTAATGACAACGATTCCGTCTGCCCCCGCTTGCTGAGCATGCTGGCTAAGTTCAATGGTTTCCCGGGCGTTGGTGCCACCAGTGCCGATCAGAACGGGCACACGGCGATTGACGTGATCAATAGTAAAACGGGCGATCGCTTTACGCTCTTCGGCGTTTAGCTGCGAGAATTCTCCCCCGCTGCCTAAAAAGAACAGGCCATCAACACCTGCGCTAATCATGTCATCGATGAGCGCGGCGGTGCCGTGTTTATCAAACTGTCCATCGGCGGAGAAGATGGTGGAGACTGGCGGAATTATCCCCGAAAACTGCACGGTCTGCTGCATGAGATCTCCTTGCTGAATCATTTTGTTCTACATTATAGAACACTGTTCATTAATTTATCTCTCATACTATGACGCGATAAAGGAAGAGGTAAACCGGGAAAGCGCAGAAAGAGGTGAAATTTTAGACTGGATCACGAAATGATGTAACAACGCGGTAACGTTCCAGGCCCGGCTGCCAGGAAGCGCCGGGCCAAAAAAAGTTAGCCCACCAGCATCTTCACGACGACTTTGCGGACCTGAGCAGCGCTCCCCACGGCGCACAGCGGCTTGTGAACTTCGCCCGGATAGAACACCACAAAATCGCCTTCATTTAATACGACGGTTTTTTCCTGCTCGCCTTCTGGCAGGAACGCAATGTCCTTGTCCGCCAGCCAGTCGGTATCCGGCGTGCCGTGTGGCAAGGTGCTGAAGGTCATCCCTTCCTGGCCTTTCAACACAATCTGGATATCCAGATAGCGCGCGTGATACTCCGCACGACGCTCTGCAAACGGCTGGGTCATATCTTCAGAGACCAGATAAAACAGGTTGTTACCGTCGATATCGTGCTTACCGAGCGTTGTCGCGTCGGTGACGTGCGCTTTGACGTGTTCGATAGCCTGACGCAACTCTTCCGGCAGCCAGGACTGTAAGTGGTGAATATTGCCAACGATCATGTTTAAACCCTCAATATAAAACAATGTTTCATTTTAATCTTTTATACGAGAATTCCCACTGCCATACCACTCCTTTTTACGTCATCCTTGCGACAGCGCATGTTTATCGGGAAATGTGTTAAACCGCTGTTAATGCGTTTCCCACTTTTATGCAGGGATTATGCATAACATGAGCGTAGCGTCCTTTCAGCATGCAACTAATCCATTGATTAGAAATATGTAATCTAAAAAACCACTTCTCGTTCACACTTCATTACTTTGAAAATTTGCTCTTAAAATAAATAATTATTTACTGATTCTCTTTAAGTCCGTAATAGTTAATGAGACTTTTTGCATAGCTATTCCACACCCGTAAATTAATTCACTTAAATCAATAAGATAGAAAATATCAAATATCGCCAATAACCAACAAAATAATAACAACCACACATAACGAGTGTTAATAACGCGTAGCCATTCATATTAAGATAATGACTAACTAATCATTATCTGATGCGAATCATGCAATAGAAAACAAACCTCTTATTACCCGATCCGACGTGAGCAATATCACATTCTGTAATTTCAAGCCGCCTACTATAAGCCGTGAAAACAATTGAGCTTAAAGGGCTATGAAATAAACACAGATTCATAGCACAGCCCTTTTTATTCTGAAAAAAAGTTAAAGGAATAATTATGGAAAAGCATTACGTCGGTTCTGAAATTGGTCAATTGCGTAGCGTTATGCTGCACCGCCCAAATTTAAGTCTGAAACGCTTAACTCCGTCGAATTGTCAGGAGCTCTTATTCGATGACGTATTATCCGTTGAGCGGGCGGGTGAAGAGCATGACATTTTCGCAAATACGCTGCGCGATCAGGGTGTGGAAGTTCTGTTGTTAACCGATCTTCTCACCCAAACACTTGATATCGCAGACGCCAAAGCCTGGCTGCTGGATACCCAAATCTCAGATTATCGCCTCGGCCCCACCTTTGCTAATGACGTTCGCGGCTGGCTGGCAGATATGCCGCATCGCGAACTGGCGCGTCGTTTAAGCGGTGGCTTAACCTACGGCGAAATTCCGGCCTTTATTAAAAATATGGTGGTCGATACGCACACAGCAAATGATTTTATTATGAAGCCATTGCCCAACCATTTATTTACTCGTGATACGTCGTGCTGGATTTATAACGGCGTTTCTATTAACCCCATGGCAAAACCGGCGCGTCAGCGTGAAACCAATAATCTTCGCGCAATATATCGCTGGCATCCTGATTTTGCCGATGGCGATTTTATTAAGTATTTCGGCGATGAAAATATTAATTACGATCACGCCACCCTGGAAGGCGGCGACGTATTAGTGATTGGTCGCGGCGCGGTATTAATTGGCCTGTCGGAACGCACTACGCCGCAGGGCGTTGAATTCCTCGCGCAAAGCCTGTTTACGCATCGCCAGGCAGAACGCGTTATCGCCGTTGAGCTGCCAAAACACCGCTCATGTATGCATCTCGACACCGTCATGACCCACATCGACGTCGACACTTTCTCCGTTTATCCGGAAGTGGTGCGTAAAGACGCCCAGTGCTGGACGCTCACGCCTGACGGACGCGGCGGCCTGCTGCGTACGCAGGAAACCGATCTGCTGCACGCCATCGAAAAAGCACTGGGTATCAATCAGGTACGCTTGATCACCACCGGCGGCGACGCGTTTGAAGCCGAACGTGAACAGTGGAACGACGCCAACAACGTGCTGACCCTCCGCCCCGGCGTGGTGATTGGCTACGAGCGCAACATCTGGACCAACGAAAAATACGATAAAGCAGGCATTACCGTGCTGCCAATTCCCGGCGACGAACTGGGACGCGGTCGCGGCGGCGCACGCTGCATGAGCTGTCCACTGGAACGAGACGGAATTTAAAGGAGCCATCATGGAACGAAAACCCACTCTGGTCGTGGCGCTCGGCGGCAATGCACTGTTGAAACGCGGCGAGCCGCTGGAAGCCGATATCCAGCGCCAAAATATTGAGCTGGCCGCCCGCACCATTGCCGGGCTGACGGCGCAGTGGCGCGTGGTGCTGGTCCACGGCAACGGGCCGCAGGTCGGGCTGCTGGCATTACAGAACAGCGCCTACACCAACGTCACCCCCTATCCGCTCGACATTCTCGGGGCCGAAAGCCAGGGGATGATCGGCTACATGCTCCAGCAAGCGCTCAAAAATAATCTGCCGCAGCGTGAAGTGAGCGTCCTGCTCACCCAGGTAGAAGTCGACCCCGCGGATCCCGCATTCCGCAATCCGACGAAATACATTGGCCCGGTGTATAGCGAGGAACAGGCCAGCGCGCTAGGAGCAGAAAAAGGCTGGAAATTTAAGGCCGATGGACCGTACTTCCGCCGCGTAGTGCCTTCTCCACAGCCCAAACGCATCGTCGAAAAAGACGCCATTACGGCGCTGATTGAGCGCGATCACCTGGTGATTTGTAACGGCGGTGGCGGCGTGCCGGTGGTGGAAAACGCCAACGGCTACCACGGCATCGAGGCGGTGATCGACAAAGATCTCTCCGCCGCACTGCTCGCTCGCCAGATTGAGGCCGACGCGCTGCTGATCCTGACGGACGCCGATGCGGTGTATCTCGACTGGGGCAAACCGACACAGCGTCCGCTGGCACAGGTGACGCCGGAGGTGCTCAGAAATATGCATTTCGACGCCGGTTCGATGGGGCCAAAAGTCGCCGCCTGCCGTGAGTTTGTCGAGACGTGCAGAGGCATCGCCGGGATTGGCGCGCTGGCCGACGGTGCGGCGATTCTGGCCGGGGACAAAGGCACGTTGATTTGCCACTGAGGCACATTTTTCCCTCAACCTACCCCTCTCCCAAAGGGAGGGGGAATTAAACCCCTAACCCTGCGCGACAGGTCGGTTTTCCCCCTCCACCCAAGATGAGAGGCGATGTTTTCTCCCTCTCCCGGTGGGAGAGGGTGAGGGCATCAGACAGCACACTTTTAAAAAGGATCCACCCATGACCATTAACCTGAAAAACCGTAATTTCCTCAAGCTGCTGGACTACACCCCGGCAGAAATTCAGTACCTGATCGATCTCGCCATCGAACTGAAAGCCGCCAAAAAAGCGGGCCGCGAAAAGCAAACGCTCGTCGGTAAAAACATTGCGCTGATTTTTGAAAAAACCTCCACCCGCACCCGCTGCGCGTTTGAAGTCGGGGCATTCGACCAGGGCGCGCAGGTGACCTATCTCGGCCCAACGGGCTCGCAGATTGGGCATAAAGAGTCGATGAAAGACACCGCCCGCGTACTGGGGCGGATGTATGACGGCATCGAATATCGCGGCTACGGCCAGCAGATCGTCGAAGAACTGGGTGAATTCGCGGGCGTGCCGGTCTGGAACGGATTAACCGACGAATTCCACCCGACGCAAATCCTCGCCGATCTGATGACCATGCTGGAGCACGCGCCAGGCAAAACGCTGCCGGGGCTGAGCTTCGCGTACCTCGGTGATGCCCGCAACAACATGGGCAACTCACTGATGGTAGGCGCGGCAAAAATGGGCATGGATATCCGCCTGGTCGCGCCGAAATCGTTCTGGCCGGAAGCCGGGCTGATTGAGCAATGCCGCGCGATCGCCAAACAAACCGGTGCGCGCATCACCTTAACCGACGACGTCAACGAAGGCGTGCACGGCGCAGATTTCCTCTACACCGACGTGTGGGTATCGATGGGCGAGCCGAAAGAGGCCTGGGCCGAGCGCGTCAGCCTGATGAAGCCGTATCAGATCAATTCGCAGGTAATGAAAGCCACCGGCAATCCGAACGTGAAGTTCATGCACTGCCTGCCGGCGTTCCATAACGAGCACACCAAAATGGGCCGCGAAATCGAAATCGCCTACGGCCTGAAAGGGCTGGAAGTGACGGAAGAGGTCTTCGAATCCGCGAACTCTATCGTCTTCGACGAAGCTGAAAACCGCATGCACACCATTAAAGCGGTCATGGTGGCGACACTCGGCGACTAATCACCGCCCGGCGCGGCCTGAGACTGCGCCGGGGTAAGGAGAACATCATGGGCAAGTTCAAATTTCCTTCCGCTTACACCATTCTCTTTTTTCTCATTGCCGTCGTGGCCGCGCTGAGCTGGGTTATTCCGGCCGGTCACTACCAGATGGCGATGAACGCCGCGCTCGGTAAAGAAGTCCCTGTTGCCGGAACGTACGCGCACGTCGCAGCGCATCCACAGGGGATCGTTTCAGTGCTAATGGCCCCGATCGCCGGGCTGTACGATCCGGTCAGCGGCCAGGCGGGCGCAATCGACGTGGCGCTGTTTATCCTGATCATCGGCGGGTTCCTGGGGATCGTCACCAAAACCGGGGCGATTGACGCGGGGATCGAGCGCGTCACCACGCGTTTGCGCGGGCACGAAGAGTGGATGATCCCGATCCTGATGGCGCTGTTTGCCGCGGGTGGCACGATCTACGGCATGGCCGAAGAGTCGCTGCCGTTCTACACGCTGTTAGTGCCGGTAATGCTGGCCGCCCGTTTCGATCCGGTTGTCGCCGCCTCCACCATTTTGCTCGGCGCAGGCATCGGCACGCTCGGTTCGACCATCAACCCCTTCGCCACGGTGATCGCTGCCAACGCGGCGGGCATTCCTTTCACCAACGGGATCGTTTTGCGCGTCGCGCTACTGGTGATCGGCTGGCTCATCTGCGTGGCGTGGGTGATGCGCTACGCTCGTAGAGTGCGCCAGGATCCGTCCCTGTCGATCGTCGCCGACAAACTGGAAGAGAACCGCAGCCATTTCCTGGGCAACAAAGGCGAGCAGTCGCTGGAATTCACCCCGGTGCGCAAAGTGATTCTGGTGATTTTCGCCCTCGCCTTCGCGGTGATGATTTACGGCGTGGCGGTGCTGGGGTGGTGGATGGCGGAGATTTCCGCCGTGTTCCTCGCCAGTGCGATTATCGTCGGCCTGATTGCCCGTATGAGTGAGGAAGAGTTGACCTCAACATTTATCAACGGGGCGCGGGATTTGCTGGGCGTCGCGCTGATTATCGGCATCGCACGCGGTATCGTAGTCGTCATGGATAAGGGCATGATTACGCACACGATTTTGCACAGTGCTGAAGGGTTGGTTACCGGATTGTCATCGGTGGCGTTCATCAACGTGATGTACTGGCTGGAAGTTGTGCTGTCGTTTCTTGTGCCTTCTTCCTCCGGCCTGGCCGTTCTGACGATGCCGATCATGGCGCCGCTCGCCGATTTCGCTAACGTCAACCGCGACCTGGTCGTGACCGCGTACCAGTCCGCATCTGGCATCGTCAATCTGATCACGCCGACGTCTGCCGTTGTGATGGGTGGCCTTGCCATCGCCCGCGTACCTTACGTGCGCTACCTGAAATGGGTTGCGCCGCTGCTCGGCATTCTGACGGTAGTGATCATGGCGGCGTTAAGCCTGGGTGCGTTGTTGTAATTTGCCGGATGGCGCTGTGCTTATCCGGACCCCGGTTCGGTGCGGCGCCACCGGACATTTTTGGCCATCAAATGGGATTAGATATGACGGAATACGGAGATTACTCCCCAAAAGAACAGCTTCAGCTCAGGGTTTGCCAGAGCCTGATCAGCGAAAAAAGTTACCTTTCCCAGGAAGAAATACGCCGCGATTTGCAAGAGCGCGGGTTTGACAGTATCAGCCAGTCGAGCGTTTCCCGACTGCTGAAGTTGCTTGGCGTTATAAAAATTCGCAATGCGAAAGGCCAAAAGATTTATTCCATGAATCCGCAGCTGCGCCCCGCCCCCGATGCGGCGCGTTCGATCTCTGAAATGGTGGTCAGCGTTGAGCACAATAGCGAGTTTATCCTTATCCACACGGTAGCGGGATATGGCCGCGCCGTAGCGCGAATTCTGGATTATCACCAGTTACCGGAAATTTTAGGCGTGGTGGCCGGGAGCAGTATTGTCTGGGTTGCGCCCCGCGTGGTGAAGCGCACGCCGCTGGTGCACAAGCAAATTAATTATTTACTCAGAACGCATTAATATTCAGAGAGAACCGTTTGCGATGAGTAAAGTGTGCATTAATCGCTTGATCAGAAAATCGAGCTGAGTATAATCGCCGACAATTTGCCGGGAGGAAGCCATGCTCAAGCGTGTTCGACATCATGTCTTACCGCGTCTGAAAACAGACGCTGGCCTGCCGTTTTTCTTCCCGTTGCTCACCCTATTCCCAGAGCCCCTCATTTGAGGGGCTTTTTTTTGCCCGGCGTCAGGAGATAAACATGAATCCGCTTTATCAAAAACACATCATTTCCATCAATGACCTCAGCCGCGAAGAGCTGGAATTGGTTCTCGATACCGCGGCAAAACTGAAGGCCAACCCACAGCCCGAGCTGCTGAAGCATAAAGTGATTGCCAGCTGTTTCTTCGAAGCGTCGACGCGCACCCGCCTGTCATTTGAAACCTCCATGCACCGCCTGGGCGCGAGCGTCGTGGGCTTCTCTGACAGCAGCAACACGTCGCTGGGCAAAAAAGGTGAAACGCTGGCGGACACCATTTCAGTGATCAGCACTTACGTGGACGCGATTGTGATGCGCCATCCGCAGGAAGGCGCGGCGCGTCTGGCGACAGAGTTTTCCGGCGGCATCCCGATTCTGAATGCCGGTGACGGCGCGAATCAGCATCCGACGCAAACCCTGCTGGATTTGTTCACCATTCAGGAAACGCAGGGACAGCTTGAGAACCTGAATATCGCGATGGTCGGCGACCTGAAATATGGCCGCACCGTCCACTCGCTGGCGCAGGCGCTGGCGAAATTTAACGGTAACCGTTTCTACTTTATCGCCCCGGCCGCGCTGGCGATGCCGCAGTACATTCTCGATATGCTCGATGAAAAAAGCATCACCTGGAGCCAGCACGCCAGCATAGAAGAGGTGATGGGCGACGTGGACATTCTGTATATGACGCGCGTGCAGAAAGAGCGTCTGGACCCGTCCGAATACGCCAACGTGAAGGCGCAATTCGTCCTGCGCGCCAGCGACCTCGAAGGCGCACGCAGCAACATGAAAGTGCTGCATCCACTGCCGCGCATCGACGAGATCGCCACCGACGTGGACAAGACGCCGCATGCCTGGTATTTCCAGCAGGCTGGCAACGGCATTTTTGCTCGCCAGGCGCTGCTGGCACTGGTTCTGAATCGCGAATTAGCACTGTAAGGGGACATGAACATGACACACGATAACAAACTCCAGGTAGAAGCCATCAAGCGTGGCACGGTGATTGACCATATCCCTGCGCAAATCGGCTTTAAGCTGCTGACGCTGTTCAAGCTGACCGAAACCGATCAGCGCATCACTATCGGTCTGAATCTGCCATCCGGCGAAATGGGCCGCAAAGATTTGATCAAAATCGAGAACACGTTCCTGACCGACGAGCAGGTGAACCAGTTGTCCCTGTATGCGCCGGATGCGACCGTTAACCGCATCGACGATTACGAAGTGGTGGGGAAATCTCGCCCGAACTTACCGGAACGTATCGACACTGTTCTGGTCTGCCCGAACAGCAACTGCATCAGCCACGCTGAGCCGGTTTCATCCAGCTTTGCAGTCAAAAAGCGCGAGAAAGACATCGCACTCAAATGCAAATACTGCGAAAAAGAGTTTTCTCATTATGTGGTGCTGGCTAACTAATTGAGGCCTTCTGTTTCACGAAATCATTCGCGCGGCATTGAGGCGGCGAGTCCGAATATCCCCGGGAGCAGAGAAAACTCTGTGATCGGGGTAGGAGGACGCGGCCAACGATGAGGCAGCGCGAAGGATGAAGTGTATAATGCCTAAGAATTTTTTAACGCTGTTATCCTGGAGAAATCATGACAAAAGTACTTGCGACGGAAAATGCACCCGCGGCTATCGGCCCATACGTTCAGGGCGTTGATCTGGGCAGCATGATCATCACTTCCGGTCAGATCCCGGTGAACCCAAAAACCGGTGAAGTACCGGATGACGTTTCTGCTCAGGCGCGTCAGTCGCTGGAAAACGTGAAGGCCATCGTGGAATCCGCGGGCCTGAAAGTGGGCGATATCGTGAAAACCACGGTGTTTGTGAAAGATCTGAACGATTTCGCGACCGTTAACGCCACTTACGAAGCGTTCTTCACTGAGCATAATGCAACTTTCCCGGCGCGTTCTTGCGTTGAAGTGGCGCGTCTGCCGAAAGATGTGAAGATTGAGATTGAGGCGATTGCAGTTCGTCGCTGATCGATTTCTTTTGTCAGGCATCAGAGGTTATTCCGTTCACCTTATGTTCAGCAGAACATAATGGCTTCATAAGCTGTGAACGTGACAAGGGGCTGCGCGGCCCCCTTTTCGATCCGGTCTCAAATTCGCCGGTTTTAGCAGGGACTCAATACCGGTGCCCAATGTAAATGACGAAATTCCTGTTGCAACGTTTTATTCCAGTTCAATTTCCTCTGAAGCGCCCTCGCATTTCCCGTATTTGCCCTGATTTGTGAGCACTGTTTTTTTATCCAGAGGAGTATTATTGGTTTTACGCGACGAAGGGTTTATTCAGAGCGGGAATTGAGAGGTTTTAAAAGCGAGTATTAATTAGCGCGATGCAAAGGTGTCCAACCACCCTTACACCGCTAACCACAAACAACTAATTTAATTACAGAGGAGTTGATTATGGCTGCGAACGAGTTTATGCCAGATCCCACTATTGCCCAAACAGATCCTGAGAGATCGGAGGGTAATGATCGTTTTCCCGAGGTGACTCGCAAAAAAGATGCGCGTCGTCTTCACGGCAAAGCCACGGTCGAGGCAGCGGTACACGCCCGTGCCGACACGCCGGTATCCAGCGCCGCCTGCTGCGAGCTGTATTCCAGAATCCGCAATCGCTTTATTCCGCTTTCCGGCGAGTGGCTGCCAAAAGCCGGTTTTCTCGACGGTATGCCAGTAAAAATCCGCGTGATGCCTGACTGCATCATCATTAGACGGCGAGAAGCAAAAGTGTAGTTGTTTATTAAATTTGGCCACCTGAATAGATATATGAGACGTCTGCTTTTGGCGGTGAGTTCAACCGATGGATGCAACACATTGGTTAAACTCCCTTTATAGGATATAACCATGATAACCGTAGAGAAATCAGATCCATTTTCTTCAGAATCTCATCGCTTAATCGAAATGCTGTCCGCTGAACTTGCCGCTATTACTGGCGATAATGGCAAAACCAACTTCACCGTTGAAGCAATGAATGATGACAAAGCATTATGGGTATTGGCAAAGAATGCACATGGGGATGCAATAGGATGCGGCGCAATCCGGCCATTAACTCAAAATACAGCCGAGATTAAAAGAATGTTTTCAGACCAAAGCTTGCCAGGCGTGGGTAGTGCTTTACTTACTTTTCTGGAAACCTCCGCAAAACAAATGGGATATCGCGAGTTGAAACTGGAAACCCGGCATATCAACCGTCGGGCCGTCAATTTTTACGAGAAAAATGGATATGTCCGTATTGAGAATTATGGCCCATATATAGGTAGAGAAGAAGCTGTCTGTTTCGCAAAGGCATTGTGATGATTGTATTTGTCGGCCCTGACTTCCGCTCCTGCCACAGGGCTGCTGTTGCAGCCCTGACAACCTTAGACTTCAATCGATTCAGAGATCTCTAACGCATCATCGACTTCAATGCCCAGATAACGGACTGTGCTTTCCAGTTTCTTATGGCCTAATAGAAGTTGAATCACCCGGAGATTCTTGGTTTTCTTGTAGATCAGGTAAGGTTTTGTTCTTCTCATGGAATGTGTGCTGTAAAGCGAATCTTCGAGACCAAGCTTTTCTATCCACCCATGAAAGATTCGGTTGTATTGCCGGGTTGATATGTGCTGGTTAGTTCCGACTCGAGACTGGAACAAGAAGTCTTTGCTCTGCAAATTGCCAAGCTTTATCAATGCAGCAACAGCTTCTCTTGTTCCTTTGGTTATCTCAAATTGCACAGCGCTACCGGTTTTCTGTTGCAACCCCGTTGCTCTGCTTGAAACCAAGCTACCATATGCCACATCAGATACTTTGAGTTTGACCAGATCACAGCCTCGAAGCTTATGTCCAGGGCCATATTGAACAGAGCTAAATCGCGCGTTTTACCTTCCAGTTCAAGCCGGATTCGGATCCCCCAGATATGAGATATCTGAAGTGGTCTTTTTTGGCCGATGATACGGTCTTTGTTTCACGGTGACGTGTTCATACTCAAATCTCCTGCAATGTGGGAGATTTGAGTATGGTTGTCCTTCATTAGCGAGAAACAGACGTAATGTCATCGTTCGGCATTAAAGCTGATGGGCATATTCATTTCAGCAAGCAACCAGCGTTCAAAACTTTCCAGCGCAGCCTCATTGATTCCCGTTTCCGTCGGTTTTACTAAACAGAATTTTTTACTCAGGCAGTCTGAGGCGGGCCATGGCGAAACAAGCATACCGCAACTTAATTCGTTCTCGACATACATACGCGGAACCAATGCTACGCCGTGTCCTGCGATGACGGCAGCGATAGCCATTTCATGAAGATCGTACCGCACACCCTGAGCCGGATTATCGAGGTGTATTCCACTTTCCCGGGCATAGTGATGCCATGCATCAGGATTCTGTCGACGGTGAATGCGCGGAAGTTCGTTTAACTGTCTATTGACATCAATATTAGTTAACAGTGCGGGATTGCAAACAGGAAGCAGATTTTCCTGAAACAGAAACTGCATACGCATGCCTGCCCATGCGGAATGTTCAAAATGAATGACCGCGTCAAAGCCACTGCCTGGCAATATGAACGGATCCGTTCTCGCCGCAATATTTAACGTTATGTCCGGGAACAAAGAGTTAAACCCGCTCAGGCGGGGAATGAGCCAACGGCAGGAGAAGGTCGGCAGGACGGCAATATCCAGACTTTTACTGCCCTCAGGCATTCCCATTATGTACTGCGTATCTCTTTCGAGCCGATCGATCGTTTCACGCACGTGATGCGCATAGCGCGCGCCGACAGGGTTAAGCTTTACCCGGCTTCCCATACGGTCAAACAATTTACAGTTCAGCAACGTTTCAAGACGCGCAATCTGACGGCTAATCGCCCCTTCCGTTAAGGATAACTCCTCTGCGGCACGGGCAAAATTGCCGTGCCTTGCGGCGGCATCAAAAGCCTGCAGGGACGCACTACTGGGTATTTTTCTGCGCATAAAACCTGTTCCTTGCTCAATGCCTGCAATGTGTTCTCATTGATTTAATGTCACTAACCAGTGACATATTATCGTTTTTAAGCGGCACATACAGTCTGTAGCATGACATAAAATCATTGAGCAAATCTGTTTGCTTGCGTTTATGACTCATATAGAGATGGGCTTATGTTCTATACCGTGGAATGCTCGTATAACGATCCTGAAAGCGAGGCAGAATGGAATGCCTTTTACAGCCAGCAAAAACTGCCCGCATTGATATCTGTTGCTGGCTTCACGACTTCTCAACGCTTTCGCGCCTTAACATCCGGCTGTCCTGTTTACCTGGCCATTCATACGATTAATGATGCGGAGATTCTCAGCAGTGAGGATTATCGTTTAAAAGGGGGCGGTAATTTCTCTCATTGGCAGGTCTGCATTACGGACTGGCATCGTAACCTCTATCAAGGCCAGGGCCTTGCTACACCCATCTCTTTCGATAACATTCTGCTATTGAGCGCAAAGCCAATAGACTTTTTAGAGACAGAACAGGGATATCAGGGTCTGGAAATGCATGCAGTGGGGCTGGATAAATCCCCTGACTATCGCGTTGCATATGTCTTGCCTGTTGAGATGGTCCCGCTGTTTACAGAGGTGTCTGGAGTGTATCTCTACGAACCTCTGACACCTCAGTTGCAGAGCCCTGATAAAGGGAAGCCATAACATCATGCCTAATCTGACTTTTTATATTTCTGAAAATCACTCTGACAAGTTTAAAAATCTTGGTGATTTTACCTATAAATGCAGCGCCCTCTGCTGTGACATCCTTGATGCAGAGCCCAAAAACGTTCATATCGTTTTTGTCGATGTTAAGCCGGGATGCGGGCACCCGGTCTATGCCGAGCTCTTTTATCGTCTGACAACATTGCGAACCCATGAAGTCATGGAAAACTTTATGCGTGAACTGGACGTTGTCACTCATCAGGCCTCTGGTCTGACGACCCGTATTCGCTGTTTTGGCTCCCCAGCAGAACACCTGTTCGCCCACAACTAACCTCGAGGAAATGATGAGCCATCCCTTTCCGTTCTGCCAGATTGGCGATTTTCAAATAACTGCGCTGAGTGACGGCAATATGACGGCGAGTCTGGATTTGCTGTCAGGCATTGAAAAAGCTGATGCGGACGTTATTCAATGCCGTGCCGGAGTCAGTGAGCCCGGCGATATCCATATAAACTGTTATCTTATCCGCGGTCTGGGTCGGATCATTTTGGTTGACGCTGGCACAGGCCCGTTGAACAACATGGCAGGACAACTCAACGCGAACCTTGCTGCTGCGGGTGTAAGCCCTGACGACGTCGATACTGTTTTATTGACGCACTGCCATCCGGATCATATTGGAGGCCTGCTGGATTCTGAGAAACAGCCGGTTTTCAAACATGCTGAAATTTTTCTTCATCCTCTCGAAGCGAGACACTGGCAGGATGATAAAAAACTCAGCATCGCAAATGAGCGCGGACAATGTAATTTTTGGCTGGTCCGCCAAACCTTAGACGCTTATGCCCGTAAGGTGCGTTTTTTTAACGGCGACAAAATAGCAGAAGGTATTATGCCGGTATGGCTACCGGGTCATACGCCTGGGCATACCGGTTTTCGCATCGATGCGGATGATAAATGCTTATTAATATGGGGAGACATTGTCCATTATCCGCATATTCAGTCAGCGCAACCGGCTGTTTCTATTTTATTCGACACTGATGCCGCTCAGGCTGAGGAAACAAGAAAGAAAATTATGAGAAAAGCCGCCAGCGAAAAAATGATCATTGCCGGCATGCATTTAAGTCAGGCTGGGTTCGCCAGTGTTCTCAGGGAAGGCAGTGGCTACCGCATTTCATACTCTGAAAAATGATTGGGTAGGCCCGGCCGGGTTGTTATTCATTTTCATTGTTCAAGATCAATAGTGTCCGTTTATGGCACGGAGCGGACAAGTGTGTGGCGCTGATGGTCCGCTATGAGCGAGAAGCGGACGTCGTAGAGACATGAGAATAAGAGCGGCTAGGTTGTGGATTTTGTGCTTTTTACTCCCATCCCATTTCTTTGTAGGTCTTACTATCCTGTTCAGGGAAATCAGTTTGATATTCACCCCAATTACGGAACGTATAATATTTTTTCATTGCTTCAAGGTGCGAATCTGCATCACATGACCACACTAATCTGTAGTCCAGATCCAGCAATTTCCGAGCAGAGTCTCCCAGTGGACCGGCAAGACAAAACAAATCTAAACCAGCTTCATTTGTCCACAGCTCGTGCTTCATAATTTTACCCCCATGGACTGCCATCCATGAATTAAGATATCGCGATGTTAGCAAAGTCCGCTACTGGCACAAAGCCGACCTAACTTTAATTGCAGTCATTTAAAAATCTTTATTGCCCAACAGATATCATTCGTTAAATTCACAGCCGTCAAAATAGGGCCACGGTGTTGAGTCCCCGATGAAATCGGCGAACCGAAAGCCAAATGACTAGAGGGCCGCGCGGCCCCCTTGTCACGTTCACGGCTTATGAAGCCATTATGTTCTACTGAACATAAAGTGAACGGAACACCCTGCAATACTTAACAGATTTCCATAAAGCCGAAACCTCATTGATTCCTTGTCGCCCTTAACAACGTCTCAATCGGATACACCGCCGCAATCACCACTTCATCCTGAATCTCCGCAGCCTTATCCAGCTCTTTCTGAATAGAAGCGATCTCCTTATCATCCAGCGTGCCCTGCCGCGCCACCAGGTCGGTCAATCGCAGGCCAATCGACGCCAGTTTATCTACCTCCTGAATAATTGGCGTGATGGCTTTGAGCTGATAATTATTGTCGCTCAGCGCCTGCGCATCGCTGGTATTGCTTTGCCAGCGGGTAAACACGTGGCGCAGCGCCTCGGCGCTTTCGGTATCTTCCGCATCGCTGACCAGGCGTTCGGCCCATTTGTTCATCTGGCGCACGGTGTTGCTCTCCGCGCCCAGCGCATCGGCGTAACGGTTTAGCGGCTCAAACTGATGATAATTTCCGGCCTGGAATTTGAGATGCTGACGGGTGTAATACTGCGCCGGTTCCAGCGCCTGCGCGAGAATCTGCAGCGGCAGCGTCTCGGTCGTATTCGCCAGACGTATGAAATACGCCTGCTGCTGGCTGTGCTGCTGAAGGCCGACCGATACCGTCGTCCAGGTGTCCATCGCCTGCAAACGGGTGTACATGTTGTCGACATCCTTCACGTCCTGCGCGGACCACAGACGCTCCGCCACCGCAAACGCGCGCGGCCACAGCTTGATATCGAGCACTGGCGCGACCACGTTTTCCGCCCACAGCGCCGCTTCGCCGCCCATCAGATTCGCCTGCTGATCGGCATCCGGCACCACCGGTTGCGTGCCATTTGGTACGTCATCCAGACGCGCGCCGGAAATCGGATAGCGCGCGTTACCCACCAGGAAATAGCCCGTCAGCTTGTCGTCCGCGACGTTCACCACCGGGCGCGTTTCGCCCATCCAGGTATCAACGGTGAACGTCACCTGATTGTCATCACGCCACTCAATATTATTCACCGCACGCCGGGATTTACCGTTGAAATCAATAAATCCGCGCCAGCCAGAAACCGCTTTCACCAGCGTAAAGCTGCCCTCAACCGGCTTGCCTTTTAGTCGTGGCATAGTGAATGTCCAGCTTTGTGCGCTGTCGTTATCGGCGATAATATCCACGCCGTTTATGCCCTGCGGCACGATTTCATTGCGATAGTGATAGGCCGTGCTTTGCGGCTGGTCGAGATAAAAACCGGTGGAGAGAATGCCTTTGTAACCCTGCTTCGCCACTTCGCCCAGCGCGTCCTGCCCCTGCCAGGACTGGATCAGAATACTTTTTGGCAGATCCGGATGGTAAATCTCATCCCAGCCGACCATCTGGCGGTGATGTTTTTCAAGGATCGTTTCCAGCTTGCGGTTGAAATACGCCTGCAAAGCGTGGCTGTCAGCAAGTTTGTTGTCGCGCATAAATTGCTGAATGGCTTTGTTTTCTTTCCACTGCGTGTCGTCAACTTCATCGCCGCCAATGTGCAGATACGGATCGGGGAAGATCGCCGCCAGTTCGCTCACCATCGCCTCAGCAAAGGCATACGTCGCCTCTTTTGTCGGATCAAGAACCGGCTTCAACACGCCCCAGTGGCGTTCCATCTCATACGGTCCTGGTGCGCTCATGAGCTCCGGATAGGCCACGGCAATCGCCGACGCGTGGCCCGGCATGTCGATTTCTGGCACCACGCGCACGCCGCGCGCGGTGGCGTAGCGCACGATGTCACGCATCTGATCAGAGGTGTAAAACTGTCCATCGCTCGCCAGTTGCGTCAGTTTTGGATAGCGTTTCGAGGCAAATCGCCAGCCCTGATCGTCGGTTAAATGCCAGTGCAACACGTTCAGTTTGGCGGCCGCCATACCGTCGATCTGCCGTTTGATATCTTCAAGCGGGATGAAATGACGCGCGGAGTCGAGCAGCAGACCGCGCCACGGGAAGCGCGGGGCATCTTCAATTTTCACCCACGGCAGCGAGGTGTTTTCCGCGCCATTTTGAATGAGCTGGAGCAGCGTTTCTATCGCCCGCAGCGCACCAAATCGGGTGTTGGCGGCAATATTGACGCCGTTGGCGTCGACGGTGAGCGTGTAACGTTCATCGCTGTCGGGCAGGGGTAGCGGGTTAACTTTTTTGGCGATAGCGATGCGAATGGTGGGTTTATCCGGATTCGCGGCCTGCGGCTGAAGCGTCCAGCCGGTTTGCAGCGCGATGCGCTGGCGCAGACGGTCCACGGCATCACCGAGATCGTCGCCGCTCACGCTGACAGAAAGTTTATCGTTCAGAACCAGCGCGCCTTGCTTCGTTGGGCGCTCAACGCTGGCAGGCCACGGCATGAGGGGCAAATCGCCCGCCGGTGCCGCAAGGGCAGAAGAGCCGAGCAAAAGCCCGGCGGTCAGGAGGCTGTAATGCAACATAATGTTCCTTATCAAATTTGACGGGCCAAATAAGAGCAAAACATTTTGTTAACATGTGGGTAAATTGTCGTCAAGGAGGTAGGGCGACGGGGATCACAGGTTGTTGAATTTGGGAGCAACCGTACCCCCTCACCCCTTCCCTCTCCCAAAGGGAGAGGGACTAAAGCGAGCCGCCTGTTCCCCTCACCCAGTCTTCTTATAATGTAAGAGGAGGTGAAATCACTGCCAACCGTAGCGACGGGCATAGAACCCTTTCACCATCTGCGTCAGCACCATATACCCCGCCAGAATCGCCACCAGCCACGGGAAGTAGCTCAGCGGCAGCGCTTGCAGGCTCAGGTAACTCGCCAGCGGTGAGAACGGCAGCGCGATGCCCATCGCCATCACCAGCAGGGTCATGATGATCAGCGGCCAGGCAGCGCGGCTCTGGATGAACGGGATACGGCGCGTGCGGATCATATGCACAATCAGCGTTTGCGACAGCAGCCCGACCACGAACCAGCCGGACTGGAACAGCGTCTGGTGTTCCGGCGTATTGGCGTGGAACACAAACCACATCAGGCAGAAGGTCAAAATATCAAAGATCGAGCTGATCGGGCCAAAAAACAGCATGAAGCGACCCAGATCGGACGGATTCCAGCGCTGCGGTTTTTGGATCTGCTCTTCGTCCACATTATCAAACGGGATAGCCACCTGGGAGACGTCATACATCAGATTCTGGATCAGCAGATGCAGCGGAAGCATCGGCAGGAACGGCAGAAATGCGCTCGCCACCAGGACGCTGAAGACGTTACCGAAGTTAGAGCTGGCGGTCATTTTGATGTATTTCAGCATATTGGCGAAGGTACGACGCCCTTCAATCACACCCTGCTCCAGCACCATCAGGCTCTTTTCCAGCAGGATGATATCGGCCGCTTCCCGCGCGATATCCACCGCGCCGTCCACGGAAATGCCGATATCGGCCGCCCGCAGCGCAGGCGCATCGTTGATGCCGTCGCCCATAAAGCCCACCACGTGCCCTTCGCGACGCAGCAGCGTGACAATGCGCTCTTTGTGCATCGGCGTCAGGCGCGCAAACAGCGTGGTCTGTTTTGCCAGTGCCGCCAGCTCGTCATCGGAAAGCGTTTCGATATCGCTACCCGTCACCACCTCACCCGCATCCAGCCCAACTTCACGGCACACTTTTGCCGCCACCAGCTCGCTGTCTCCGGTCAGGATTTTGACGGTAATGCCGGAGGCGCTAAGCGCTTTCAGCGCCGGTGCGGTGGTCTCTTTCGGCGGATCGAGGAATGCGATGTAACCTTCGAGGATCAAATCGGATTCGTCGATACGCTGATAGTCGCCAACGCGTGCAGGCAGGATTTTACTGGCAACCGCCACCACACGCAGCCCCTGACGATTGAGATTGTCCGTCACGCGTTTGATGCGGCGCAGCATGGTGTCGTCCAGCGGCACGATTTCGCCGTTATGACGCACCTGAGCCGACACGTTCAGGATCTCCTGGAGCGCCCCTTTGCAAATCAGCTGATGTACATCCGCCTGTTCGCTCACCACCACCGACATGCGGCGGCGCTCAAAGTCGAACGGGATTTCATCCACTTTTTGCCAGCGCGTCGACAGCGCGTGGGCCGAATCTTCATCCACCCCTTCCAGCACCGCGACATCCAGCAGATTTTTGAGGCCAGTTTGATAATGGCTGTTCAGCCAGGCAGTGTGCAATACGCGCTCGCTGGTTTTGCCAGAGATGTCGGTGTGGTTTTCCAGCACGATTTTATCCTGCGTCAGCGTGCCGGTTTTATCGGTACACAGGATGTCCATCGCGCCAAAGTTCTGAATGGCGTCCAGGTGTTTGACGATCACTTTCTGTTTAGAGAGTTTGACCGCCCCGCGCGCCAGCGTGGAGGTAACGATCATCGGCAGCATTTCCGGCGTTAAGCCAACCGCGACGGAGAGCGCAAACAGCGCGGCTTCCCACCAGTCACCTTTGGTGTAGCCGTTGATCAACAGCACAATCGGCGTCATCACCATCATAAAGCGGATCAGCAGCATGCTGACGCGACCAATGCCTTTCTGAAACGCGTTTGGCTCGCTCTCCTGCTGGCTGACGCGCCCCGCCAGTTGGCCAAACCAGGTGTTGCCGCCGGTGGCGATCACAATGGCCTGCGCCGTGCCGCTCACCACGGTGGTCCCCATAAAGCAAAGGGTATCGCTTTCGAGCGGATTGGTTTGCTCTGGGTCACGGCTGCGCGCCACTTTCTCGACCGGCAGCGATTCGCCGGTTAGCGAAGCCTGCGCGACAAACAGATCGCGCGCCTTGATGATGCGCAGATCGGCCGGGATCATGTCGCCCGCGGCGAGTTTAATGACGTCGCCCACCACCAGCTGATCGATAGACAACTCAAGCCAGGCGTTTTCGCCTTTCTCGTTGGTAACACGCTGCACAGTGGCGGTGTTGCTGACCATCGCTTTCAGAGCGTCAGCCGCACGGGTTGACCGCGCTTCCTGAATAAAATTCAGTAGCGTAGAGATGGCGACCATCAGCGCAATCACGCCAGCGGCGAACAGATCTTCCGTGGCATACGAAACGATACCCAGCGCAGTCAGCAGCAGGTTGAACGGGTTGCGATAGCACAGCCACAAGTGGACGAACCACGGTGACGGCTTTTGCGCCGGGATCTGGTTGTCGCCATGTTCGGCGCGTGTTTTTTCGACTTCTGCAGCGTTCAGCCCTTCCGGGTGACCGCCAAACGCCCGCCAGACGTCATTCTCATCCATCGCGGCGGCTTTCAGGCAGTGTTCCGTCAGCGTCGGTGGAATAACAGTGCCGGCCACGTTTTTGGCATCAGGCAGAAGATCGCGCTGAATGAGACGGCGCGGCAGGTGGCGGCCAAACAGTGCGTGTAGCTGCCGGGTGATATTTTTCAGCATAACAATTCCCCCGCATCCGCAGAGGCGGACGCAGTATTTCCCTCAGGCGTGGCAGTGCCGTACCTGAAGGGCATTCACATTATTACAGCAGGAACGTTTATGGCGTTGCTGCCTCACATTACCGGTGAGACAGCGAGGGCTGGCTTACCGGAAAGAGATTCTCCATCGCGGGAGAGGGGTGGGATCAGGGTCCATACAGCCTCCGGTAAGTGAAAAAGAGTAAGTCGACGCGCAGTATCGTGTTTTATCCATACCGTTTGTGACGATTCGAGCGGTATGATAAGCCTGCGTAACTAAACCGAACGTATACACGGCACTATTCACGCGGCATTAAGCGTAGGCCCTGGATAGGTGAACCGTCGAAACCAGATTTTGCCCATTGCGAAATCGTGGTGTCGCATTAGGCTCAAATGACGATTTATCGCTGTTACAGGGAATAAAGGATGCAGAACCGCCTGACCATCAAAGACATTGCGCGCTTAAGCGGCGTGGGCAAATCCACCGTGTCGCGCGTGCTGAACAACGAAAGTGGTGTCAGCGAGCGCACGCGTGAGCGCGTCGAGGCGGTCATGAATCAGCACGGTTTTTCCCCTTCCCGTTCCGCGCGCGCCATGCGCGGGCAGAGCGACAAAGTGGTCGCGATTATCGTTTCGCGTCTGGATTCCCTCTCAGAAAACCTCGCCGTGCAGACCATGCTCCCGGCCTTTTACGAGCAGGGTTATGACCCGATCATGATGGAAAGCCAGTTCTCGCCGCAACTGGTGGAGGAGCATCTGGGTATGCTCCAGCGCCGCAACATCGACGGTGTGGTGCTGTTTGGTTTTACCGGTATTAAAGAAGAGAAGCTCAAACCCTGGCAGCCATCACTGGTGCTGCTGGCGCGTGATGCCAGCGGGTTTGCCTCCGTCTGCTATGACGATGAAGGGGCGATTATTATCCTCATGCAGCGCCTGTACGATGAAGGCCATCGCCATATCAGTTACCTTGGCGTGCCGCACGCGGACGTCACCACCGGCAAGCGACGCCATGAAGCGTATCTGGCGTTCTGTAAAAAGCATAACCTCCCCGCCGTGGCCTCTCTGCCGGGGCTGGGCATGAAGCAGGGCTACGAGCAAGTTTCAAGCGTACTGACGCCACACACTACCGCGCTGGTGTGCGCCACCGATACGCTGGCGCTGGGCGTAAGTAAATATCTTCAGGAGCAGCGCATCGATAACCTGCAGGTCGCGAGCGTGGGCAGTACGCCGCTGATGAAGTTTCTGCACCCGGAAATTATCACCGTCGATCCCGGCTACGCCGAGTCCGGCAGACAGGCTGCTGCGCAGCTGATCGAGCAGATTAACGGGCGCGCTGAGCCGCGTCAGATTGTTATTCCGGCTCACCTTTCATAACCCTCACTAACCGGATTATTGTGATCGTCGCCTGATTTCGGGAACGTTCCCATTTTCGCCGTCACGCTGAAGGAGTAGGCTTGCGCTCAGGTCATTACCCTCCACATCTGTCATGAGGCTTCATGATGAGCAAAGTAAAACAAACCGATATCGACCAGCTGATTGTGCTGGTTGGGGGACGCGAGAACATCGCCACCGTCAGCCATTGCATTACCCGCCTGCGCTTCGTGCTAAACGATCCGGCCAAAGCCAACCCGAAAGCCATCGAAGAACTGAAAATGGTAAAAGGCTGCTTCACCAACGCCGGGCAGTTCCAGGTGGTGATTGGCACCGAAGTGGGCGATTACTACCAGGCGCTACTGGCGACAACAGGCCACTCTTCGGCTGATAAAGAGCAAGCCAAAAAAGCGGCACGTCAGAACATGAAATGGCACGAGCAGTTGATTTCCCATTTCGCGGAAATCTTCTTCCCGCTGCTGCCTGCGCTGATCAGCGGAGGCTTGATTTTGGGCTTCCGTAACGTGATCGGCGACGTGCCGATGAGCGACGGCAAAACGCTGGCGCAGATGTATCCCGCGCTGCAAAGCATTTACGATTTCCTGTGGCTGATTGGCGAGGCTATTTTCTTCTATCTGCCGGTCGGGATTTGTTGGTCGGCGGTGCGTAAAATGGGCGGAACGCCGATTCTGGGTATCGTGCTGGGCATTACGCTGGTCTCTCCGCAGTTAATGAACGCTTACTTACTGGGACAACAGGTGCCGGACGTCTGGAACTTCGGGATGTTTACCATCGCCAAAGTGGGCTACCAGGCGCAGGTGATTCCGGCACTGCTGGCGGGCCTGGCGCTGGGCTTTATTGAGACGCGCCTGAAACGCATCGTGCCGGATTATCTCTATCTGGTCGTCGTTCCGGTCTGTTCTCTGATTCTGGCGGTATTCCTCGCCCACGCGTTTATCGGTCCGTTTGGCCGCATGATTGGCGACGGCGTGGCCTTCGCGGTGCGTCACCTGATGACCGGCAGTTTTGCGCCAGTTGGTGCGGCGCTGTTTGGCTTCCTGTATGCCCCGCTGGTGATCACCGGCGTGCATCAGACCACGCTGGCGATTGATATGCAGATGATCCAGAGCCTCGGAGGCACGCCGGTCTGGCCGCTGATCGCCCTGTCGAACATCGCTCAGGCGTCTGCGGTAACGGGGATTATCATCGTCAGTCGCAAGCACAACGAACGCGAAATCTCGGTTCCGGCTGCGATCTCCGCCTATCTCGGTGTGACCGAACCGGCGATGTACGGCATCAACCTGAAATACCGCTTCCCGATGCTGTGCGCGATGATTGGCTCCGGCCTGGCCGCGCTGCTGTGCGGTCTGAACGGGGTGATGGCGAACGGGATTGGCGTCGGCGGCCTGCCGGGCATTCTCTCCATCCAGCCGGCTTACTGGCAGGTGTTTGCGCTGGCAACGGCGATTGCGGTTATCGTGCCGATGGCGCTCACCACCGTGGTTTATCAGCGTAAGTTCCGTCAGGGCACGCTGCAGATTGTTTAACCTCTTCATTCGGGGCGCACTTGCGCCCCTTCGCATTTGCAGGAACGAACTATGAATACCCTTCCTCACTGGTGGCAAAACGGTGTCATCTATCAGATTTACCCAAAGAGTTTCCAGGACACCACCGCAAGCGGCACCGGCGATTTACGCGGCGTGACGCAGCGTCTGGACTACCTCAAAAATCTCGGCATCGACGCGATTTGGCTCACCCCGTTCTACATCTCCCCGCAGGTGGATAACGGCTACGACGTGGCGAATTACACCGCCATTGACCCGGCCTATGGCACGCTGGATGATTTTGACGAACTGGTGGCGCAGGCGCATACGCGTGGGATTCGCATCGTGCTCGACATGGTGCTCAACCACACCTCCACGCAGCACGCGTGGTTTCGCGAGTCGCTGAATAAAGCGAGTCCGTATCGCCAGTTCTATATCTGGCGCGACGGCACGCCGGATGCCCTGCCGAACAACTGGCGCTCCAAGTTTGGCGGCAACGCCTGGCGCTGGCACGCCGAGAGCGAACAATATTATTTGCACTTATTTGCGCCCGAGCAGGCGGATCTCAACTGGGAAAATCCAGCGGTGCGTTCGGAGCTGAAAAAAGTCTGCGCGTTCTGGGCCGATCGCGGCGTGGACGGTTTGCGTCTCGACGTGATTAACCTGATCTCCAAACAGCAGGATTTCCCCGACGATAACCTCGGGGACGGGCGTCGCTTCTACACCGACGGGCCACGCGTACACGAATTTTTGCAGGAGATGAGCCGCGACGTATTTACCCCGCGCGCGCTGATGACCGTGGGGGAGATGTCATCCACCTCGCTGGAAAATTGTCAGCAGTACGCGGCGCTCGACGGGCACGAACTGTCGATGACGTTCAACTTCCATCATTTAAAAGTGGATTACCCGAACGGCGAAAAATGGACGCAGGCGTTGCCCGATTTCGTGGCGCTAAAAACCCTGTTCAGCCACTGGCAGCAAGGCATGCACAACAAGGCGTGGAATGCGCTGTTCTGGTGTAATCACGATCAGCCGCGCATTGTGTCGCGCTTTGGCGATGAGGGCGAATACCGTGTGCCCGCCGCCAAAATGCTCGGCATGGTTCTGCACGGAATGCAGGGCACGCCGTACATTTATCAGGGCGAAGAGATCGGCATGACCAATCCGCACTTCACCCGTATCACCGATTACCGTGATGTTGAAAGCCACAATATGTTCGCTGAAAATCGTGAAAAAGGCCGTGAAACGGACGAACTTCTGGCGATTCTGGCAAGTAAATCCCGCGACAATGGCCGCACACCCATGCAGTGGGACGCCAGCCAACACGGCGGATTTACGCAGGGTGAACCGTGGATCGATCTCTGCGATAACGTCGGCACGATTAACGTTGCCGCAGCGCTTAACGATCCGGACTCCGTTTTCTATGCCTATCAGTCGTTGATTCAGCTGCGCAAAACGCTGCCGGTACTGACGTGGGGCGATTATCAGGATCTCCTGCCTGAACATCCGTTCCTGTGGTGCTATCGCCGTCAATGGCAAGGGCAGACGCTGATTGTGGCCGCCAACCTGAGCGGCGAGTGTCAGCAGTGGCATCCGGATGCGCACGAGGGCGACTGGCGCGTGGTACTCAGCAACTATGCAGAAGTGTCCAGCCAGCCGATAGCCATGACTCTGCGCCCCTTCGAAGCCATCTGGTGGCTGCAAGACTGACGAACAATGCCGGGCAACCATCATGTTGCCCGGCGTTACAAGCATGTTTTAGTTGAATAATTAATCAGAATTTTCCCACCTGAATTTACAAAGCCTGTAGTGCCCGCCGTTTGTACTCTCGTCCTTTTACTTTGTTCTGAATCAAAAAAATCGCAAACATCTTTGATGCAAATCACTACATATAGAACTTAAAATGCATGCCGACCCAACATCTTGTATTTATCGTCTACTATTCCAACACTACAACGGCGCCGACGTCGGCCGGAATTGTGGATAACAAGGGTCGAAAACGAGGGAAGTGACTGGGGCATCTATAAATGTGCGCAATGAATACTTCCCCACCTCTGTGGATAACCTGTTTTTAATGGAGTGATCATGACACCGCATGTGATGAAACGAGATGGCTGTAAAGTGCCGTTTAAGTCAGAGCGCATCAAAGAAGCCATTTTGCGTGCAGCTAAAGCAGCGGGAGTCGATGACGCAGATTACTGCGCCACCGTCGCAGAAATCGTCAGCCAACAGATGAATGAACGCAGCCAGGTGGATATCAATGAGATCCAGACGGCGGTCGAAAACCAGCTGATGTCTGGCCCACATAAACAGCTGGCGCGCGCCTACATTGAGTACCGCCACGATCGTGATATTCAGCGCGAAAAGCGTGGCCGTCTGAACCAGGAAATTCGCGGCCTGGTTGAGCAGACCAACTCCGCACTGCTCAACGAGAACGCCAATAAAGACAGCAAAGTGATCCCGACGCAGCGCGATCTGCTGGCCGGGATAGTCGCCAAACACTATGCCCGTCAGCACCTGCTGCCGCGCGACGTGGTGCAGGCGCACGAGCGCGGTGAGATCCACTACCACGATCTCGATTACTCCCCGTTCTTCCCAATGTTCAACTGCATGCTGATCGATCTAAAAGGCATGCTGACCCACGGCTTTAAAATGGGTAACGCCGAGATCGAGCCGCCAAAATCGATCTCCACGGCCACGGCAGTGACGGCGCAAATTATTGCTCAGGTCGCCAGCCATATTTACGGCGGGACGACCATCAACCGCATCGACGAAGTGCTCGCGCCGTTCGTGGCGGAAAGCTTCAAAAAACACCGTAAAGTGGCCGAAGAGTGGCAGATCCCGGACGCGGACGGTTACGCCCATTCCCGCACCGAAAAAGAGTGCTATGACGCGTTCCAGTCGCTGGAATATGAAGTGAACACGCTGCACACCGCCAACGGCCAGACACCGTTTGTGACCTTTGGCTTTGGTTTAGGAACGAGCTGGGAATCGCGTTTGATTCAGCAGTCAATTCTGCGTAACCGCATTTCTGGCCTCGGCAAAAACCGCAAAACGGCGGTGTTCCCAAAACTGGTGTTTGCGATCCGTGACGGTCTGAACCACAAGTTTGGCGATGCGAACTACGACATCAAACAGCTGGCGCTGGAATGCGCGAGCAAGCGCATGTATCCGGACATTCTGAACTACGACCAGGTGGTGAAAGTCACCGGTTCGTTCAAAACGCCGATGGGCTGTCGCAGCTTCCTTGGCGTGTACGAAGATGAAAACGGCGAACAGGTTCACGACGGGCGCAACAACCTGGGCGTGATCAGCCTGAACCTGCCGCGTATCGCGCTGGAAGCCAAAGGCAATGAAGACGCGTTCTGGAACTTGCTGGACGAACGACTGGTGTTGGCGCGTAAAGCACTAATGACCCGCATCGCGCGCCTCGAAGGCGTTAAAGCCCGCGTGGCACCGATTCTGTATATGGAAGGCGCCTGCGGCGTGCGTCTGAAGGCGGACGATGACGTTTCTGAAATCTTTAAGAACGGCCGCGCGTCGATTTCTCTGGGCTATATCGGCATCCACGAAACCATTAACGCGCTGTTTGGCGATCAACACGTCTACGACAGCGAAGCGCTGCGTGCTAAAGGCGTGGCGATCGTTCAGCGTCTGCGCGACGCCGTCGATCTGTGGAAGGACGAAACCGGCTACGGCTTTAGCCTGTACAGCACGCCGAGCGAAAACCTGTGCGACCGCTTCTGCCGTCTGGACACCGCCGAGTTTGGCGTGGTGGATGGCGTGACCGACAAGGGTTACTACACCAACAGCTTCCACCTCGACGTCGAGAAAAAGGTCAATCCCTACGACAAGATCGACTTTGAAGCGGCTTATCCGCCGGTCGCGAACGGCGGTTTCATCTGTTACGGCGAGTACCCGAACATTCAGCACAACCTGAAAGCGCTGGAAGACGTGTGGGATTACAGCTATCAGCACGTACCGTATTACGGGACAAATACGCCGATTGATGAATGTTACGAGTGCGGCTTTACCGGTGAGTTTGAATGCACCAGCAAGGGCTTTACCTGTCCGAAATGTAGCAACCACGACGCCGCACGCGTCTCGGTGACCCGCCGCGTGTGCGGCTATCTTGGTAGCCCGGACGCGCGTCCGTTCAACGCCGGCAAGCAGGAAGAAGTGAAACGCCGCGTGAAGCATCTGGGGAATGGACAGATCGGGTAAGTTCTGCGCAGGGTTCTCCCCCTCACCCTACCCCTCTCCCTCAAGGGAGAGGGAACTCTTCCCCCTCTCCCTGTGGGAGAGGGCCGGGGTGAGGGCATCAGCACGCACAAATTCTCTGGACATTTTCTATGCGATACCACCAATACTATCCCGTCGACATCGTCAACGGCCCCGGCACCCGCTGCACCCTGTTTGTCTCCGGTTGCGTTCATGAATGCCCCGGCTGCTACAACAAAAGCACCTGGCGACTGAATTCGGGCATGCCGTTTACCGCCGAAATGGAAGACCGGATTATCAACGACCTGAACGACACGCGCATTCAGCGTCAGGGGATCTCGCTCTCCGGCGGCGACCCCCTGCACCCACAAAACGTGCCGGAGATCCT
The DNA here is from genome assembly GCF_045627565.1 of Lelliottia sp. NCBI lineage: Bacteria > Pseudomonadati > Pseudomonadota > Gammaproteobacteria > Enterobacterales > Enterobacteriaceae > Lelliottia > Lelliottia sp. The sequence goes on along the minus strand of NZ_JAZQNX010000026.1, from coordinate 222,616 downwards.
GAAGCTGTTTAAACGTATTCGCCGCGAGTGCGCGGGAAAGGACATCTGGGTGTGGACGGGTTACAAGCTGGATGAACTGAACGCAGAGCAAAGGGAAGTGGTGGATCTGATTAACGTCCTGGTCGACGGTAAATTTGTGCAAGACTTAAAAGATCCGGCGCTGATTTGGCGCGGCAGCAGCAATCAGGTTGTGCATCATCTGCGGTGAGCATTAGAGCCGTTTGTTTGCATCATGATAAACGGCTGCTTTCTCTCTCTTACCGATAGCGATAACAAATACCGTTACAACGTTGTCCTGAACCTGATAGATCAAACGATAACCCTGCGATCTGAGTTTTATTTTGTAGCAATCCGGTAGACCATGCAGGCGGGCCGATTCGACCCTGGGGTTCACCAACACGTCCGCAAGTTTCTTCTTAAACTGGTCTTTTACAGTCTCCCCCAGCTTGCTCCATTCCTTTAACGCCCTCGGATCAAATGCCAGTTCATAAGTCATCCAGACTAACCTTAATTCCCTTTTGCGGATTAGCCAGACGATCCCGGACTGCCTGTATCAGTTCATCTTCACTGTCGCTAATGGTGACCGTCTTCACCGGCATACGTCCGGTTTCTGCCACATACTGGAATAGCAGGCGCACCGCTTCTGTCGGGGTAAGGTTAAGTTTTTCCAGCACCGCGTAAGCCTCATTTTTAAGTTTATCGTCCAGACGGACGTTCAGCGTTGCCATTATGCCTCCAGAGAATTCGTAAGCGTAATGCAGTTTAGCATTACATTTGAATTACATCGAATTCTGGATAACGCCTCTCAAAAACGACTCAAACTCTCCATCGCTACCGCTTTAAACGCGTCAAAATCGTGACAGGCGCACAGCCGCGTCATTGCCCGCTCCCGCAGGAAAGTGACAAAAATATCGTAGATCGCCATCGCCTCTTCGTACTCGCTTTTACTGATCGCCAGCAGGAATATCACGTGCGCTGTTTCATCGCCCCATTTGATGCCCTGCGGAGCCAGCACGGTGTAGACCACCGTTTTTTGCGCCAGCAGGCCGAGGGAGTGTGGCAGCGCGATACCGTCACCTAACATCGTACTGACGATAGCTTCACGCTCCACCACCGAGTCGAGGAACTCCGCGCCAACGAATCCTTCCGCTTCCAGCTGCGAACAGAGTTCCTGGAACAGCGTTTGCTGATCGATGGGTGTATTCACCACGCGGAAATGATCTGCATCGAAATATTTTTCCAGCATCCACGGTCGCGTGCGGTCCACCAGCACCAGCTTGCCGATCTGCTCCAGCTGATAATCGGTCGGGAACGGTGCGATTTGTACCACCGGCTTAGCCTTTTCGCTGATCCGCGCGGTCGAGATAACAAAATCTTCGCTAATGCTTTCCGCCAGTTCGTACTCGCGCAGCGTGACGGTACGCGTCATATCTATCTGCGGATATTTGCGTTGCAGCACCGCCTCGATCATCCGCGCCATCGCGTTACCGGCATCACACACCAAAAGCACGCGCGGCTGACGCTGATAGCCGACGTTGTAATGTCGCTCCAGCCCGACGCCGATATGCAGCACCAGAAAACCAATTTCGTTTTCGCTGATGATATAGGGGGTGTATTTCCCCCAGCCGGAGACCGCCGCCAGCGTCATGTCCCACGCCATCGGATAGTGTTGTTTGATGTTTTCCAGCAGCGGATTGGGGATCATGATTTGGTAACGCACGCGGGTGATCATGGTTTTAATATGCGTCAGCAAATCTGCGTGCAGCTGTGCATCGTTCAGCAGGTTGTAGTTATAGTGCGTGTTGATGTAGCGCAGGATGTAATTGACCAGCGCTTCGTCGTCGTCGGCGTTAATGGCACTCGGGGCGATGTCCTGGATTTGACGGGACGCCAGATGGACGCACAGCCAGTTCTCTTCTGAGGGCGAGAGCACTTTATCTGCCAGTCGCGAAATGGCGGCGGCGATATCCCGCGCGGCGTCGCGCACGTTCTCTTCCACATCTTCGGCGTTAAATTCTGGCAGCGGATATCCTTCGCTGATGCGCCGCACCGACACCGCACAGTACAGGCGTACAAACAGCTCGCCTTCATCCGTGAGGCGAATGTGATGGCGCGTGAGCGTGTCATGCAGCACCACGACCAGTTGCTCCGGCACGCCAACGTTCAGGGCGATTTCGGTCACCAGCGGATTCAGGCTGTCCTGCTGCGCCAGTTCCCACAGCAGATCGGTCAGGCAGGCGCGCACGGACATTTCGCTGCCGAACAGTTTCATGCCGTGACGCGGGCGGGTTTCGAGCGTCAGGTTGTAGCGATGAAACCACTCACGCACGTCCACCATATCGCTTTGCAGCGTGGCGCGGCTGACAAACCATTCATCAGCTAAATCTTCCAGTTTTAACGAGAAGGCGGCAGTGAGAAATCGCACCACCAGATAGTACACTCGTTCTTGCCCGGTTCGCGGGATTCGCAACGCGCGTGGACGGGAATCCTGCAATGACTGATAGCGCGCGGCATCGTCGATTTTAAGCTGGTAGCCGTTGCCTCGGCTCAAAATAAACTGCGCGCCGTGGCTCGCCAGTAGCGCATTCAGAGCCGTGATATCGGCGCGGACGGTACGTGTTGAGACCGAAAGGCGCTGCGCCAGTTCGTCCTGCGGCAGCGTCTCGTTTTGCAACAAATCAAACAGTTGCGCTAAACGTTGGTTCGGAAATCGCACGTCGGTGTCCTCTTACGGCTCATGGCCCTGGTGAAATGACCATCTGGGATGGACTGCCAACCGGCGTATAGTCCGGCTCAAAGCGTAGCTTACCGTCTGGCTCGACGCGAAAACGGGTGATGTTATCGCTGCGCTGATTCATCACGTACAGCCAGCGCCCCTGATTATCGAGCGTCAGCGTGCGTGGGTAATCGCCACGCGTCCAGACATCGTCCTGGTGCGTCAGCGTTCCATCCGCCGTTACGGTAAAGTGCGCGATGCTGTTATGCAAACGGTTAGCAACGTACAGCTGTTTGCCGTCGTGACTCAACACCAGGCCCGCGGCAAAGCTGGTTCCTTTGTACCCTTTCGGCAGCGCGGAGATCGTTTTGCCCTCTTTCAGCGTACCGGATACGCTATCGAGCGAATAATGAGTCAGCGTGGATGCTTCTTCGTTAATCAGCCATAGTCCATCGCCTTTCGCAGTGAAGACAAAATGGCGCGGCCCCGCACCTTTCGAGGACGCGTTGATAAACGGCGGATCGTTCGGCGTGAGCTTTCCACTACGATCGTCAAAACGGTACTGATAGATCCGATCCAGACCCAGATCGGTTGAAAAGACAAATTTCCCGCTCGGATCGGCAGCGATCATGTGTGCATGCGGGCCGTTGTGATCGCTGATCGCAAAACTGCCTTCCACGGCGGCGTCGGGTTTTGCCGCGCCTGGTTCGCCCCGATCCTGATGGGTGTCCGTTGCTTCGCCAGGGCTGCCGTCCGATTTCACCGGCAACACCGCAATGGTTCCGCTGACGTAGTTTGCCACCAGCAAGTGACGGCCGTTTGGCGTCAACGACAGATAGACGGGGCCCGCACCGCCGGATGCGACCTGATTTAACGCGCTCAGCTCGCCGTTGTCACCAATACGCAGCGCCTGCACCACGCCCTGCTCGACTTCACTCGCCAGATACAGCGTTTTGCCATCGTGCGAGACGGTCAACTGCGCGGCGTTCGGCAGTTTGCTGACCAGCGTTTTATGGTCGAGCGCGCCGGTTTGCGGATCGACGGTAAAACGGTATAGTCCTTCGCCGTTCGGGTTGTAGGTGCCAACCCAGGCGTACTGCGGTTGAGCAACGGCAGCCGTCGCCAGCAAAGAGAGTGAAGCAGCAAGCAGATGATGAGTGTGCATAGTGGCTCCTTTGGGAGGGTGTATTTTGTTTCCCCTCACCCCGGTCCTCTCCCAAGGGAGAGGGAGAAAACAATTCCCTCACCCTATGGGCAGAAGGTAAAGACTGCTCCGGACAGTCCCCTCTCCCTTGGGGAGAGGGTTAGGATGAGGGGAAAAATTCTACTTCACTAACGTCCTGGTCATATCCAGCAGCGTGCGCACATCTGCAGGGCGGGTGTCGCCGCTGGATTTGTCGATAATCGAGCTGTAAATGTGCGGGATAATCTTGCTGACGCCCGCATCCAGCGCGATCTGCAGGATCGCTTCGAAGTTCTCCAGATCGATACCGCCCGTCGGCTCCAGCCAGAAATCGTGCTTCGCGCAGGCTTCTGCCACCGCTGTGTATTCGTCGCGACATGCCAGGCCGCCCATCGGGAAGTATTTGATGGAGCTGCCGCCAAAATCTTTCAGCAGCGCGATCGCGGTTTCTATCGGCACGATGCCGTCCGGCGCTTTGCTGCTCAGCGGGCCGGTCGAGATTTTAACCCTGCCAACCGTACCGGTTGGCGACACCAAACCGTTCACCACGGAGTCATTTTGCCCCAACAGCGCGCGGCTGGTCGCCACGCCGGTAAACACCTGGTTGACGTGCTGCGGCTGTACCTGGCGGGAGATTTCGCTAACCATCGCTGACTGATTGGGATCGCCTGCGCCAAGACCCACTGAGAGCGCGTTATCAATCAGCGCGGCGTACTCGCGCATATCCGCGACGGCGCTGTCCACATCAGGATAGTTTTTAGACAGCACGCCCACCAGCACATGACCTTCTGCCGCTTCGTAAATGGCGCTGGCATTTTCTTTTGAGCCTGCCAGCACGTTCAGGCACACGCGGTCACGGTAAAAGTTAGGGGTTAATTTCATGCGTGTTTCTCCTGGTCTAATACTTCGCGGATGCGGCGATAAACAATGTCCAACTGGTCGGCAGTCACGCTGCGCACGTCCGCTTCGATAATCCCTTCGTTCGCCTTGTAGCCACGGAAGTAAATGGCGTATTCGCCCTGCTTCAGCGCGTTCACCAGATCGCCCGTGCCCACGCCGGTGGTGGCTTCGTCGAATTTGATTTCGCTGCGCGCGATATCACGTCCGGCGCTGTCCCAGACCACGCGGGCCGTCACGCCGTTTAAGGTATTCAGTGCATCAATAAAAGGCGTCATTTTCGCGACCATTTCCGCGCCACTCTCTTTGGTCGCCGTCAGGTAATGTTCGATGGCGCAGGTCAGGCCGAGAATGCCCTCTTTGCCCACTTTCATGGCGCGGCCAATGCCCGCCGTCTGGCGTTTCACCCATTCGACGTACTGTGTTTTGCCGATCACCAGGCCGCTGGTTGGCCCTTCGATCGCCTTCGCGCCGCTGTAGATCACCAGATCCGCACCGGAGCGGTAATAGACGTGCAGATCTTCTTCCGCAGCCGCATCGACGATCAACGGCAGGGAGTGCTTGCGCGCCACCACCGCCGCCTGCTCAACGCTGAGCATGCTTTTCTGCACGCAGTGGTGAGATTTGATGTAGAGAATGGCGGCGGTACGCGGGGTGATCGCCGCCGCCAGTTGATCGGCGGAGCATTCGTTGGCATAACCCGCTTCGACCATTTTGCCGCCGCCGAGCGCCACCATCGTGCCGACCGGTGCGCCAAAGTTGACGTTGTGACCTTTCGGCATCACGATTTCGTTGTTCTCAATGGGCGTGACGTGCAGGTTTTCCAGCAGCCAGTCGCTGTCTTTCACCAGCACTGCCGCCACGGACTGCGCGATACCCGCCGAGGCGCAGGAGACGACCGTTGCGCCTTCGACGTCTAACAGCTTCGCGATGTATTCACCGGTTTTATTGACCAGATCTTTCATCTCGAAATACTGATTCATGCCGTCCATCGCCGCCTGAACCACTTCCGGACGCGGCGTGGAAACGCCCAGCGCCGTCATACGACCGGAGGTGTTGATCACCTGTTTTAAATGGTATTTCTCATAAATCGAAGACATTTTCCGTGCTCCCTTGTTCGGTCATGTAGCCCTTGCCCGCGCGGATCGCGGCAAGCGGCAGCAGAATATGTTCAGCCTGCAGGCTGTCGTTTTCAGCATCCATCAGCAGCGTCGGCTGGCGTTTTACGGTAAACAACGTCAGGTCAGCATCCAGACCCGACTGAATGCGCCCTTTTTGCGTCAGGCGCAGGCCGTCGGCGGCGTTGGCGGTAACGCACTCGATCACCTGCGGTAGCGACATGCCAATGGCGAGGAATTTCGACATCACGCTGGCAAGGCTGCCGACCGGGCCGTTGAGGCGGTTGCGGCAGTAGATGTCCGAGCTAATAGTGTGCGGCAAAATACCCATCGCAATGGCGCGTTTCGCCACCTCGAAGCTAAAGCTTGCGGTGCCGTGGCCGACATCAAGGCGCACGCCGCGCTTCAGCGCGCTGGTGATGGACGCACGCAGTTCCCCCGACGGTGTCAGGATGCGGTTCGGTTTGCCGTTATAGCAGTGGGTGATGATGTCGCCGGAACTCAAGAGGTCAGCAATTTCATCAAGATTGGGTGGATTGTTGCCGATGTGGACCATCAGCGGCAGGCCGCCATTTTGCTGCTGCATCGCTTTCGCGCGCGCCAGCGGCGTGATGCCGTTTTCCCCGACCACGCTGCTGCTCATGCGCGCTTTCAGCCCGACGATAAAATCAGGGTGACGCTTCACGGCCTGCTGTACCGCGTCCGCGTCGATATTAGCCATGTTCGCCAGCTCGTTTTGGGCGATCAGCCCGACGCGGGAAATATTCAACAGCGCGAAAACCTCCGTGCTGGCTTTGCGGGTAATTTCGTAGAAGTCGTCCACGTCATCCGCACCGGTGCTGCCCGCGTCCACGACGGTCGTGACGCCTGTCGCGATGCCCACGCTGTCCGGCTCATCATGGTAAATCGGTGAGTTTGGGTAGCAGTGAACGTGAGAATCAATCCAGCCCGCGCTGACAAACACTTCGCCGTTCAGCTCGACGGTTTTGTGTGCGGGAGCGTTAATCTCACCCAGCGCCGCAATTTTGCCGTCCTGAATGGCGATATCAGCCAGCGTATCGTCGGTGAGGCGCGCACGGCGCAGGAGTAAATCAAACATAAACATCTCCTGAGAAAGCGAGCGCCGAAGCGCCCGCCGGGGATTAAAGAGCCACTGGGAACAGCGAACCCAAAATCATTGCGCCAAGGATCGCGCCGCCGGTGATCGGCTTCTGCCAGAGGTAAAACAGCAGCGCGCCAATCAGAGAACCAATCCCAATCGGGATAGAGGCGGTCATTGCGCTGAGGATAATCAACGGGCCAAGGAAGCGGCCAGAGGCATTACCCGCGCCCATCATCACGTCCGCCCCGTAGGTGGAATCGCTTTGGTTGATGGTGAATTTACGCGCGAGGATAATCAGGTAGCCAATCGCCAGACCAATCACCAGGCCGGTGGCCAGCGACGCCACAAAGTTGGCAACCGGGAAGACAAAACCTGCGCCAAGCAGCAGCGCCGGGACGCCGAGACCGACGCCGGTTTGAATCGCCCCACCGATATCCAGAATCCCCACCAGCGAGCCTTCGATGATGCGCGCAAACAGGAAGCTGGCACCAAACGCAGCCACCGCGCCGTAAACGCCGGTATCCATGCCCGCTTTTAACATCGCCACAAACGCCACTTCGTTAAACGCGCCGATGCCGTAGAGGTAGTACATGTGCGTCCCGGCGAAGACGCCGGATGAGAGCAGGCCAACGAAGATCGGGAACGACCAGTCGGCATACCAAAAACCTTTATTCTGTTCCATGTCGAGGCTCCTGTTATTTGCCGCTGAGCGAGCTGTGGATCATGTCGAGCCAGTTCGGCACGGTCAGATGGAAGGATTCGATCATTTTCATGTCGAAGCCGCGGAAGAAACCACTCAGGACGAACAGCAGCACAATCGCCACCATCATCACTTTGGTCACGCGGTTCCAGCCGCTCTCTTCGACGCCTTTGCCGATCAGAATGCCCAGCACCAGCCCCGGTACGGCGTTGCCCATAATCAGCTGCGCTGCGCCGCCAAACACGGTGGCCCAGAAGCCGGATTTTTTACCCGCGTCGATTGCCGCCAGCCAGAAGATCACCGGCATCACGGTATTCACCAGCAAGTTTGCCGCAGGAACCAGCACCTTAACGGCGGTCACCTGAAGCGCCGCTGGAACGGACGAAGCCGTAAGGTTTAAGAAAGTGACAACGAACATACCGATCACGCCGCAGGCAATCGCCATTTTGCGGGGATCGTGTAGCGTCTCACCGACATTGCGGTTTTTTAACATCAGCGCCGCGGCACCCCAGTTAGGGATGATGCGATGGTCAACGTCCTGCGTGAACGCCCCCGCCGCAACCGACGAGGCCCAGGCGTTGAAGAAGAAACCCAGACCAAAGGAGAAGTGAGAAGCGGGATCCCCTTCGCAGGAGTTCAGTTCCCCCAACGTACGAAATGCGCCCATACCCTGTGTGGTAGGCGCATGAAACATGCGTGCAGCCCCAGCGCCAACGCCGACGCCAACCAGGCCGCCGATGATGAGCGATTTTATTAAAATTATCAGGAACATTCGTCTGCCCTATTAGTGAGAATCAGCGTTGCGTGACAAAATCCACCTGGTCAAGATTGATGGCAGTCACGTTGACGGTCACGTCCAGCTCCACGCTGTAAGTGCGTCTTTCCCGGCGCAAAAAGAAGAACAGAAACGCTTCTTTACGCACCGCTTCTTGCGCCTGAACAACCTGCACATCCTGTGGCTCAATACGCAGTAAGATATGCGGCGATGCGTTCATCACCGCGGCCTGTACGTGGTTTAGCGCGTCGGCAAAGGCGCGTGTTTTGGCATCGCCCTTGCCCTTTACTCTCACCGTGGTGGTAAATTGCTCTTTCATGTTACGCGCCGTACTTTTTCAGCCAGGCCTGCACCAGTCGCTCGCCCAACTCTTCTTTATCCATAAAACCAAAGCCCAACACGTTGTTGCCTTCGTTGATGGCGGTGACGCCTTCTTCCACTGAACGCATGCCGTATTTCGCTTTGTAGCCGTGCTTGGTTTGCGCTGTGATAGCACCCGCGCCGCCGCTGCCGCAGAAGGAGATCCCGAATGTGGCGTTTTCCGCTTTCATCACGTCGCCCAATTTCATGTCCGCTGCCACGCCCGGCACGACAACCGCACGACCGCCGGCCTTTTCCACACCGATAGCCACTTTTTGGCCTTTCCCGAGACGATCGCCGATCACGACTGTAATTTGTTCCATTGTGTAGCTCCTTAAAGGTTGTCTTTGGCGACTTCGAAGTGAACGGAGAGCAGCCAGGCTTCTTCATCAGGAAGATTGCCGAACTGCGCGACCACTTCGCGGGCAAGCCGCATTGAATCTGCTGAAATTTCGTCGAACAGGTCAGCTTCGACCTCCGGCAGCGGTTCGCCGGTCACTGACCGGTGCGCCATTGCGCGAACGTGTGAGGTCAGCATCTGCTGCTGGACGTCATTGGGAATGATGTTGTGGCGGGCAAGCAGGGAATAGACCTGCTCGAGCATGGTGTTTGCGAGCGTTTCAGTTTGCGCTGCCTGTTCCCCAACGTCGTTCATTACCGCTCCGTTAATCACTCGTTTTACCCCGTTAATGGCACTGAGATAAAACTAACGCTGGAGGTTAAAGGTTTGTAGCGAGTTGTTTTCCACTTCGAAGTGGAAAGGAAAGCGGCACCAGTGATCTGTTCCACATAATTACGGTGAATATGAATTATCAACTGGATTTACGTGATGAATATCACTCTATTCGGCGGCAAAAGGTCAGAAAGGAGAGTGGAAAAATTTACGCGCAAGGTCGTAAAGTGTGACGCGGATAAGGTTTTCTTATTACGTTGTGGCAAACAAAACGGGGGCCTTTCGCCCCCGTTCATTATTTTGCCGTCTGGCTTAGCGTGCCATTAGCGGAATTTTTTGTGGTTTTCGTTGCGGGTGGCAATAAATCCATCAGCGGCAGCCTGGGCTTCTTTTACTTTGCCTTCGTTGGCAAGCTTCAGGGCACCGTCGATCTGGCCGACCAGCACGTCAAAACCGTGGCGATAGTCTTTCATCTCAGCGCTGTCGGCTGCTTTGTTTTCCAGCTTTGGTGGCGTCGCTTTTTGCGCATCGAGTGCGGCGACGCGCATTTTGGTCAATGCGTCTTTCATCTCCGTCGCATTATCCGTTTTCTGAACCACTTTCAGGTTGGTACTGAGCGTGTCCATATCATCTTCAAGATCGGCGGCAAACCCAGCAGAACTGAACACTAACGACGACACAGCAAGAATGGCTAACAGGTTTTTACGCATTGCTCACTTCCTTTTTTATTATGAAAAATAAGCTAAATACCCTAAATAATTCGAGCGCAGCCAACGCATCTGCAACGTGAAATATGACGGGTATTATTGACCCGCGATTTTCATCTCGGGTAACAGCACTGAACCACACTGTATATTGCTACGTGTTTCAATATCGTTACCGACAGTAACGATATTGCGCCACATGTCTTTTAAGTTACCAGCAATCGTGATTTCGCTTACCGGATACTGAATCTCACCGTTTTCGACCCAGAAGCCCGCCGCACCGCGAGAGTAATCGCCGGTGATCCCGCTGACGCCCTGCCCCATCAACTCGGTCACGACCAGGCCGGTGCCCATTTCTTTGAGCATCTGTTCAAAGTTCAGGCCCTGGCCTTCGATGCGCCAGTTGTGGATACCGCCCGCGTGGCCAGTGCTTTGCAGCCCGAGCTTGCGCGCAGAATAGCTGGTCAGCAGCCATTGGGTCAGAATGCCGTCTTTAATGATGTCGCGACGTTCTGTGCGTACGCCTTCGCCGTCGAACGGCGTCGACGCCAGCCCTTTCAGCAGATGCGGGTGTTCTTCAATGGTCAGCCATTCCGGCAGAATTTGTTGCCCCAGCGAATCGAGCAGGAACGTCGATTTACGATAAACCGCACCGCCCGCAATTGCCCCGACCAGATGACCAAACAGCCCGGTCGCCACTTCGTTGGCAAAAATCACCGGCGCTTTCATGGTGGAGAGTTTACGTGGAGACAGGCGCGACAGCGTGCGTTTTGCACACTCTTCACCGACCCACTCTGGCGACTGTAAATCGCCCATCGCGCGGCCAATGGTGTAGGCGTAATCGCGTTCCATGTCGCCATTTTCTTCAGCGATAACACAGCTGGAAAGGGAGTGGCGCGTGGAGCTGTAGCCCTGCAACATGCCGTGGCTGTTGCCGAACACTTTGATGCCGTAGTGGCTGTTAAAGCTGCCACCTTCGGTATTGGTGATACGTTTATCCGCTTTCAGAGAGGCCTGTTCGGCGCGCGCGGCATATTCGATCGCTTCGTCCGGGGAGACTTCCGCCGGATGGAAAAGATCGAGATCCGGCGCGTCAAACGCCAGCAGATCTTTTTCCGCGACGCCAGCGTATGGATCCGGTGAAGTGTAGCGCGCAATATCCAGCGCAGCCTGCACGGTACGGGCGATGGCATCCGGGCTGAGGTCGGTCGACGACGCGCTGCCTTTGCGGTTCTGGTGATAAACCGTAATCCCCAGCGCACCGTCACTGTTAAATTCCACGTTCTCGACTTCGCCGTAGCGAGTGCTTACGCTGATACCCGTGGTTTTGCTGACTGCCACTTCCGCGCCGTCTGATTTTCCGGAAGCCAGCATCAACGCTGTGGAGACCGCTTCTTCCAGAATCTTACGCTGCGCTTCAACTTGTGAGGTTACTTTCATCGCAAATGCCATACTGTAAGAGATAGTTATCTGAAGTCTAACAGAGAACCGTTTTTCAGTGCGCGTCTTAACTGGTAACATTAGCCTCTTTTTTAAGGAGCCTGACATGACTAAGCAGCCCGAAGACTGGCTCGACGACGTTCCCGGTGATGACATCGAAGACGAAGATGATGAAATCATCTGGGTCAGTAAAAGTGAAATTAAACGTGACGCCGAAGAGTTAAAACAACTTGGTGCGGAAATGGTAGAGCTGGGTAAAAACGCGCTGGATAAACTCTCGCTCGACCCGGATCTGCGCAGTGCCATTGAACTGGCCCAACGAATCAAAAAAGAAGGCCGTCGCCGCCAGCTTCAGCTGATCGGTAAAATGCTGCGCCAGCGCGATGTTGAGCCGATTCGCCAGGCGCTGGATAAGCTGAAAAACCGTCACAACCAGCAGGTTGCGCTGTTCCACAAGCTTGAGCAAATCCGTGACCGCCTGATTGAACAGGGCGATGACGCTGTCGCAGAGGTATTGAACCTGTGGCCTGACGTTGATCGTCAGCAGTTAAGATCGCTTATCCGCAACGCGAAGAAAGAGAAAGAAGGGAATAAGCCGCCGAAATCTGCGCGTCTGATTTTCCAGTATCTGCGCGAACTGGCTGAGAACGAAGGTTAATGACCTCACGCTAACTCATGATGAGTTAGCGTCATTTTTTCCTCCCCCGTCCTTCCCCTCTGGCATGACATCTCATTTTTTACGTTCCTTTTAAAGCTGAATCGTTAAAGCAAAAATACGCTTAATTCACAGTTTCCTATGCAAACAACATATCTCATTACACGAATATCAAACACATCGCATACTTTAACGAGAAAATACGCTTAATGAGCCACCAGGTGAAACGCATCACACTTTCATTTTTGTTAAGAATCTAGATTTGCCTGTGAAAGAAATAATCGATTCAGCAAAAAGGGAAGAGTGATGAAAAAAACATTGGCGTTAACCGCACTGGCCTGTTTAATTTCCGCGCCTGTGATGGCAAAAACATGGGTGCTGACAAGCGCTGATAGCGCGACAGATCTGGGCAACTGGAAAGTCACCAGCAATATGCTGAAAGTGAAAAACCAAAACTTCAGCATTGAACAAAAAGTCCTTCATGGCGGCAAGCAGGAAGGCAGCAAAGTTATCATTATCACCAGTAAAGACGGTTTAACGATCACATTAAGCCCGTCGCGCGGCATGAATTTACTGCGCGTTGAGGGCTACGGCGTGCGGATGGGTTGGGATTCTCCTGTGAAAGAGGTGGTCAACCCTGCTTTCATGAATCTTGAAAGCCGAAATGGTCTGGGATGGCTGGAAGGTTTCAACGAAATGATGGTGCGCTGTGGCTACGAATGGACCGGGCATCCGGTCACTGCAGACGGCCAGATTTACACTTTGCACGGAAAAGCGGGTAATACGCCAGCCTCGCAGGTAGAAGTCGAGGTGAGCGACAGCGCGCCGTACGAAATTCGTGTTCGCGGTCTGGTAAAAGAAAGTACGTTTAAAAAAGCCGATCTGCAGACAATGACGGAACTGCGCTATGTCCCGGGCAGTAACAGTTTTGCTCTTCACGATGTGCTGACAAATCACGCAGATTATCCGCATGACTATCAAATAATTTATCACAGCAATTTCGGTAAACCGATTCTGGAAGCAGGGGCGCGGTTTATCGCACCAATGGAAAGCATCAGCCCGTTCAATGATTACGCCAAAGCCGGTTTAAAAGAGTGGCAAAACTTTGCGGGGCCAACGAAAGGCTTTGATGAAATGGTGTTTAACATCAAACCGCTGGCGGATGAGAATCACCACACCACTGCCGCGGTGATCAATAAAGCCGGCGACAAAGGGGCCGCGATTCAGTTCGACACCCGCCAGCTACCTGTCTTAACGCTGTGGAAAAATACCGATACCGAAAAACAAGGCTATGTCACCGGGATTGAGCCGGGCACCAGCTATGCCTATCCGGTGACCATCGAACGGGAACAAAAGCGCGTGAAACAGCTGCAGGCCGGTCAGAGCACGCAGTTTGATCTGACTTACACATTGCTTCACACCTCTGGTCAGGTCGATGATGTGGTGAAGAAAATCGGTGAGATTCAGGGCAGCACCCCGATTGAGGAAATCGAAACGCCTATCGCCAAAGAGTAAGGTTTATTTTTTGCCAGGCGTAATCACCCGGTAGCGTTGCGCTACCGGGCAGTTTTTTACTCTTCGGCCTGAGCTTTCTTCGCCAGACCGTCCAGCAGCTTCTGATGAATGCCACCAAAACCGCCGTTGCTCATCACCAGAATGTGATCCCCCGGCTGCGCGGTTTTAATCACCATATCCGCTAAGGTGTCGACATCCGCATGCCAGTGGGCAGGCTGAATGCAGGCGTCAGCCACTTCCGCGACCTGCCACGGTATGTGCTGCGGTTGCAGGAGGAACACTTCGTCAGCGCGGCCAAGAGACGGCGCGAGATCGTCTTTGCTGAGCCCCATTTTCATGGTGTTAGAGCGTGGCTCCAGCACCGCCAGAATGCGCGCCGTTCCGCCAACTTTGCCGCGCAGTGCCGCCAGCGTCGCCAGAATGGCCGTCGGATGATGGGCAAAATCGTCGTAGACGGTTACGCCATTGGCTTCACCGCGCAGTTCAAGACGACGACGCGCGTTGATGAAGGATCCCAGCGCATCGGCCGCATCCGCAGGCTTGACGCCCACATGACGCGCCGCCGCAATTGCCATCAGGCCATTGTGCATATTGTGTTCACCGACCAGCGCCCACTTCACTTGGCCGACTTTTTCACCGTCCAGCAATACTTCCCATTCGGACGCGTCGGTTGTCAGTTTCTTCGCGTGCCAGTGGCCTTGCTCGCCCACCAGCTCCTGCTCGCTCCAGCAACCCATCGCCATCGTCTGCTTCAGATTGATGTCGTTTTCAGGATAGATAATACGGCCTTGGCCCGGCACGATGCGCACCAGGTGATGGAACTGTTTCTGAATGGCTTTCAGGTCGTCAAAGATATCCGCATGATCGAACTCAAGATTATTGAGGATCAGCGTGCGCGGACAGTAATGCACGAACTTGGAGCGCTTATCGAAGAAGGCGCAGTCGTATTCGTCGGCTTCAATCACAAAGAACGGGCTTTCGCCCAGGCGGGCAGAAACGTCGAAATTGCCCGGCACGCCGCCAATCACAAAGCCCGGCTTATAGCCGCAGGCTTCCAGAATCCAGGTCGCCATCCCGGCCGTCGTCGTTTTACCGTGCGTACCGGCAACCGCCAGCACCCAGCGGTCGCGCAGGACAAAGTCATGCAGCCATTGCGGGCCAGACATGAACGGAATATTGCGTTCCAGCACCGCTTCCACACACGGGTTACCGCGCGTCATGGCGTTGCCGATGATGACCAGATCCGGTTCAACGTCCAGCTGGCTGGCATCATATCCCTGAATAAGATCGATGCCTTGCTTCTCAA
Organism: Lelliottia sp.; assembly: GCF_045627565.1. NCBI lineage: Bacteria > Pseudomonadati > Pseudomonadota > Gammaproteobacteria > Enterobacterales > Enterobacteriaceae > Lelliottia > Lelliottia sp. The sequence goes on along the minus strand of NZ_JAZQNX010000026.1, from coordinate 207,472 downwards.
GCAGGGTGCTCATCGGCGGATACACATTGGCGTCCGAACCCGTCACCTCATGGCCCAGAGAGCGCGCCAGCATTGCCAGTCCGCCCATGAAAGTGCCACAAATCCCTAATATATGAATGCGCATACGTCACTATTCCTCTTCTATTTGGCGCACATTTTACTCACATGTCAGCCTCAGAGAAACGCATTTCAGGTAAATCCGTATTTTGCTGGCGCGATTCACCACTGCGCTAATATTTGAATGTTTGTTAAGATTGTTTGAGATTGACCGCTTTAACCATCATTCGATCGCTTTACTCAACATACGATGCAGGGAAAGTGTTATGAAAACGTTAGGTGAATTTATTGTCGAAAAGCAGCACGAGTTCTCTCATGCTACGGGTGAGCTCACTGCTTTGCTGTCGGCGATAAAGCTCGGCGCAAAGATCATCCACCGTGATATCAACAAGGCCGGTCTGGTCGATATCCTGGGTGCCAGCGGTGCCGAAAACGTTCAGGGAGAGGTGCAACAAAAACTCGATCTGTTCGCCAATGAAAAACTGAAAGCTGCACTGCGCGCACGCGACATTGTGGCGGGTATCGCCTCTGAAGAAGAAGATGAAATCGTCGTTTTCGAAGGCTGCGAACACGCCAAATATGTCGTGCTGATGGATCCACTGGATGGCTCGTCTAACATTGACGTCAACGTATCTGTTGGGACGATTTTCTCCATTTACCGCCGCGTCACACCGGTGGGTACTGCCGTGACGGAAGAAGATTTCCTGCAACCGGGTAACAAACAGGTTGCTGCAGGCTATGTGGTTTACGGCTCGTCCACCATGCTGGTGTACACCACCGGGTGCGGCGTTCACGCCTTCACATACGATCCCTCCCTGGGCGTCTTCTGTCTCAGCCAGGAGCGCATGCGCTTCCCGCAGAAGGGCAGCACCTACTCCATTAACGAAGGCAACTACATTCGCTTCCCGAATGGCGTGAAGAAGTACATCAAATTCTGCCAGGAAGAGGATAAAGCCACCCAGCGCCCCTATACCTCACGTTATATCGGCTCGCTGGTAGCGGACTTCCACCGCAACTTGCTGAAAGGCGGCATTTACCTGTACCCAAGCACCGCTAGCCATCCGGACGGGAAGCTGCGTCTGTTGTACGAATGCAACCCGATGGCGTTCCTGGCCGAACAGGCAGGCGGCAAGGCGAGTGACGGTAAAGAGCGTATTCTGGATATCACACCGGAAAGCCTACACCAGCGCCGCTCTTTCTTTGTCGGTAATAATCATATGGTTGAAGATGTTGAGCGTCTGATCCGCGAATACCCGGACGCCTAACGTTTTATCACGGGGAGCCTGCTCCCCGTTTTTATTTATATATTTTACCGTATAAATGAATATAAAAATCGCGCTTTAATCTTCCCGCCTACTCCTGCATTATTTCGATAACAGTTTATTAATTATTCAGGGGAGTCGCCGTCGCGATGGAAAACTATTCTCGAGCAAATACCGGTATCGATCTAAATCTTATTCCTGTCTTTATTGAAATCGTCAGATGCGGCAGCATGGCGAAAGCCTCCGTCCGACTTGAGATGTCGCGTCCTGCGGTCAGTCTGGCATTGAAGCGTTTTAATCAGCTCTTTGATGAACCTTTATTTATTCGTAAAGGCTTATATCTTGAGCCAACCCAAAAAGCGCTGGTATTAACCCATTCGCTGGAACAATTAATGGCGGATATTCATCACAATATTGGTGCAGTCAACGCTGAAGCTGAGATGGTATAAATCCTGGCGCGGATTGCGCCAGGATTTATTATTATCACACCGCGTGTGAAGTCAGTTTAAATGACGACATCGCTTCGATTAATTCGCGCGACTGCTCTTCCAGAGAGCGCGTCGCCGCGGAGGATTGTTGCACAAGCGCGGCGTTTTGCTGGGCGGTTTCGTCCATCTGATTCACCGCAATATTCACCTGCTCAATGCCACGACTTTGTTCCTGAGACGCACTGGCGATTTCTCGCATCAGTCGGGTCATGCGCATCACTTCGGAAGCGATCTCATCCATGGTTTCGCCCGCCTGCTGCGCCAGTTCACTGCCCTCGTTAACGTGGGTCTGCGACGCACTGATCAGCGTGCGAATTTCTTTAGCGGCATCGGCGCTTCGGCTGGCCAGGTTACGCACTTCACCCGCCACTACGGCAAACCCACGCCCCTGCTCACCGGCTCGCGCCGCTTCCACGGAGGCGTTCAGTGCCAAAATATTGGTCTGGAAAGCAATACCGTCGATGACGCTAAGAATGTCGGCGATACGGGCTGAGCTGCCGGAAATATCACGCATTTTCTCAATCACGTAGCAGACCATTTCGCTGCCGTGATCCGCCGTATCAGAGACGGTTTTCGCCATCTGGTGTGCCTGTTCAGCGTTATCGGCGTTTTGTTTCACCGTCGCCGTGATCTCTTCCATGCTGGCCGCCGTCTGCTCAAGAGACGTCGCGGTCGATTCTGTACGCTGGGCCAGATCCATATTGCCCGCGGTCAGTTCACGGCTGCCGGTGTCAATCTGCGAGCTGGCATCACGCACGCGCATCACAGACTCCATCAAAGACTGACGCATGCCTTCGATCGCCGCATTCAGGCGATTAAACTCCTGACTGACAGGCTGATTCAGCACATGCGTGAGATCGCCTGCCGCCACATTTTCCAGCTGAGCGATTGAGGCCGAGAGCGGCTTAAGCAGCATATGACGCAGCGACAGCCAGGCCAGGACGATAATTCCTGCCGTGATCAGCGCCGCGATCACGATCAGCAACATCACATGGTTTTTACTCGACTGTACCGCCTGCACTTCTGCATTGCCGCGTACTTCGCTCCATTTCTGGAACGCTTGCATATCGTTATCAAACTGACGCGCAATCGGGATCAGCTTATTTTCCAGCAGATCGTAATACGCATCAGCGCTTTGTTGGTTCAGCGCCGCGACCATCGGCGTGATCCCTTCTGCATTGTAAGCAGCCAGACTTGCCGCGACCTTATCCAGCAACTGCTGTCCCTGTGGGTCGTCAACGCCACCCTCGATCACCGCTTGCAGCGTTTTCTGCGCCTGCGTCACTTCTTTATTAATGCTTTGCACCGACTTGGCGGCGTCATCCAGCATGCCGATTTCCATCAATCGGACGGCCTGACCGGCTTCGTTACGGGCGCGTAAAATCAGCGTGTACCCCGAATTGAGCTGCACCATCTGTTCACCCTGAAGGTGATTAATACGCTGCAAAGAAGAGGAACTCTGTGTAAGGGCATAAATGCCGATACCGCTGACAATCAGCAGAAGAAGGGTCATCACGGCCAGTAAAGAAAGCAAGCCGGTACGAATCGATAGCGTTTTAAGCATGATGTTATTTCCGGTAGCGAGATATTTTTTGGCAGAACATTAGGTTATCGGCCGCTACCGGAAAAAGTTTAGACTTTAAGCAAATTCAGGGGGTTATCTGTTGAGTGGTCCAGTGCTAACGCGCGTCACTGGCGAGCTCTGGCGGTTCTCCCACAGGACTGTCAGGCCACGCTGTAGCGCGATAAAGATAAACAGCAACACCCCAATCGCGATTTTGGTCCACCACGAACTCAGCGTGCCGTCGAAGTTAATGTAGGTTTGAATCAGGCCCTGAATCGCCACGCCAAACAGCGTGCCCAGTACCGTTCCGACCCCGCCACTTAACAGCGTGCCGCCGATGACCACTGAGGCAATCGCATCCAGTTCCACACCGACACCCGCCAGCGCATAGCCTGCCTGGGTATAAATGGAGAAGACAATCCCTGCCAGCGTCGCCAGGCCCGTCGACAGCATATAGATACGAATGGTGGTACTCCGCGTCGAAATGCCCATCAGGTTGGCGGAAGTTGCGCTCCCGCCGATGGCGTAAACTTGATTGCCGAAACGGGTGCGATGCGCAAGGAAAATACCGATCACGACGACGCCCAGCATCAGCAGACCCATCGCGCTCAGGCGGCCACCGCCGGGGATTTTCCAGGCCAGGCTCGACAGCGTTTCGTAGATCGGGTGGTTGATGGGAATCGACTCTTCCGAGACCAGATAGCTCACGCCGCGCAGGAAAAACATCCCGGCTAAAGTGATGATAAACGCCGGAATTTTTAACGCATCAATCAGCAAGCCCATAAATGCGCCGAACGCACAGCCCATCACCAGCACCAGCGGGAAGGCGAGCAGCGGTGAGATCCCCCAGAAGCCTATCGCTTTTGCCAGGAACACGCCGGTAAAGGCGATCACGGAACCCACCGACAGATCGATTCCACCGGAGAGGATCACAAACGTCATGCCGACGGCGATTATGCCCAAAAAGGCGTTATCGGTAAGGATATTACAAATCACGCGCGTCGAGGCAAAACCGGGGAATTGCGTCAGACAGTAGAGATAGCCCAGTATAAAAACGCCGAGCGTGATCATTAACGGTAAATTACGTTTTATCATGGCCGCGAATCCCCTTAATGATGCTAATAAAGCGCGACGACTGAACAATCAGCACGCAGAGCACAACAACCGCTTTCACCACCTGGTTAAGCTCCGGCTGGAAGCCTGAGAGTAAAATCCCGGTATTCATCCCCTGAATAATCAGAGCGCCGACGACGGAAAGGACCAGATTGAATCGTCCACCCATCAGCGAGCCGCCACCGATGACCACCGCCAGAATGGCGTCCAGCTCCAGCCACAGCCCGGCGTTATTGGCATCCGCGCCGCGAATATCTGCTGCCACGATAATGCCGGCAATCGCTGCGCAAACGCCGCTCAGCACATAGGCCAACATCACCACTAAGCGCGTGCTCACTCCGGCATTTTTCGCCGCCCGAATGTTAATCCCCACCGCTTCGATAAACATGCCGAGCGCCGTTTTACGGGTAAACAACCAGAACACGATAAGCGTAGCCAGCGCGATAATGACCGGGGTTGGGAGGAGCAACAGCTTGCCGCTGCCGATCCATGCCAGATTTGGGGAATCAAACGTTACGATCTGCCCGGAGGTGATCAACTGGGCCACGCCGCGCCCCGCCACCATCAAAATCAAGGTTGCGACGAACGGCTGGATTTTGAGGATTGAAACCAGAATGCCGTTCCACAGCCCCGCCAGAACGCCGGTTCCTAGCGCCCCCAGCAGCACAACCGGCAAACTGTGCCCGGCGACGGTCAGTGAAGCGGCAGTTGCGCCCGCGATGGCCATAATGGCCCCCACGGACAAATCGATACCGCCGGTGGCGATCACCAGCGTCATCCCAATCGCCAACAGCGCGACGGGCGCTGCGCGGTTTAAAATATCAATCGGGCTGCCAAACAGGCGGCCGTCCTGCAACACGATTTGAAGGAAATGCGGCGCTACGAGGCTATCGACCGCCAGCACCAGCAGCAGCGCGATAATCTGTGGAGTGCCGGTTGGCCAGCGGAAGCGACGCTTCGACTCTCCAGCGTTTGAAAGTGAACGGGGCATCACGATTGACTCCTTATGCCGCGATGGCATTCATGATCGCTGGAACGGACAGCTCATCCAGCGGGATCTCTGCCACCTGTTTACGATCGCGCATAATGATGACGCGATCGGCATAACCCACCAGCTCTTCCAGTTCGGACGAGATAACCAGCAGCGCCAGGCCATCAGCGCACAGCGTTTCGATGAGGCGAATGATTTCCGCATGCGCCCCCACGTCTATGCCACGCGTGGGTTCGTCCAGAATCAAGAATTGAGGCTTAGTGAGCAGCCAGCGGGAAAGCAGCACTTTTTGCTGGTTACCGCCCGAGAGAAACTCAATCGGCTGTTCAGGACCTGGCGTGCGGATCCCAAGCTGGCGAATAAAGCGCTCGGCAATCGCATTTTGCTCTTTCCGCGGAATGGGTCGTAGCCAGCCGCGCTGGGCCTGGAGCGCCAGAATAATATTTTCCCGCACCGAGGCGGCGGCAATAATGCCGTCGGTTTTACGGTCTTCCGGGCAAAAACCGATGCCCAGACACGAGGCCTGATGCGGTGAGCGCAAGGTTTGCGGTTTGCCTTTGATAGTCGCGCTGCCGCTGTCGGCAGGTTTGATCCCAAAGATCACTTCGGCCGTTTCGGTACGCCCCGATCCTAATAAGCCCGCCAGACCGACGATTTCGCCGGGGCGCACTTCCAGGTTGAAAGGCGCGATCGTGCCTTTTTTACCGAAATCTTTAAACGCAGCGACCGGTTTATCGCTCAGTAGCGTGCGGCCCGCGCGTTGCAGCGCTTTGGTGTCCAGCTCGCGGCCGAGCATCATTTTCACCAGCTCGATTTGCGGCAGTTCGTGGGTTTCGCGACACCCAACAAACGCACCGTTTCGTAAAACAGTAATGCGATCGCTGACTTCATAAACCTGATCGAGGAAATGGGTGACAAAGATCAGGCTGACGCCCTGATCGCGCAGCTGGCGCATCAAGGTGAAAAGCATTTCCACCTCTTGCGTGTCGAGGCTGGCGGTAGGTTCGTCGAGGATCAGGACTTTCGCGGAGAGATCGATCGCGCGACAAATGGCAACGATTTGCTGCATCGCAACGGAAAAGCGGTTCAACGGTTCGCGCACATCGAGAGAAAAACCGTAAGACTCCATCAGTTTAGCGGCGCGCGCTTCCATCTCTTTTCGGCGCAGCAGGCCAAACCGACGCGGCTCACGGCCAATAAACAGATTATCGGCCACCGACATGTTCGGCAGCAGGTTGACTTCCTGATAAACCGTCCCGATCCCAAGCTGTTGGGCATGGGCCGTATTTCGTGGGGAGATGGCGTTACCTTCGAGCCAGATAGCACCACGATCGGCGTGATAAACCCCGGTCAGGGCTTTGATCAGCGTGGATTTACCGGCTCCGTTTTCCCCCAGGAGCGCCATGATTTCACCATGACGCAGGCTAAAGTTCACATTATCCAGCGCCTTCACGCCGGGGAAAAATTTACTGAGTCCCTCTGTTCGGAGGATTTCCTGGTGTTGTTCGTTCGTCATTCTGTCGCCCCCGGCATTACCCTCACCCTACCCTCTCCGGAAGGAGAGGGATCGGGAAAAAAGGATCAGTAACCCATGTTTTTCTTCTTCTCTAACTCTTCTTTCGCCGTATCAGGCAGGTAGAGCGTCGATTTGGTGATGGTCACTTGTTCTGGTTTGGTGCCGTCTTTCTTGAATTTCTCAAGGGCATCAAACGCCGGGCCGGCCATATTCGGGGTCAGTTCGACGCTGGCATTCGCTTCGCCGTCGATCATCGCTTTATAGATATCCGGCACGCCGTCGATGGAGCCCGTCAGGATATCTTTGCCCGGTTTCAGGCCCGCTTCTTTGATCGCCTGGATAGCACCGATCACCATGTCATCGTTGTGGGCGTAAACCATGCAGATATTTTTGCCGTTGTTTTCAGCCTTGATGAAGCTTTCCATGACTTCTTTACCTTTACTGCGGGTAAAGTCGCCGGACTGGGAGCGGATGATTTTGATGTTTGGCGCTTTGGCGATAGCTTCTGCAAAGCCTTTTTTACGGTCGATTGCGACGCTTGCGCCAACCGTACCTTGCAACTCAACAACGTTACACGGCTTACCGTTAACTTCTTTGATCAGCCAGTCGCCAATCAGTTGGCCTTCCAGCACGTTGTTCGCGGTGACGGTCGTCATCACGAGGGATTTGTCTTTCACATCAATAGAACGGTCGAGCAGGAAGACCGGGATTTCTGCATCTTTGGCTTCTTTTAGTACCGGTTCCCAGCCTGTCGCCACAACAGGCGCGATGAAGATGGCGTCAACGCCCTGGGCTATGAACGATCGGACTGCCTTGATCTGGTTTTCCTGTTTTTGCTGCCCGTCGGCGATTTTAAGCGTAATGCCGCGTTTTTCGGCCTCGCTTTTGGCGACGTTGGTTTCAGCCGCACGCCAACCAGATTCCGAACCCACTTGCGAAAAACCGACGGTTAATGGTGCGGCCATCGCCATAGACGACATGGCTGCCGAAACTGCTGTAACAAGTAGTAAGCGCTTCCACATAATGATGCCCTCATAGCCCAGGTTATTGTTGGTCAAAAGATGTTCTGCGACCCAACTATAGCCAATGGAATATGTAACGGAATGCGTTACATCACACTTCGGAAAAGTGAACAAAACGTTAATCACAAGTTTGTAATCGCTTTCATTCACCCATTGAATATGTGGCTAGCTTTATGGATTTTCCTGTCATGGAAAGCGTCTGAAAATGGCATGTGAACGTGGGCAGGCGTGAAAAGAGGCGGAGACTTTCATCGTGAGTTGGCTATAATACTCGCCACTTGTTTACCATACATTTTAAAGGACACAGACATGAGCTTACTCAACGTCCCTGCGGGTAAAGAACTGCCGGAAGACATCTACGTTGTTATCGAAATCCCGGCCAACGCAGATCCTATCAAATACGAAATCGACAAAGACACCGGTGCACTGTTCGTTGACCGTTTCATGTCCACCGCGATGTTCTACCCGTGCAACTACGGCTACATCAACCACACCCTGTCTTTAGATGGTGATCCGGTTGACGTTCTGGTCCCAACGCCGTACCCACTGGAGCCAGGCTCTGTCATTCGCTGCCGTCCAGTTGGCGTGCTGAAAATGACCGACGAAGCGGGCGAAGATGCGAAACTGGTTGCAGTTCCGCACACTAAACTGAGCAAAGAGTATGATCACATTAAAGATGTGAACGACCTGCCAGAACTGCTGAAAGCGCAGATCACTCACTTCTTCGAGCACTACAAAGATCTCGAAAAAGGCAAATGGGTTAAAGTTGACGGCTGGGACAACGCTGAAGCGGCTAAGGCTGAAATCGTTGCGTCCTTCGAACGCGCCGCGAAGAAGTAATTCTTACGCTGCTCAACACACCGCCTACGGGCGGTGTGTTTGTTTCTGGCGTCGAATGGCGCTTTTCAGACCATCCGACAACGCCAGGCTTTAAAAACAGTCAAACCGGGGATCGTCTGGCCACCTCGCTTTTGCATTGAGGCAAAGAGCTTGAGCCGACGGGTCACCTTCCGACCGAACGATCATAAGCAGACTGTGGCTGACGTCAGGGTTGTTATGCACCGTTGAAAAGCGTTCTGCCCACTCGCGGAAGCGGGTCAGCAACGCAGCGTCTCTGGTGATATTAAAGCGAAGCAGCAGCGCCATAACGCACCAGGCGAGCAGGTTTTGCGGCAGGGCCAATCCGGCGCTACCGTGATTAGGTAGCATCCAGAGCAGCCAGCCGCAAAGCCAGAGCAGCATTAACAGCGTGACGAGATGATTTGCGGACAGTTTTTTAAATAACGTAGTGACATAGGTATATATAAATGTTCAGGACGGGGAATACCCGTCCTGTTAAGGGAAATAAAGATGATTCATTACTGCTGGGTCATGACTAATACCGCATTCGCAGTAAATGCTCCGGTAGGAATGTCTTTTAACGCCACAGTGGAATTACGCACCGCCTGGAAACCTAATGTCAGAGTATTCGAACCCTCTAAAAAGTTCACTGATGTGACATCCGAAGGCGAAAGCACTTTGTTACTGTAAAATATCGCTGCCCCGACGCCATTCGCTGACGTTTTTACCGCCTGATTGCTACCAACGGATATAGGCGTGTAGTTCAGTTGCATATTGGCCGTCACCGTTCCGCCCGTACAGACGACTGAAATCGTTTTACTGATGGCTGAAGCCGAATCAGGTACCGTCGGAATTTCATCGCGATTTAACGTCCCGAGCGATACGCTCAACGCATTGCCGCCATTGACTGTGCAAGATGTGTCAGGCACCGTTGGAGTAAAGGGTAAGACAGGTATGCTCGGGTCACATTCTGTTTGATATTCAGGAAAAAGAAATCTTTGACCGTTTGAATCAACAATCACCGGTCATAACCACAGCCCAGTGTTCGGATTCATAGTTATCAAGTCGTTAACTCCCCCAGTGAGGTTAATATTTTGTTCATTTATCGTTCTAGAACCATCCAAATATATGGGGTTGGTTTTATAGTCTCTTTTTACATTACCGTTCCACTCGACAACTGTTATAACGGTATAATATCCAGAGGCAGGAACATAGGCAGAACTTGATATATCACACACGCCTGCATCTAATGCTTCAGTCTCAATCGCACCTCCTGAACGTATATTAGCATGAGGAGGGCAATATATATGCGCTGTACCCATTCCATGAGTACCAGCATCCGCTTTCTCGATGATAAATCGCATCGTGAGAGTCATTAACAGGATATTTTTTAATATAAAATCCGCTCTCAGAAAAAGTTATTCATTTTGCCGTAATCAATGGGAGACATTACGGGTACGCTAACTCAAACGTCGCCGTTGGTCAGGGTAATGTTTGCGCCTTTAGCGGTACCGGTGATACCCAGTGAACCATCTGTTGCGCCTTCTGCGCCAGTGAAGGTGGTTTTCACTGATTTCAACGTGGTGGTATCACAACCTTCCAGCTTGATTTCAAAATTTCGTGGTACGGAAGTGCCTGCACCGCTATTAGCTTTCAAAGCAACGTTAGAAACCTGACCCAGGCTCACGGTCTGATCGATGCTGTCTGGATTGATAGAGCATGGCGCATCAATGACAGAACCGGTGAAAGTCACTTTACCATGGCCCTGATCTTTGGCATTAGCCGCGCCAGCAACCAACAACATTCCCATAACAGCAGCCAAAGCTGCTTCTTTAAAGTTCATTTTTCAATCCTATTAAATAGTAAACTATTGGGGTATGTATAAATCATCAATTAAAAAGATTACGCTTTTTCATTAATCATCTATCAATGCTTTTTCATCATGGCAGCATCAATTAACATCAAAGATATTCATAAATGAATCCGTCAGCCAGAGGGAGGTATTTTTCAAAAGTGAATCAAAAACAATAAACAAACATGTATCTATATCGTCAAAAACCAATTAATAAATACACTCTTATTTAATTATTTAATTCATGGGGCGCCTTTTACTGATTCATTCACATTCTGAAAGATTTTGGCAGTCCATTTTCAAACTCACCGGTACAGTCCTTTTTAGATTTTCTTGTGGCTGAAAAATATCAAAAAAAACCACGCCGAAGCGTGGTCTTGTGAGGGGATTCTCAGTACTGGTCTCTGTCCAACCAGTTACCGCTTTCAATTAATTTCAATCCATCGACCGGCCGCTGATACACGTACATCCAGGCACTCCCGTACGGAGTCTGGACCAACTGACGTGCATATTCACCGCCCCTGGTGCGCAAGGCATCAAGTTCGGCAAGCGTGGCATTATCAATACGATAAACTTCACCCTGTACCGTTCCGTTCCCCGGAACCGCGCCTGGATAGTGGCCCAGACTGTACAACTGGTAGTTCTCGATATTGTAATTGCCCAGCAACTGAGCATTGGTCATCCAGTGACTGTTGCCCTGCTTAGTGCGTAAACTACCGTAGACAAATATTCGCATTGCTAGAACTCAAACTGATAGAGCACATCCAGCGCCTGGTCTATACCAGACACTGCTTCCAGATATAGCTTAGGCATAAGGCGATAGCGTAACGTGAGAGTCGCCAGCGAGTCAAAGATCCCTACGCCATATTTCACTTGCAGACCCGGCAATACATAGCCGCTAACCACAACTTGCGAAGAATCGCCAACGCCCTGGGTGTCCAGCGCAAGATTACTGACGCCAAACGTCTCGCCGATTTTACCCACAACCTGACCACTTTGTGCAACCCCCAGCCCCACTAACATTGACGTCATCGCCGCACTGTCGCTCTGCTGGCTGTCCAGACCCTGCCCACGCAGGAGGTAAGAGAGGGCTTCTTGCTGCGACATCGCCGGATCCGAGAAGATCTCGGCCTTCGGTTCATCGGCCGTTCCCGTCACGCGAACCCCGGCAATCACTTCGTTCTCGGTAGATTCAGGATTACGAATCGCTTCTATATTCAGCAGCGGCTGGTCCGGCGGGCCGGAGAACAGCAGTTCGCCTTTACGCACAATCAGATCCTGACCGTAAGCGTGGAAGCGCCCTTCCGGAATATTGATCTGCCCGTTAAGACCAAGCCCTTGTCGGTCCTGCGCCACTTTCAGGTCACCCGTCAGTCGCGCCTTCAGGCCAAATGCATCGAGGCGCACGTTGTTCCCAACATGAACGATCAAGTTGCTGTTAATCGGAATCCCGGCGCTTTTCGGCTCGGCAGGTTTCAGATTGTTATCCAGCATCACTTCATCGCTTGAAACGCCGACGGCGCTTTCCGGCACGTCATGCACCACGATGCGCGCCCACGGCACATCAACGCGGCCATCGAGGGTAAACAGGCTTGGCGTGGCTTCGAACACCACGTCCGGTGACACATCCAGGCGCACCATCGGCGGCACGGTAATACGCACTTTGCTGCCTTTCGCCGCCACGCGCGCACGCCAGTTATCAATTTGGGTCCAGTCCGCATCACCGCTCAGGTTGATTTGCCCTTGCTGGGTGCGCACAACCCCTGCCAGCGTCGAGCTTGTCCCGTTGAAGTTCATCGCAATCTGGCTTGGCTGCATATCAAACGGCATAAAGTTGCCGTCGATATCCACGCCGTTCAACTGCATTTGTCCAAACAGCTGCGGGCTTTGCAGATTTCCCGCCAGCCGCAGATTGGCGCTGAGCATCCCCGCCGCTTTTTCACCGCGCGAGAATATTGGGTTCACCATCGCAAGGTTAACGTTGCGGATATTCACGTTTCCGCCCAAATTACGTTGCCCCTGCGGATCGGTAATTTGCACCTGGCCGTCGAACTGGCCGTTATTGGTGAGACGAATCAGCCAGCCCAGTTCGGCGCGGTTGTTATGCAAATCGGCTTTCAGATTCAACGTGTCAAACGCCACCGGCAGCGGTGCGTCGTTCACCGTCTGTGTGACCTTCACGTTACGCCCGGAGAGCGTCACGCTGCCCTGCGGCAAGCCCTCTTTGGTGGTGTCCCATGCCACATCGGCCTTACCGCTGAATACGCCGCTGGCCTGCGTGGCCTCAGGCATAAACGGTTTCAGCATCGCCAGATCAAAGCGGTTCAGGTTCACCACCGCGTGGCCTTCTGCGCCCGCATCGATAGTCTGCGGCACGCACAGCTCGGCATTGGGGTTGGTCCAGCAGTGCGGTCCAATGCTGATTTTCTGCTCCGCGTTGCGGTAATCCAGCGCAATAGAACGCGAGAGCGCCAACGGCCCGACCGGCGTCGTGAAACGGGTATTATCCAGTTGCCCTTTCCAGCGCTCCTCTTTGCGGTCAAAACTGCCCGTTAAATGCAGCTGGCCAGAAACCGGCTCGCCCTGGACACGCAGCTGGAGATCGTGCTGTTTCTCGCTGCCTTTTGCGTCCAGCGTGACCAGACTGAGATTCACATCCGGCTGCGAAATACGCTCCACGCGCAGGTTCAGTTTTCCGGCAATCTGATCGGTGGATTTCACGTCGCCTTCGACGCGCACCCGGGCAATGGATAGCTCCTGCCAGCGCAGGTTATTAGCGGTAATGTCCGCCAACAGCTGCGGTGCATCCACCGTGCCGCGTATTTTGACCAAACCTTTCGCCGTCCCGCCCAAGCCCGGCAGCGCGTTGTCGAGGTTTGGCGCGTCAATCGTTGCATCCAGATTGAGATCTTTAACCCCCAACTCGCCTTTGATATCGGCGGTATTGCGTCCCAGCGCGACGTGCATTTTAGGGATAATCCACTGCAGATAACTGTTGCCGCGCAGCGCCCCTTCTACCAGCACTTTGTTTTGCTTCACGTTGCCGGTGATTTTGATTTCTGGAACTTCCATCTGCCAGCTTCCGCCGTACAGACTCCCACGCGTTTTGATCAAACCGTCGAGTTTCGACGGCCAGTCCGGCATCTCTTTGGCAGTGTTGATGCCTGTAAGCTTCAGCTCGCCGCGCCAGCTAATCGCCTGCTGCCAGTCGAGTAACGCCGTCAGCTCGGTCTTCCCTTCCAGCGCCGCCACGGTCAGTTTATCGAGATTAATTTGCTGTTCGTTGCCCTTCGCATCCAGCGTGATATTCGCAGGGGGCACGCCCTCGCCTTTCACGGCGGTGCGGAACGACAGCGTATAGTCGGTCATTTTGCCGCTGAGCTTCAGCTTGAGGTCATCGGCCTGGAACTGTTTTTCGCCGGTGAATGGCCAGTACAACTGCTGGCTGACAATTTCAATGTTCAGCGGTAAACCGGCTTCGGCCAGCTGAGTTTGCCCGCGCAACACCATATCTACCGGGCCTGACAGGTTAATGCCAAACTCCAGCTTCTCGCGCAGCGCGCCGCCCACTTTGAGCTTTACCTTCTCGCCTTTAATCGGGTCGATGTTCAGCGTGCTGTTCAGGGTCATATCCACTGGCCAGTTGTCGCGAAGCAGCGCGTTTCCGGTAGCGTTTACGCTGCCCTGATTGGTGTCGATATCCAGCGTGTCGAGCTTCATATTGCCGTCAATGCTGCTCACTTTCAGCAGCATGTTGAACACCGTCAGATCGGTATCCCCGGTCAGGCGCAGCTGCTCGCCCTTAAACTCTTCGATATTCAGATTGAGCGGCAGATGAACGTCGGTCATCTCCGGCAGAACCGGTTTAGAGAAGAGATCTTTCAGCGTTTCGCCCAGCGGTTTTTCTTGCGGCTGCGGGTTCTGAATTTTGGGTTCGACAATCTCTTCCTGCGCCACTTTTGCCACTTTCGGCAGCGCAATCAGCAGCCCCTGCAGCGCGGTTGGCGTCAGGGTTAGATTCTTCTCCTGCCAGCGCAGGCCGGAGGTGAAGTCCATCACCGACACAGTGGTGTCGTCGATTTTGATATTGACGTTATTGAGCGCCACGCGATACAGCGCGATAGGATACGGCGTCGAGAGATTCAGCGGGCCGGTATCTTCCTCTTCAACAGGCGCAGACTTCGGCATTTTTTTCGAATCTATCGTCACGTTAACGTCTTTTAACGACAGATCGTTTACGCACAAGCTGCTGTCACGCAGGCAGCGCAGTTTGACCGCAAGATGGAACTCGCCTGCGTTAACCGCCACGCCCGGCTGCTGGTAACGAATGTTCTTCAGGCTCAGATCGCGCCAGCCGCCCGTCACCTGGCCGATTTCCAGCCCAGGCACCCAGCGGTTTGCCGCGTTAAACAGCAGATGCAGGCCGGTTGTCGTCCCGACCAAAAACGCCACCGTGCCGAGCAGCAGCAGGATAATAATCAACACGCCGAGGCTTATCTTCTTCCATAAACTCATAATTCAGGCCCCAGACCGATGTAAAACTGTAAACCGTGCTCGTCTTTGTCCCCGACCGGAACGGCGAAATCAAGCTTGATTGGCCCGACGGGCGATTGCCAGCGCACGCCGACGCCCGCGCCGGTTTTGAAATCGCTTTTGCGGATATCATTCACCGCTTCGCCGCCGTCGACGAACATCGCGCCCCACCATTTTCCGCTGACGTTGTACTGGTACTCCACCGAGCCGGTCGCCAGCTTGGACGCCCCCGTCAGTTGCCCTTTCTCGTTTTCTGGGGAGATGGATTTGTATTTATAGCCACGAATGCTGCGATCGCCGCCAGCAAAGAAGCGCAGATCCGGCGGCACACGCTCGAAATCACCGGTTTCAATCCAGCCGAGGTTGCCGCGCATCACGAAGCGGTGCTTATCATAAAGAGTACGGATCCAGACGTTTTGCGCCTGCACAACCGAGAAATCGACGTCCGATCCCCAGGCGGTGTTCGAATAGTCAATGGAATAACGCTGGGAATCGCCCCACACCGGCATCAGGCCGCCGCGCGAACGGGTGCGGCTGATCATCACGCCCGGATAAAGCAGCATCGTGGTGTTAGTGACGTTGGCCTGCGTAAAGTGGTCAAGACTCCAGCGCAGGTTGATCGCGCGCTGCCAGCCGCTGGAGAGATCCCAGAAGCGAGAGACGGCGAGCGTAGTGGAATCCTGTTCGGTATCGTTTAAATCGGTGCGCTTAAAACCGCCCTGCAGCAGATAATATTGTTCCAGCGGGTTTTTCAGCAGTGGCATTTTATAGCTGAAATCCACCTGCTGTTCCGGCGCGGAGATACTGGTGCTGGTGGTCAGGCTGTGACCGTAGGAGTTCATCCACGGCTTTTTCCACGTTGCTTTGACGCGCGGACCAACGTCCGTTGAATACCCGACACCCGTTTCAATGGTGTTTTCAGTGCGTGGAGACACCACGCCATGCAGCGGCAACACTTTGGTTTTACGCGCTTTGTCGAATTCAGGTGCAACGACGACCGAATTAAACCAGCCGGTCGCCGAGAGACGGCGGTTCAGTTCAGCGAGGTCTTTTGACTGGTAATAGTCGCCCTCTTTGAATGGCACCAGGTTTTGCAGATATTCATCGCGGATTTGCGACCCTTCGAAAGTGACATCGCCAAAACGATAGCGCTCGCCGCTGTCGAAATCGATATCCCAGAACGCCTGACGTCTTTCGAGGGCCACGCCCAGTTGGCTTTTGGTAAATTGGCTGTCGAAATAACCTTTGCGCAGCGATACGCTGGTGAGTTCTTTTTTGAAGTGGTCGTAGTCGCCGTGGTTAAGCACCGTGCCGATTTTGGGCCGCGTGCTCAGCAGCTCCAGATAGTCGCGGTCGGTACGCGCGCCGCCGCGAAGCACAACGTCTGTGCCGCCAATGAGCACCGGTTCCCCCGCCGAGACACGGGCGATCAGCACCTGACGTCCCTTGGCGGGCGGCGGACGTAAATCGAAATCGATTGTGGGTTCGTAGTAACCCAACGCTTTTAAACCATCGCGAATGGCATCATCCACGCGCGCGCGAAAACGCCGGTCGGGCGTCACTTCGTCGCTTTGGATGGTCGACAGTTGCGCACGCACGTTTTTTTCCAGCGTCCCGGATAACCCCTCAACCTGCAAACGGACATTCGCCGCGCTGGCGACTCCGCTTGTCAGCAATAAACTGACCAAACATAACTGGCGGATCTTTGGCACGTTTTCTCCTGAATATCCTTGTTTCCACCCTGGAAGCAATGAAGTGCCGCTCCGCGGCGTATCACGGCATAAAGCCCAAAACCCAATTCTCGGGTTGAAAAATGGCCGAGAGGCCTAATATTTCTTATGTTTAAATCTAGACTCATTCAGCGTATTTATTGTGTTCAATTAAACGCTTCGTGACAACCCTAACTGAAATATCGCCACCCGGGAGGCCCCACCGTGAGTTTATTCGACAAAAAGCAGCTTGTTTCTCAAGCCGATGCATTACCGGGACGCAACACTCCGATGCCAGTGGCGACGCTGCATGCCGTCAACAATCATTCAATGACCAACGTCCCGGATGGCATGGAAATCGCCCTTTTCGCGATGGGCTGTTTCTGGGGCGTCGAACGTTTGTTCTGGCAGCTACCAGGAGTTTACAGCACCGCAGCGGGCTATACTGGCGGCTATACGCCAAATCCGACCTATCGTGAAGTGTGCTCAGGTGAAACCGGCCACGCCGAAGCGGTGCGCATCGTGTACGATCCGAGCGATACCCGCTACGAACAATTATTACAGGTGTTCTGGGAAAACCACGACCCGGCCCAGGGAATGCAGCAGGGCAACGACCACGGGACGCAGTACCGTTCCGCGATTTATCCGTTAACCCCGGAACAGGACGCCGCCGCGCGCGCGAGTCTGGCGCGTTTCCAGGACGCCATGCAGGCGGCGGGTGACCATCGCAAAGTGACCACGGAAATCGCCAATGCGACGCCGTTCTACTATGCAGAAGATGACCATCAGCAGTATCTGCACAAAAATCCGTACGGCTATTGCGGTATCGGTGGGATCGGCGTTTGCCTGCCGCCACAGCTCGCCTAAGCGTTGTAAACGCCGGGTGGCACGTCGCCATCCGGCCTGCTTTTTCAGAGATTTGTCCACCGAAAAAAGCCGAAAATGTGCCCTCTGGCGGCTTTACACTCTCTTACGCTATACTACCCGCTGAAATAATCGGCTCAACGCTACGAGCTGACGTTCAATGTGTCTTCACACAAATGTAATTAACTTCCCTTCCGAGGATCTGGCGTTAGGCCGGATAAACTATGTTAAACAGTATTTTACTAATACTTTGTCTCATCGCTGTCAGTGCTTTTTTCTCAGTTTCAGAGATTTCACTGGCCGCTTCCCGAAAAATCAAACTTAAGCTGCTGGCCGACGATGGCAACATCAATGCACAGCGCATCCTGAAAATGCAGGAAAACCCCGGTATGTTCTTTACCGTGGTGCAGATTGGCCTGAACGCTGTCGCCATTTTGGGCGGTATCGTGGGTGATGCGGCGTTCTCGCCGGTGTTTTACGGTCTCTTCTCCAAATACTTCGCACCTGAACTCTCCGAGCAGCTGAGCTTTATCCTCTCCTTCTCGCTGGTGACGGGTCTGTTCATCCTGTTCGCGGACTTAACCCCGAAACGCATCGGTATGATTGCGCCAGAAGCTGTGGCTTTGCGCATCATCAACCCGATGCGCTTCTGTCTGTACGTGTTCCGCCCGCTGGTGTGGTTCTTTAACGGCCTGGCGAACAATATTTTCCGTCTGTTTAAGATCCCGATGGTGCGTAAAGACGACATCACCTCTGATGATATCTACGCCGTGTTCGAAGCCGGTGCGTTGGCCGGTGTGCTGCGTAAGCAGGAGCATGAACTGATCGAGAACGTGTTTGAACTGGAATCCCGTACCGTGCCGTCCTCCATGACGGGCCGCGAAAACGTGATTTGGTTTGATCTCCACGAAGACGAACAGAGCCTGAAGAACAAAGTCGCCGAGCATCCGCACTCTAAGTTCCTGGTGTGTAACGAAGATATCGATCACATCATCGGCTATGTCGATTCCAAAGACCTGCTGAACCGCGTACTGGCGAACCAGAGTCTGGCGCTGATCAGTGGCGTGCAGATTCGCAACACGCTGATTGTGCCGGATACCTTAACGCTCTCCGAAGCGCTGGAAAGTTTCAAAACCGCAGGTGAAGACTTCGCGGTAATCATGAACGAATACGCGCTGGTGGTGGGTATTATCACGCTGAACGATGTGATGACGACGCTGATGGGCGACCTGGTCGGCCAGGGTCTGGAAGAGCAGATCGTCGCGCGCGATGAAAACTCGTGGCTGGTTGACGGCGGCACGCCAATTGAAGACGTGATGCGCGTGCTGGATATCGACGAATTCCCGCAGTCCGGTAACTACGAGACCATTGGCGGCTTTATGATGTTCATGCTGCGTAAAATCCCGAAACGTACCGACTCGGTGAAGTTCTCCGGCTACAAGTTTGAAGTGGTGGATATCGATAACTATCGCATCGACCAGCTGCTGGTGACGCGTATTGATAACAAGCCAACGGTGCTGGTACCGAGACTACCGGACGCAGAAGAAAAAGTGTCTGCGTAACGTCCCGCACATACATCAACGGCTCCCTTTGGGAGCCGTTTTTTTTACTGCTTAACTACTGCATAGCACGTTGGTTAAGCCATCTCAGTCTGCAGACGCATAACCTGACGGTTGACCTCGGACATCACAGAATAGTGCTGTTTGTCCTTCACTTTCGGGATAAGAATTTTGCCCTTATCAAATTCGAAAGCGCCAACATCCTTGATATACAACCGCCCACGGAACAGGATCTTCACGTACTTCGCCACCTGAAGCGGGTTGTAGCGTTGGAAAATTTTCATTCTTGTATCTCCTGCGAATCACACGCTCTTGCGGCGCCACAATCGGCCCGACTGTCCTGAGCGCAAATTTTGTTGCCCAATGACTATAGACCAGAAAAACAGTGATACCCAGTATGCATCAGTTTATTTACCGTTTGATTACAATTAATCAGAACATTCTTTGCATAGCATTACCGAAATCAGTATAAGGCGTCGTTTTTTTAAGGATATGTGCGTTGGCCCGCAAACTGGCACTCAGATTGCGGGTGAAGCCTATTGATCGCACTTATGATTAAAACGTATGACCAAGTGGTCGGATCACCTGCATATAAAAAGGAAACACTATGACCCTTCGTAACGTCCTGGCCGCAGCCTGCCTGTTACTGCCGCTGATGGCTTCCGCGCACAACATTGAAAATGGACAACGTGTGCCAGCGGTCGGTATTACCGATCGGGGAGAATTGATTCTCGACAATGATAAGTTTAGCTACAAAGCCTGGAATAGCGCGCAGCTTCCAGGGAAAGTGCGAGTGGTGCAACATCTTGCCGGGCGCTCCTCGGCAAAAGAGAAAAACGCCAGCATGATTGAAGCGATTAAGACCGCAAACCTCCCTCATGACCGCTACCAGACCACCACCATTGTTAACACCGATGATGCGATTCCAGGTTCCGGCATGTTTGTGCGCAGCAGCCTTGAGAGCAATAAAAAGCTCTACCCGTGGTCACAGATTATTGTCGACAGCAATGGCGTGACGCGCAAAGCCTGGCAGCTAGAAGAAGAGAGTTCTGCGGTAGTGGTGCTGGATAAAAACGGCCGCGTGCAGTGGGCTAAAGATGGAGCGCTGACGCAGGAAGAGGTGCAGCAGGTGATTGCCCTGCTGCACAAATTGCTTGGTTAATAAAGCGAGACCCTGAAGCCCGGATTTAAGAACGACTCGCGCGGGGTGTAGTCCAGTGGCTTGCCCTGCCAGTCGTGAACATGCGCCCCAGCGGCGGCCGCTACGGCGTGACCCGCTGCGGTATCCCAGACGTTGGTCGGCCCAAATCGCGGATACAGCTGGGCCTGCCCTTCTGCCACCAGGCAGAATTTGAGTGACGATCCGATTGATGTCGTCTGATGCTCACCAATCTGTTGCAGATACTCCTGCAGTTCGTTGTCGCTGTGCGAGCGGCTGATGACCACCAGCGGCGGGCGGGCATCACGCACCTGAATCTGTTTACGAACGCCGCACTCTTCTTTCCACGCTTTGCCTTCTGCGGCGCTGTACATCACTTTCATCACGGGCGCGTACACCACGCCCAGCACCGCTTTGCCCTTTTCAATCAAGGCAATATTGACCGTGAACTCGCCGTTGCGCTTGATGAACTCTTTCGTGCCATCCAGCGGATCGACCAGCCAGTAGCGCTGCCAGTGCTGGCGTACGTCCCAGCTCTGCGGGTCTTCTTCCGACAGGACAGGGATATCCGGCGTCAGTTCTTGCAAGCCTTTGAGGATCACCCCATGGGCAGCAAGATCGGCGGCTGTCACCGGGGAGTCGTCAGCTTTACTGACCACGTCCATCGGCTTTGCGCCATCGTACACTTGCATGATGGCCTCACCGGCTTCCCGTGCGAGCTGACAAATTTTTTCTAACATACTCCACCTCTTCGTTAACGCAGTGGGCATAACTATTTGTTTTATTTATATCGTAATCACACTCTGTGAAGCAATTCTGGTTTCATTGCGCATTTTTCTGGCAGGATTCACACTTCTGTAAGCAACAAAATGTACATACATATTCTTTTGTGGCTTGGATCGAAAAAAGGACTCCTCTGATGATTAAGTTTAGCGCAACGCTCCTGGCGACGCTGATAGCAGCAAGCGTACAGGCCGCGACGGTCGACCTTCGCATTCTGGAAACAACAGACCTGCACAGCAACATGATGGACTTTGACTATTACAAAGATACCCCTACGGAGAAATTCGGACTGGTACGCACCGCAAGTTTGATTAACGCCGCGCGGGGTGAAGTAAAAAATAGCGTGCTGGTTGATAACGGCGACTTAATTCAGGGTAGTCCTCTCGGCGACTATGTGGCGGCAAAAGGGCTAAAAAAGGGTGACATTCACCCTGTCTATAAGGCGCTGAATACCCTGGATTACGCGGTGGGCAACCTCGGTAATCACGAATTTAACTACGGGCTGGATTATCTGCACAATGCGCTCGCTGGCGCGAAATTCCCGTACGTTAACGCCAATATCATTGACGTTAAGACCAAAAAACCGCTCTTTACCCCGTACTTGATCAAAGAGACAGACGTGGTCGATCAGGACGGTAAAAAGCAGACGCTGAAAATCGGTTATATCGGCTTTGTGCCGCCGCAGATCATGACGTGGGATAAGGCCAATCTCACCGGCAAAGTGACCGTGAACGACATCACCGAAACCGCGCGCAAGTATGTGCCAGAAATGCGTGAGAAAGGCGCGGATATCGTGGTAGTGGTCGCCCACTCCGGGCTGTCAGCCGATCCGTATCAGACAATGGCTGAGAACTCTGTCTATTACCTCAGCGAAGTGCCGGGCGTCGACGCTATCCTGTTTGGTCACGCCCATGCCGTCTTCCCGGGCAAAGATTTCGCCAGCATCAAAGGCGCGGATATCGAAAAAGGAACGCTGAACGGTGTGCCGTCAGTGATGCCAGGCATGTGGGGCGATCATCTTGGCGTGGTCGATCTGGTGCTGAATAATGACGCCGGAAAATGGCAGGTGATGCAGTCCAAAGCCGAGGCCCGTCCGATTTACGATGCGGCAGCCAAAAAATCGCTGGCCGCAGAAGATAAAAATCTGGTGGACGTGCTCAAGCACGATCATGACGCAACACGTGAGTTTGTCAGCAAGCCGATCGGAAAATCGTCCGACAACATGTACAGCTACCTGGCGCTGGTACAGGACGATCCGACTGTGCAGATCGTCAACATGGCGCAAAAAGCTTACGTTGAGCACTTCATTCAGGGCGATCCGGATCTGGCAAAACTGCCGGTTCTTTCCGCTGCCGCACCGTTCAAAGTTGGTGGACGTAAAAACGATCCGGCCAGCTACGTTGAAGTGGAAAAAGGTCAGCTCACCTTCCGCAACGCGGCGGATCTGTATCTTTATCCCAACACGCTGGTTGTGGTGAAAGCGACGGGCAAAGAGGTGAAAGAGTGGCTGGAGTGTTCTGCCGGGCAGTTTAACCAGATCGATACGAAAAGCAGCAAGCCGCAGTCGCTGATCAACTGGGACGGTTTCCGCACCTATAACTTCGACGTGATTGACGGCGTGGAGTATCAGATTGACGTATCGCAGCCGGCGAAATACGACGGTGAGTGCCAGGCCATTAACCCGCAAGCGCAACGCATCAAAAACCTCACCTTCAACGGCAAACCTGTCGATCCGAATGCCACATTCCTGGTTGCCACCAATAACTATCGCGCCTACGGCGGCAAGTTTGCCGGAACCGGCGATAGCCATATTGCGTTTGCCTCACCGGATGAAAACCGCTCGGTACTGGCGGCATGGATTGGCGAGCAGTCGAAGAAAGCAGGCGCGGTCCATCCGGCGGCCGACAACAACTGGCGTCTGGCTCCGATTCACAGCGATACGAAGCTGGATATTCGCTTTGAGACGTCACCGTCCGATAAAGCGGCAGCGTTTATTAAAGAGAAAGCGCAATATCCGATGACCAAAGTCAGCACCGATGAGATCGGCTTTGCGATTTATCAGGTGGATTTGAATCAGAAATAAACACAGCAGGCGCGCGGAGCAGTCCGCGCGCCTTGCTTTAAGGAGGCATATGAACGGACCAAACCCATCGACGGCACATCCGATGGAGGGATTCCCTCAGGTTTGTTTTATCAAAAACACGGTGACCAATCCCAACATCATCGTGGGTGATTATACCTACTACGACGATCCGGAAGACTCGGAAAACTTCGAGCGTAACGTCCTTTACCATTTCCCTTTTATTGGCGACAAGCTGATCATCGGCAAGTTTTGCGCGATAGCAAAAGGCGTTCAATTTATTATGAACGGCGCAAACCATAAGCTTTCTGGGGTCTCGACCTTTCCGTTTTATATTTTTGGCAACGGCTGGGAGAAAGCCACACCGCAGCCCGAAGATTTACCCTACAAGGGCGATACGGAAATCGGGAACGATGTGTGGATCGGGTATCAGGCATTGATTATGCCGGGCGTTAAGGTCGGCAACGGCGCGATCATCTCCTCACGTTCGGTCGTGACATCCGATGTACCGGCCTATGCCGTTGTGGGCGGTAATCCTGCCAGAATCATTAAGACGCGCTTCCCCGATGACACCATCGCGACGCTGGAAAAGCTCGCCTGGTGGGACTGGCCGATTGAAAAGATCACGCAAAATCTCACGACAATCATGTCCGGTGATATCGACGCGTTACGCGATTAACCGCGCGTTTAAGTCTTCTAAGCCGCCATTAATCATTCAGGGCGACTTAGTGCAAGGCCGGTCATTCAGAGCGTGAAGGCTACGCTGTTTGCGCATCCAATAGAGCCGTACCGTACGAATTGTCGATGGTACAGAGCCAGCGACCGTCGCTTTCGTGCCGGAAGACATAGGTGGCGCGACGTGTTATTTCCACCGTCCCATTCTTGCCATCCGGGAAACGCAGTACCGTTTCCATGATAACCAGTGCGCTATCCCCTCCTTCGATGACCTCCATATTTCCCTGCTCCACAACGAGCTGGCCCTGAAAATAATCAGAGATGGCAATAAAGGCTTTACGAATATGATCTTTGCCTTTAACGACCATGCCAGGCTTAACCACCAGCGCGGCGTCTTCACTGTAATTTTCCATTAACGAATCATAATCTTTATTGGATATCGCTCTGTCACACGATTCAATCACCTGGCGTAGCGGATGCGAACTCATAAATACTCCTGCTGTTAAAAATATGACCACCCCGTATTAGCATAACAACCCGGCATAAATGTATAGCTACTAAATTTCATGAGTTTCTGGATTTTGCCCCAGACCTGTCCGCAAACTGATTGTGCGTATGACATGAAAAATAATGCAAATCTGACAGATCTTAAGAACATAATTTCGGACAGATCGTTTCATCATTGATACGCGAAGCGATTTTTAATGCCATTTTGCCGCGATAACGACGGTGCCTTCTGAAGAACTCAATTAAAGATTATTGACGATTGACCGATATATTATTTATTAGCGCTGAATAACATCGCTGCAGGTGTAGCCGCAGCAAAAAGAAAGGCACCTATGCTCAACCCTATCAGTAGTAAATCGAGTCTCAATAATGATACGACGGATAGCCGACGCACAATAATGCAGCCAGAGACGCCGGGTCATGCAACCAGTAAGGTCGAGATACCGACCAAAAAAGAGGTTGTTTTTTCATCGCTTGCTCAACAATTAAGTGACAGCGCAAGCCGCGCCGATGCGGAGAATGCGGGCCTCAGCAGAAAAGAGTTAGGCGCAAAAGCGCAAGCGCTGCTGAACAAAATTACCGGACCTGAATATGACGCTAACCGCGCAATGTATAACGCGGAAATCCCTGATTCTTCTGATCCTGAACGTCTGGCCAGAGCAGCGCAAGCCACAAAATTTGTTAACGGCGACGACAGGAACCCATTCGCTGGGTTTACACGCGAGCAACTGGCTTTAGTGACTTATGACGACAGCGGGCTCTACACCACCAACGAAAGAAGAGCCGCATGGGAAGCGTCTAACGATCAGGAATACGCCTGGCGAAAAGAGGTTGTCGCCAAAGCGATGGCCGAATATAACAGCAGCGGAAAGCTGACAAATTTCTTTAGCGCGGTGCTGGAACACTTTAAAACGCTACCGGATATCGAGCAGGCGCAATATCCCGATAACTATGAAACTAAGCTGCAGAAATGGATTGAGCTTGATTACAATTATTTTACCAATACGGTAGAAGGTAAAGGCAATCCGGCAGACAGTATTTCGCCTCATGCAAGTCTGGACATACTGAATCGATAACAGTGTCCGTATATCACTCATCGTCGATGAGTAATATACGGAGCGGTTATTTTAAAAGATCTTATATAGCATTTGAATTCCCTGACCCTTTCCCGGGGAAATCTTTGCTGCTTAATGTTGGTTCAATACTGACCAGAGTCACACTGACAACATTATGTTCGACAAAAGGACCGTCTTTCAGGAAGTGATGTACGCTGTCGCTATTATCACCGTGAAATAGAATATATCCCCCTGAGCCATTGCTTAAAGGCCCCGCAAAAACAATTCTCTCTTCCTTAAAACCTCTGATGAGCCATTGCTTATGTGCATCAAGATGTCGTGCAATGTCTTCTTCATGATGCAAATACGTTAACGTTACGGCATGCAACATATTTTATTCCTCATCATTTAAAACAGTATGAATAACCTGGGGGATTGACGCTATAGCGCGGGATATTTCTTGTTGCTTCACCTCTTCGCTTTTTGATGCACCTTCAGCGCGGATAAATTCCACCCGATCAATGCCCAGGAAAGCCATAAAGTGACGCAGATACAGCTCCTGAAAATCCATTTTTTCCAGAGGGGTGTTGTGATAGCCCCCCCTCTCGCTGAGACGATGATGGCTTTCTTGCCGCCTGCAAGCCCCACGGGGCCGTTAGCGGTATAGCTAAATGTTTTACCCGGCTGGGCTATTCTGTCGATCCAGGCTTTTAGCTGACTGGAAACGGAGAAGTTTTACATCGGCGCGCCAATAACGATAACGTCCCTCTCCACAAACTCTTTTATCAGCGTGTTAGAGACCTGATTTTCAGCGGCCTGTTCGATGCTCACCGATGGGCTGCCGGGAACGGGTCGGAATCCGGCGGCAATTTCGCCCGTCAGATGGCCTATTTCGTCTTTAACAAGATCGCGGTAAGTGACCTGTTTAAATGCGCCAGTTTCTGTATCAGCGAGGTCAAGGGATTCTGCACCGCAGTCACGTGATAACCTTTTGATTGCAGAATAGAAATCACCGCTGACCAGCTTGAACCGTCAGTAAAAGCACCATGAACCAGAACGATATTTTTGATCTTCAACTCCTTCGCATGAAGAGAAGCGGTAAAAAGCATCAGCAGGCACATAAGCAAAAACCCTTTTTGCATGCACGTTGTCAGTCGGTCTCGCATCAGACTCTCCTCACTGCGGGGGATAGAATAAATTTTCATCAGTTTAACGGCCTGATAAGCGGCACATGAAGTGTCGTTAATGACAGGTTTCAGGGAAAATCAGACATCTTTCTTTATTCAGGAATGAGCCCGTGCGAATAGGATTGCTGGCGCTGCCATACAGCATGAGATCGGCCCTCGCCGGGC
The DNA here is from genome assembly GCF_045627565.1 of Lelliottia sp. Lineage (NCBI taxonomy): Bacteria > Pseudomonadati > Pseudomonadota > Gammaproteobacteria > Enterobacterales > Enterobacteriaceae > Lelliottia > Lelliottia sp. The sequence goes on along the minus strand of NZ_JAZQNX010000026.1, from coordinate 180,491 downwards.
TTGCAGATATGTTTTGGCTGGCAAATCAGGTCATCACGCAAAATCCCACGCTCAATACGCATCTCTCCAGAGAGACACCGTTTTATGATGTGAAAATAGTGACCCGTGATGGCAAACCGGTCACGGATGTTCAGGGCAGGTTAATTGAGAGCGATGGCGCGTTTGATGACCCCGAGTCCTTTGACGTGATTATTGCCAGCGGTATGCCGCTGGACGACCAAAAATACCCGCTCGCATAAGAGGCTGTTGGTGAGGCCGCCGCATGGCTGAAAGAGAAATATTCAGAGGGAAGCTGTATTGCAGGCGCGTGCGCCGGGAGCTTTGTCCTGGCAGAGGCGGGGTTGCTGACAGCCAGCCGTTATCACAGCAGCTCTACGCTCCCGGTGGATTCCATAATTCAAGACATCCGCTGCTGATCAAAGCTGAGCATCTGGTGCGTTATCAGAACCCTTCTATCTCGGTGGAAGCGTTGGCCGAGGCGCTCAATATGACGACCCGAACACTGCATCGCAAAATGATGTCACTTAATCAGGAAAGCCCTAAAAGTTTTATCACTCGCGTTCGAATCGAAACCGCCCATATCCTGCTGGAAAGCGCGCTAAGCACCGTTTCTCAGGTGGCGAGCGCGTACGGATACAAAGATGAAACGGCGCCTTCAATGGCGTCATGGAAATGTCTCCAGACCGTTACCGGGAAGGGTTCAACGCCAGAACGGAAAGGGTTTGAGATCCCTTGCCACGAATTCGGCAAACAGGAATATCTCACCCGCAACGAAGACTGACGGTCTGGCGCTCATCAGACCGGCACCACAACTCAACGCCTTTACGCTGCGCGTTCGTCCCGGTTAGTAAGTACTTGCGGGGTATTCACCTCAATCCAGTCTGCCAGCGCGGCCACCTTCTCGCTCACCTCTATGCCAAGGGGTGTCAGGCTGTACTCAACGTGCGGAGGCACCACCGGATAAGATACGCGATTCACAAACCCATCCTGCTCTAGCGCCTGTAACGACTGCGCCAGCATTTTCTCGCTGACGCCGCCCATTTTACGGCGCAGATCGCTGAACCGGTGCGTCCCCTGCCGCAGCGCCACCAGAATCAGCACGCCCCAACGGCTGGTGACATGCTTGAGCACATCGCGGGATGGACACTGCTCGGCAAAAAGATTGCCGTCGCGCATTTGCTCGCTGAGCGTCGGAAGGGTTGATTTCATACTTACCTTTTTGTACGTACTTACTATAAGTTAGCTAGAGTGATAGTGTGCCACAACACCAGACAAACACGAAGGAGTTCCTCATGATCGCGATTACCGGCGCTACCGGCCAGCTTGGCCAACACGTTATCGAAAATCTGCTGAAAACCGTTCCTGCCCATCAGATTGTGGCTATTGTGCGTAATCCGGCAAAAGCCGATGCGCTGATCAAACAAGGCATCACCGTGCGTCAGGCGGATTACACCGACCAGACGGCGTTCACTGCGGCGCTGAAGGGCGTGGAAAAACTGCTGCTGATTTCGTCCAGCGAAGTCGGCCAGCGTGAACCGCAGCATAAGAATGTTATCAATGCGGCCAAAGCGGCGGGCGTGAAATTTATCGCCTACACCAGCCTGCTGCATGCGGATAAATCACCACTCGGCCTGGCCAATGAACACGTCGCGACCGAGAAAGCGCTGGCAGATTCTGGTATCCCGTTCGCCCTGCTACGTAACGGCTGGTATACCGAGAACTATCTGGCAAGCGTACCACCTGCCATTGAACACGGCGTGTTTATCGGCGCTGCCGGTGACGGTAAAATTGCTGCGGCCCCCCGCGCGGATTATGCCGCTGCGGCGGCAAAAGTCATCGCAGAAGACGGTCACGCAGGCAATGTCTACGAACTGGCTGGCGACAGCGCGTGGACGCTAAGCGAGCTGGCGGCCGAGCTGAGCAAACAGAGCGGCAAACCGGTGGTTTATCAGAACCTGAGCGAAGCGGATTTCGCCGCGGCGCTGAAGGGCGTGGGATTACCCGCAGGTCTGGCGGATATACTGGCCGACTCTGATACCGGCGCGTCTAAAGGCGGTCTGTTTGACGATAGCCATACGCTGAGCAAACTGATTGGCCGCGCCACTAGGCCGCTGGCGGAAAGCGTGAAAAGCGTTCTGTAACGGTTAAGCGCAGGTTAATTTTTGTGGCATCCCCCTGGGTCATCTCTGATAATCAAAAGATGACCCACGAGGAGGCTCACCGTGCAAGGCGTACCCGAACAGTTCATCGATGAGAGAGACAGCGCGCGCTTTCGCCATCTGGCGCAGGTGCCGGGCGTCGAGCTGTATCACGCCCATATCTCTCGCTACGCCTTTGAGCCTCACACTCACGAAGCCTTCGGAATCGGCGCAATTGAAGCCGGTGCCGAGCGCTTTCGCTATCGCGGCACGCAATACGTCGCCCCCGTCCATTCCGTCGTCACCATGAATCCAGACGAGCTGCATACCGGCGAATCCGCCACGGACGACGGCTGGCGCTATCGCATGGTTTATCTTGAGCCTGATTTACTGGAGGAGGTGACCGGGATTCGCCACTGGTGGTTTAGCGACGTGACGCGCCACGATCCGCAGCGCTCACAGCAACTCTGCCAGCTAATTTATGGCCTTTGGCATACGGACGATCCGCTGGCGCAAAAGGGATTGTTGCTGGATCTGATCGACACCTTTAAGCCGCTGGCTCGCCATGCGCCGATAATTCAGGAAGGCGCACACCGCTTTGAGCTGGCGCGCGACTATCTGCACGACAATTATATGCATCCGGTGACGCTCGACGAGCTGGCACGCGTGGTGTCGCTGAGTCCGTATCATTTCCAGCGTCAATTCAAGGCGCACTTTCACGTAACGCCGCATCAAATGCTGATGGCGATTCGCCTGTGGCGCGCCAAAGCGTTTCTCACCCACGGTATGCCCGCGGCACAAGTGGCGGCGGCTACCGGACTGACCGATCAATCGCATCTCACCCGCGCATTTACGCATCGCTACGGCATTACGCCCGTGCGCTATCAAAAACAGGTCGCCCAGCGCTAATGCGCAATCTCATACAATACGCCAGGCGTTGGTCTTCCTACACTTCACGCTGGTTTATAGGTCGTGGAGGGAAAAATGATTAGCGGCGTGCTGTATGCCTTGCTTGCAGGTTTGATGTGGGGACTGATTTTTGTCGGCCCGCTGATCGTCCCGGAATATCCGGCGGTTTTGCAGTCGATGGGGCGTTATCTGGCGTTGGGTTTGATCGCTCTGCCGTTGGCCTGGCTGGGCCGTGCGCGTTTGCGTCAGCTACGTCGTCAAGACTGGATGACCGCGCTGGCGCTGACCATGATGGGAAATCTGATTTATTACGTGTGTCTGGCAAGCGCCATTCAGCGCACCGGCGCGCCGGTATCGACCATGATTATCGGCACGTTACCCGTGGTGATCCCGGTGTTCGCCAACCTCCTGTATAGCCACCGTGACGGCAAGCTGGCGTGGTCAAAAATGCTGCCTGCGCTGGTCTGCATTGCGGCGGGACTGGCGTGCGTGAATATTGCGGAGTTGCGTCATGGACTGGCCGGGATGAGCGCGTGGCGCTACGGCTCAGGCATCGTACTGGCGCTGATTTCTGTGGTGTGTTGGGCGTGGTATGCCCTGCGTAACGCTCAATGGCTGCGGGAAAATCCAGATAAAAACCCGATGATGTGGGCGACTGCGCAAGCGCTGGTGACACTGCCCGTTTCGCTGGTGGGTTACCTCGCCGCATGCGGATGGTTAGGGCTTCAGCAGCCGGAGTTTGCCCTGCCGTTTGGGCCGAGGCCGTGGGTGTTTGTGGGGTTGATGGTCGCCATCGCCGTGTTGTGTTCGTGGGTGGGTGCGTTGTGCTGGAACATCGCCAGCCAGAAATTGCCGACGGTGATTTTGGGGCCGCTGATCGTTTTCGAAACGCTCGCCGGATTGCTTTATACCTTCCTGATGCGCGAGAGCGTGCCGCCGCTGTTAACGACCTGCGGGATTGCGCTGCTGGTGATTGGCGTTGTGATCGCGGTAAAAGCCAAACCGGAAAAACCCACGGTCGTTCCGGTTTCGCCGAGTTGAATAATGCCCGGCAGCCGTTGCGCCGCCGGGCAAATACTTAGAACGTTTCCCAGTTACCGTCAGAAACCGTTGCCGTCGGCTTGACCTTCGCTGCGAAGGTTTTAACCGGCGCGGCTTTCACAGCCCGACCACGGTTAATTTTAAACACCGCAACCGCTTCGTTCAGACGAGCCGCCTGATCTTCCAGCGCGGCGGCGGCCGCGGCGGACTCTTCAACCAACGAGGAGTTCTGCTGAGTCACGCGATCCATTTCCGCAACCGCCAAACCAACCTGATCGATACCGCGGCTTTGCTCATCAGAGGCGGAAGCGATTTCGCCCATAATGTCGGTCACGCGCGTGACGGCACTGACGATTTCAGCCATCGTGCTGCCCGCTTCGTTAACCAGTTGAGAACCTGCGCTGACGCGTTCGCCGGAATCATCAATCAGCGCTTTGATCTCTTTCGCTGCCTGGGCGCTGCGTTGCGCCAGCGTACGGACTTCACCGGCAACCACGGCAAAACCACGTCCCTGCTCGCCTGCGCGTGCGGCTTCTACCGCTGCGTTGAGCGCCAGAATATTGGTCTGGAAAGCGATACCGTCGATGACGTTGGTGATCTGCGCAATTTTGCTGGAGCTGGTGGCGATCTCATCCATCGTACGCACCACGCCTTCTACTACATTTCCGCCCTTTTTAGCGGTGATAGATGCGTCTTTTGCCAGTCGTGACGCCTGACGGGCGTTGTCCGCATTTTGTTTCACGGTCGCGGTCAACTGTTCCATGCTGGCAGCGGTTTCTTCCAGAGAAGCGGCCTGCTGCTCGGTACGGGAAGAGAGATCGTTGCTGCCTGCAGAAATTTCACCTGCGCCCGTAAAGATAGTATCTGCGCCTTCACGCACGACGCCGACGGTGTTCGCCAGCGCGGTTTGCATTTCCTGCACGTTGCGCCCCAGCACGGCCATTTCGTTCTTACCGTGGGCGTCGATAGGCTGCGTCAGATCACCTGCGGCAATCGCGCGGATATGGCTAATGACTTCGTCCAGCGGCTTGAGCAGCACGCGACGCATTGCGATCCAACTGGTGATAATTACGCCCACCACCACAATCATAATTACGGAGAGGATCCACAGGATGCGCTGATAGTCGTTTTCGTTATCCACGATCCCTTTGTCGGTCAGCTTAGCCTGCGCTTCGCGCCATTCACGATACACTTTTTGCATCGCCTGCTGCTTTTTCTCGGCATTCTGTTTGAACATATCGTCCAGATTGCCCTGCGCCAGCAAGCTGTTCATTTGCGCCAGCGTGGACGAGTAGATGCGATATTGCTCTTCCAGTTGCTTACCCAGGTTTTCATCTATCCCCGGCGTTTCTGGCAAGGCGTAGTATTTGTCGTAGTGACCTTGCGCGTTCGCCAGCAGGTTTTTCGCCGTGGCAACCAGCTCACTGAGCTGTCCGCCGTTGATCTGACTCGCCGTGCTGCTTTGCAGGCGGAGCATGCCGCGGTTAAGGGTAACGCGCGCCTGGTTGAGGCTGATCCACGCGTCGGTAAATTCTGCAACGTTCTGACTGGAGACCTGTGAAACGGTGAAATTGTCTTTGTCATTATTCAGCGCATTTATGAATACGCTTGCAGAGATAATTTGCATGGCACCCAGCACCAGCAACACCGAAACAAGTAGTGTGATAACTTTAATACGCTTAAACATTGTATGCCTTTGTTATATGCAGGATATTGTCTGACGTGTATCTATCGGCAGGCGCGCTGGGTTGTTTAACGCTGTAAATTCTCGAATAACCACACTTTCTGAATTTCTCAAATCCATTCAGCACCTTAATACTTTAAAATAATTTTGTGATGAAGCTCACGTTTTGATGTTTGCCACTAAAGGGTTATAGCCTTCTCCTAAAGATGCATTTAAAATGCACCTTATACAATTGATGATGAGGTAACTGCTGATGGCCTTTCGCGACCAACCTTTAGGCGAGCTGGCGCTCTCCATTCCGCGTGCTTCTGCGCTGTTTCGTAAATACGACATGGATTACTGCTGCGGCGGTAAGCAAACGCTGGCACGTGCGGCACTGCGTAAGGAGCTGGATGTTGAAGCGATTGAAGCTGAACTGGCACAACTGGCCGAGCAGCCCATCGACAAAGACTGGCGCACGGTCGCGCTTGGCGAAATCATCGATCACATCATCGTGCGCTATCACGATCGCCATCGCGAACAGTTGCCTGAGCTGATTTTGCAAGCGACGAAAGTCGAGCGTGTGCACGCCGATAAAGCCTCTGTACCGCGCGGACTGGCAAAATACCTGACCATGCTGCACGAAGAGCTCTCCAGCCACATGATGAAAGAAGAGCAAATCCTCTTTCCGATGATCAAACAGGGAATGGGCAGCCAGGCGATGGGCCCTATCAGCGTGATGGAAAGTGAGCATGATGATGCGGGCGAACTGCTCGAAGTGATTAAGCACACCACCGACAACGTGACGCCGCCTGCGGATGCTTGTACCACCTGGAAAGCGATGTATAACGGCATTAACGAATTGATCGACGATCTGATGGAACACATCAGCCTCGAAAACAACGTCTTATTCCCGCGAGCCCTCGCAGGCGAATAAAAAAAGACGCCCGAGAGCGTCTTGTTGGAAGTCCTTGCTTTAGGCCACCTCGCGTGGCCTTTTTTCATTAGCGCATACCGGCCATACGTTTCTTACCGATAAACAGCCAGCCGAGACCCAACGCAATGAACCACAGCGGCGTGACCATCAGCGCCTGACGGGTATCATCTTCCAGCGTCAGCAACACCAGCACAAACACAAAGAACGCCATACATACCCAGCACATCAGTTTGCCGAGCGGCATTTTATATTTGGATGACGCATGCAGCTGCGGACGATGTTTGCGGTACACAAGGTACGAGCAAAGAATGATCGTCCAGACAAACATGAACAGTATCGCGGATACCGTGGTGATCATGGTAAACGCACCAATCACGCTCGGATTCACGTACAGCATCACCACACCGCCCAGCAGGCAGATGCAGGAGAAGGTCAGCCCTTTCGCAGGAACCGCACGCTTAGACAGTTTTGCGAATGCGCCTGGGGCAACACCTTCCTGTGCCAGACCGAACAACATACGGCTGGTGGAAAACACGCCGCTGTTCGCGGAGGACGCCGCAGAGGTCAGTACCACAAAGTTAATCAGGCTTGCCGCAGCGGGCAGCCCCACCAGGACGAACAGCTCGACAAACGGGCTCTTCGTTGGCACCACGGAACCCCATGGCGTCACGGACATAATTACGATCAGCGCAAACACGTAGAACATAATGATGCGAATCGGAATCGAGTTAATCGCGCGTGGCAGGGATTTTTCAGGATCTTTGGTTTCCGCCGCCGTTGTCCCCACCAGCTCGATGCCCACGAAGGCAAACACCGCAATCTGGAAGCCCGCGAAGAATCCGCTCAGGCCTTTCGGGAACCAGCCGCCGTCATTCCAAAGATGGGAAAACGACGCCTGAACGCCGGTTGGCGACTGGAAGTGTGTCAGGATCATTACCAGACCCACCACGATGAGGCCAACGATCGCGACGATTTTGATCATTGCGAACCAGAACTCCATCTCACCGAACATTTTGACGGTTGCAAGGTTAAGGCTCAGCAACAGCACGATCACCGCCAGCGACGCGACCCAGTCTGACAATCCGGGGAACCAAAATTGCGCATACGCGGTAATGGCGACGACATCGGCCATTCCGGTCACGACCCAGCAGAACCAGTAAGTCCAGCCGGTAAAATAGCCCGCCCACGGTCCGAGCAGATCGGAGGCAAAATCGCTAAAAGATTTGTATTCGAGATTCGAGAGCAGCAATTCACCCATTGCTCGCATCACAAAGAAAAGCATAAAACCGATGATCATATAGACGAATATGATGGATGGCCCGGCAAGACTGATGGTTTTACCTGACCCCATAAACAGCCCGGTACCAATGGCACCGCCGATGGCAATAAGCTGAATATGACGGTTTGTGAGATTGCGCCGCAGCGACTGTTCAGACGAAGCCTCTTCATCGGCGACGACTTTAACCTGATCTACCATGTGATTTTCCTGTTGTACCTGTCTGTGTTGTTTAGGCTCTTCTGGCCTTTAATGACGTCAAAACGCGACGATCCCTGATACAAGGACTCGTCGATAGTAGGTAAGAATCGGCAGGATGAATACTGTGAATTAGAGATTATGTTAATAATATGTTTAAAGTGAGTGTCATATCACTTGTACAATGCAAAACAGTTCACAAAAATACACGCAAAGCGTGCATATGCAAAATAAAATGTTGATATCGCTGTAACATTAGGTTTTATCACGCATTTTCCTCTCCCGTAGCGGGAGAGGAAAAGCGCGTCGATTACAGGATTTCCAGCAGCTCGACTTCAAAGACCAGGGTGCTGAATGGTGGGATAGATGCACCCGCGCCACGCTCACCGTATGCCAGGTTTTGTGGAATAGTCAGTTCCCATTTAGAACCAACCGGCATCAGGGTCAGCGCTTCGATCCAGCCAGGAATCACGCCGTTAACCGGGAATTCTGCCGGTTCGCCACGCGCAACGGAGCTGTCGAACACGGTGCCGTCGATCAATTTACCGGTGTAGTGCACGCGAACGTGGTTGGTGCGCGCCGGGATTGCGCCTTCGCCCTGAGTAATTACACGGAACTGGAGGCCAGATTCGGTGATATTCACGCCTTCGCGTTCACGGTTTTCTTCAAGATATTTCACGCCGTCAGCAGCCATTTCTTCAAAACGCTCACGACGAACGGCATCAGCACGCTCGTGGATTTCACGCAGTGCGCGATGAACAACGTCTACTGGCACTGCTGGCTGTTTGCCTTCCAGCGCGTCAGCGATACCCGCCACCAGCGCTTCAGGTAACAGTCCTTCCAGGCCGGATTCGCTCAACTGCTGTCCTACCTGCAAACCGATACCGTAGCTTGCCTGCGCTTCGATAGTGTCAAAAGTCGGGGTGGTCATGGGGGTTTCCTTCCATCACATTTAAAGTAGCGGGCAGCATAGCAGCCACGCCCTTACGGGTAAAACTTTGTCTTAAGTTAAGATGACAAACCGCCGCGAAACAGAAACAATAGGGCGTACCAGGATTTTTCCCAAACGTGGGACAGTGAAGGCGGCTTTGCTACGCCATTCAGGCAGTTAGCGAACTATACTTCTGAGAACAGGATATCGACCCGTGGATGACGGGTAAAAAGACGCGGAGCAGGAGGAGAGCCATGCCCGGGCGATTTGAACTGAAACCTACCCTGGCGAAAATCTGGCATGCGCCAGACAATTTTCGCATCATGGACCCGCTGCCGAACCTCCATCGCAGAGGCATTATCATTGCCGCCCTGCTGGTGGTGGTGGGCTTCCTGCTTCCTTCTGGCGATGACAGCGATACCGTGCCAGCGAGCCGCAACGCGCAGCTGGATATCCAGTCGCAATCACAGCCACAGCGCGATCAGCAGCCCATGCAGACACAGCTGGTGACGCCGTCAAACGATCCCGGACAAGTCGCGCCGGTAGAACCTGAACCGATCCAGGACGATCAGCCTCAGGAACAAGCCGCCGCACCACAGGCACAGCAACCTACGGGTATTGATCAGCAATGGCGTTCGTATCGCGTTGAGCCGGGAAAGACGATGGCGCAACTATTCCGCGACCACAATTTGCCACCGACGGACGTCTATTCCATGGCGCAGGTAGAAGGGGCAGGGAAACCGCTCAGCAATTTGCAAAACGGTCAGATGGTTCAGATCCGCCAAAATGCCAGCGGCGTGGTGACGGGTTTGACGATTGATACTGGAAATGGCGAACAGGTGTTATTCACTCGCCAGACAGACGGGAGTTTTATCCGCGCGAAATAATTCTCCGCCCGGTGACGCAACGTTCACCGGGCCGACTTTTTAAACTGTTTTTTTACTCGCCTTATTTACCCACCAGATTCCTGAACACACCAGCACCAGCGCAATAGCATATTTGATATCCAGAATATTTTCGCCAAGGAAAATGGCCGAAAGCACCGTGCCTGCGACAGGTATGACAAAGTTGAACGGGGCGATCATGCTGACGCGGTTAACTTTCAGCAACATGCTCCATAGCGCAAAAGCGACGGAAGATAAGAGCGTCAGGTAACCCAGGATTGCGACGGCCTCCATGCTGTGCACTTCCAACGTCCCGCCCGTCGAATAGCCGCCCACTACCAGCACCAGTCCGCCAATCGCCAGTTGCCAGCCGGTCATCACGGTGGGATCGACCGTTTGAGAGATACGCTTCCCGTACAACGTGGCGGCAGAGAGGATAAAGGCGGCCAGAACCACAAAACCATCGCCTTGCCAGACAAAACTAAAGTCCATCAGCCCACTATTGAAATTCACCAGCATCACACCCGCGAACCCCAGAATACAGCCAATGGTTTTGTTATAGCTGAGCTTGTCGTTTTGATAGATAAAGTGCGCCAGCAGGACGCTGAAAAAGGTCCCGGTGGCGTTCATGATCGAACCTTTCACGCCCGTGGTATACGCAAGGCCAATATAAAAGAAGGTGTACTGAATCGTGGTTTGCGTCAGTCCCAGCAGAGAGAGCTGCCCAAACTGTCGCGGGGTAAGTCTGGCGATGGGTTTACGCTGGGCGAGCGCAAAGATCAGCAGTAACAGCCCTGCGAAGAGAAAACGATAACCGGCAAATACCACTTTAGACGGGATATCATCGGTGGCTATCTGGAAGAGTTCATAACCGCTTTTGATTGCCGGATAAGAGCTACCCCACAGCAGACAACATAACGTCGCGCAGGCATAAGCAACATTTTTACGGGCAAAAACGGGCACAGGCGGAGCGGAGTTCATGGCAACTCTCAAAAATAAAATGACGTTTCAATTCATTATCAGAGATTACGGCAGCAATTGCTACCCTACAGGGAGAGTTGTGAGAGGTGCGGTGAGACAAAAAGCAAAACGCCGACACAAGGCCGGCGTTTTTACGCTAACTCAGTAATAAATTACTCAGCGACAACGTTTACTACCAGTTTAGCGAACACTTCGCTGTGAACCTGGAAGTCCACTTCGTGCTCACCAGTGGTACGCAGAACGCCGTTCGGCATGCGAACTTCGCTCTTAGCCACGTCAACGCCAGCTGCAGTTACAGCGTCAGCGATGTCGCGAGTACCGATAGAACCGAACAGTTTACCTTCGTCGCCAGATTTAGACGCGATAGTAACGGTGCCCAGTGCGTTGATTGCTTCAGCGCGAGCGTTAGCAGCCGCCAGAACGTCAGCCAGTTTGGCTTCCAGTTCAGCACGACGTGCTTCGAAAAACTCTACGTTTTTCTTAGTAGCAGGAACAGCTTTACCCTGTGGAACCAGGAAGTTACGAGCATAGCCCGCTTTAACGTTAACCTGATCACCCAGGCTGCCCAGGTTTGCTACTTTATCAAGCAGAATAACTTGCATTACCTTATCCTCTTAAAGTCGTATTAATGGACTGTGCCCGATTACTGATGACGATCAGTGTACGGCAGCAGAGACAGGTAGCGTGCGCGTTTGATAGCGCGAGCCAGCTGACGCTGATATTTTGCACGAGTACCGGTGATACGGCTTGGGACAATCTTACCGCTTTCGGTGATGTAGTTTTTCAGCGTTGCGATATCTTTATAGTCGATCTCTTGAACGCCTTCCGCGGTGAAACGGCAGAACTTGCGACGACGGAAATAACGTGCCATATGGCTAGTCTCCAGAATCTATCAAATCAATCTGCTCGGCATGCAGAACCATTTTGCTCAGACCGTTCTTTGCCTTGTGGCAAGAAATGAACCCCTGAACGGTTACTGCGCTACCGACCGTTATACTGTGAGTAATGGCCTGGTTTTCGTGTCCGCTAATAATAACGGGCATTTGGCACCATGCCTGCCGGTGAAACCCGGCTTCCTCCTGCACAGAACGATGCTCAAGCACGAACTGGCAATGAGGAATTCCTGATGGGCTGACCTTACGAAGGGGGGTCCTGCACACGGTACCGGACAACACCAGACGGTTGGTCATCAGAAATTACTCTTCAGAATCCCCAGCATCAGAATCATCTGCGGTTTCGTTTGCGAAATCATCGCGACGCTCACGGCGCTCGTCTTTCGCTTTAACCATCGGAGATGCTTCAGTAACTGCGTTTTTAGTACGCATTACCATGCTGCGGATAACGGCGTCGTTAAAGCGGAAGTTAGTTTCCAGCTCATCGATCGCTTCCTGCGGAGCTTCAACGTTCAGCAGAACGTAGTGAGCTTTGTGCAGTTTGTTGATCGGATAAGCCAGCTGACGGCGACCCCAGTCTTCCAGACGGTGGATCGTGCCTTCTGCTGCAGTGATTGCACCAGTGTAGCGTTCGATCATACCCGGAACCTGTTCGCTCTGGTCAGGATGGACCATAAAAACGATTTCGTAATGACGCATCGAATTGCTCCTTACGGATTATTCAGCCTCCTGTCTGGGTCAGCCGAGGCCCATGGAGGCAAGGAACGTTGTTAAAGGTCGGCTGAAAAATTGACGCGCCATTCTAATTGCGAACCCCCATAAACTCAAGCTGAATGCACAAATAATTCGCACAAAGCGCAAAGCCAGTCTAAGTGGATGATTTAAAATTAATCGCATTCGAAAGCGCCATTTTTTTGAACAACAGCATCAGAAATGGTCGCTAACCCCCGAGGGATAAGTGATTACACTTTAATCAGAACCTATTCGATATCAGAAGGAGAGCAATAAACCGTCACACAGCACGTAGTCGTGGAGCGCATATCATGAAAAAAATCGCAATCGCCATAATGGCTGCGCTTTTGCTCAGTGCAAATGCAACGGCAGCCATCAAGATAGATGGCCGGCAGGCCAGGAACATGGATGATGTGCAAAGCTTAGGCGTAATCTATATCAATCACAATTTCGCCACTGATAGTGAAGCAGATCAGGCACTTAATGTAGAAACCGATGCTCAGGGGGCGCAATATTATCACGTGATGTTAACGCGTGAACCCGGCAGCAACGGCAACATGCACGCCAGTGCAGATATTTACCGATAACGCTTTGACGCTAGCACCAGGAAAGCCAACAAAGAGAACATAGCCATAGATTGACTTGCCCCCTGCCCGGGGGCTTTTTTTGATGAATGGCTCCGGAATACCACCGGTTACAACTGTTTCGGTATCCCAGATCACTTATTCACTTCTGCCCGTAGTAGGCATTGGGGCCATGCTTGCGCATGAAATGTTTGTTCATCAGGTAACCATCAATCCCCTGAAGCTGCGGGTTAATCCCACGGGCAATCCATGCCATTTTTGCCACCTCTTCCATTACCACCGCGTTATGCACGGCGTCGTGAGCATCTTTGCCCCAGGAGAACGGACCATGCTGATACACCACGATGCCCGGCGTATGTAACGGCTCACGCTCACCCAGCGTGTCGATGATCACCTTCCCGGTATTGAGCTCGTATTCGCCTTCCACTTCCGCCTGCGTTAATGCGCGCGTGCAGGGAATGTCGCCAAAGAAGTAATCAGCATGTGTCGTGCCCAGCGCCGGAATGGGTAGCCCAGCCTGCGCCCAGGCCGTTGCATGCGTGGAGTGTGTATGCACCACACCGCCAAGTGACGGATAGCGCCGGTAAAGCGCCAGATGGGTGGCAGTGTCAGAAGAAGGACGCCATTTACCCTCGACGACGCGCCCGTCAAGATCGACAACGACCATATCGTCGGCTGTCATGGCGTCATACGCTACGCCGCTGGGTTTAATCACGATCAGTCCCTGCTCGTGATCAATCGCGCTGACGTTGCCCCAGGTGAAGGTCACCAGACCATAACGCGGCAGATCCATGTTGGCTTCAAAGACCTGCTGTTTGAGTTTAAGCATGCTCAGCCTCCAGCAATCCTGCCCGCGCCATACGCTCACGCACCCAATCGCGCGCTTTCGTCACCTCTGCCGCCGGGTCATCCGACGTTTCGCTCCACATCTCAATCAGGTAAGGCCCGCAATACCCCGTCTGTTTGAGCGTCTGGAAACACTGTTCGAAATCCACGACCCCGGTGCCGAACGGAACATTTTTGAATACACCAGGACGGGTGTCTTTAACGTGTACCGCCACGATATGTCCGATACCCGCCTGCAGTTCCATCTGCACATCGTTATCCCATGCCGACAGGTTGCCGATGTCGGGATAGAGCTGGAACCACGGATTGTTCAGGTAGTGCGCGTAGCCCAACGCCTTACTGATGGAGTTCATCAGGGGGTAATCCATGATCTCCATCGCCAGCGTGACCTGTGCACGGCTTGCCATCTCAACGCTCTCTTTTAGACCGTCACGGAAACGGCGGCGCGTCTCATCGTTGGCTTGCTGGTAATAGACGTCATATCCCGCAAGCTGGATCACCCGGATACCGACATCCTGCGCAAAACGAATCGCTTTACGCATGATCGCCAGCCCCTGCGCGCGTACCGCATCCTCTTCACTTCCGAGAGGGAATCGCCGGTGGGCACTCAGACACAGGGAAGGCACACGTACACCCGTTTCAGCAATGGCGCTCACCAGCGCCAGGCGCTGCTCGCGGCTCCAGTCGAGGCGAGAAAGACGCGCGTCTGTTTCATCTACTGACATTTCAACAAAATCGAAACCCAGCTGTTTCGCCAGTTGCAGGCGTTCCAGCCAGCACTCCCCCGCAGGGAGTGCCTTTTCATAGATGCCAAGTGGGACCTGTTTTGACAACATACCCGCTCCTTAGCCCCAAAGCTGAGCGATTGAGCGTTTAAACTGACGCGCCGCGTCCACCGGAGAGGCCGCATCACGAATGCTGCGACCGGCAATAAAGACGTGGATAGGAATGCCCTGGAACAGCGGCAGATCCTCCAGCGCCAGACCACCGGTGACGGTGACCTTAAAGCCCATATCCGCCAGGCGTTTAATCGCGCTGATGTCCGCCTCACCCCATGCGACGCCAGCGGCCTGCGCATCACGGCTACGGTGATACACCACCTGCTGGATACCTGCATCGCGCCACTCCTGCGCCTGCTCCCAGGTCCAGAAACCGGTCAGCTCAATCTGGACGTCGCCGTTAAACTCTTTCGCTACATCCAGCGCACCCTTCGCGGTGTTGATATCTGCACAGCAGATTACGGTGACCCAGTCGGCATTCGCTTCAAAACACATGCGGGAGAGAATTTTACCTGCGTCGGCAATCTTGGCGTCCGCCAGCACAATTTTGTGTGGATAAAGCGCTTTCAGATCACGAACGGCGCGAACGCCCTCGCCCACACACAGAATGGTACCCACTTCGATGATATCTACCTCTTCCGCGATCAGGCGGGTGGTTTCGTAAGCGTGAGAGAGCGTTTGGTTATCAAGTGCAACCTGCAACATAGGTAATGACATTTTCACTTCCTTCTTAAACTGCCGCCGCAGTGGCGTAATCGATTAAATCCAGTACTTCCTGCTCGGTGCGGCAGGCACGTAAACGGTCAAAATTGGCTTCATCATCAAACAGATTGACGATCTGCATGATGCCCACTTCCTGATGGGTGTTGGCATCCACGGCAGCCATGGTGATCAGGATGTCGACCGGGTCGTTATCGTCGTGGTTAAACACCAGAGGCGTTTTCAGCGTCACGAGGGCAAAGCCGGTTTTTTTGACGCCCTCTTCCGGACGGCCATGCGGCATTGCCAGGCCTGGCGCAATCACAAAGTAGGGGCCGTGCTGAGCAACACCATCAAGAATGGCCTGGTAGTAGCGCGGCTCGACAACGTCAGCCTTAACCAGCAGATCCACGCCCAGTTTTACTGCTTCCTGCCAGGTGCTGGCCTCGGCCTGTAAAAGGATGGCGTTATTCTCCGCCAGGGAATCACGTAGCTTCATGTCACGTCCTTACTTCACGTCTTGTGGAAAGTGTTCTTTGATCACTTCCAGCAGTTTTGGTCCGAAATCCGCTGGCGACAGCATGTTGCGCACGCCCACCACATACTTATTACCCGTCACGGTTATTTCACCGGCGATATGGGTAGAAGCGATGATGATGTCCGCGCCGTTCAGTTCACTTTTGTATTCACCCACTGCGCAGCTGTTTACCGTGTGGTCGATGTTTGACTGGGTTAAAAACTGGTCCACTTTCATCTTCATGATCATGGAGCTACCTTGCCCATTGCCACACACAGCCAGGATACGTACGGTCATAATCGAAACTCCTTAATGAGCAGACACTTCTGCTGTTTGTTTTTCTGCATCTTCTTCGGCGCGCAGAGAGCGGCCCGCGAAGAACATATAAGCCAGAGCAATCAGGATGATGACGGCCATAAAGATCAGCCCGACAGAGGCGAAGCCCTGCATCATCGGCGGTGCCAGAATTGACCAGTCCGCCATGCCCATCCAGGCGCTCATACCGGTGAGCTTGACTGCCCACACGCAACCGAAGATTTCAACCATGCCCATCACCAGGCAGATTTTGAGCGCCGCGCGCCAGCCGCCGAAGTGGTTAGCAAACACGCCGATGGTGGCGTTGGAGAAGAACATCGGGATAAAGCCAGGAATAATCAGGATGGATGAACCGCAGCCCACCAGAATGCCCACCGCAATCAGCTGGCCGATGGTGCCCCACATAAAGCCCCAGACCACTGCATTTGGTGCAAAGCTATAGATAGCCGCACAGTCAATCGCCAGCACTGCGCCAGGGATCAGGCGTTGCGAGATACCGTTGAAGGCTTCTGACAGTTCAGCAACGAACATGCGCACGCCCTGGGTAATGATGAAGATCGCCACGGCGAAGGAGAAACCGGTCTGCAGGATATAAACCGTCCAGTGGGTTTTACCCGCCATCGCCTGCACAACGTCGATCCCAAAGGAGAGCAAAATGGCGCCGAAGAAGACGGTCATGACAATCGCGGTGGAGACGATGTTGTCATGGAAAATATTCAGCCAACCCGGCAGCTTAAGGTCTTCAACACTCTCTTCTTTTTTGCCCAGGTACGGCGCAACTTTGTAGGCAATCCAGGAGGCAAACTGCTGCTGGTGACCGATGGAGAAGCCGCAGCCGTCAGTGACGTCCTGCGTTGGCTTGTACATCATGTTGGAGGTGATACCCCAGTAGAGCGAAACCAGCACCGCAGTGCAGATGATCGTGGTCCACATGGGGTAGCCGAAGATATAGAAAGAAACCGCAATCAGCCCCGCCTGCTGGAACATAATGTGGCCCGTCAGCATGATCGTGCGAATACCGGTTATGCGGCGCAACAGCACGTAGATGATGTTGAGCGCCAGCGCGAGCAATACCGCATACCCTACCCAGCTATAGGCATCCCCCATGCGATCGATGGTAGCCATCATTGAAGCGTAGGTATCAGAGATCGCGCCGTTGATGCCATACACTTCCGACATTTTGGCAACGACCGGCTTAAAGGTGCTGGTCAGAATGCCGGAACCCGCCTGCAGCAACATGAAACCGATGATGGTTTTGATGGTGCCCTTAATAATGACGCTGACGCTTTTGCGCAGAAGGATATAACCCAGACACGTCACGATACCCAGCAGCAACGGGGCGTTGGTCATTACCTGATTAAAGAACACGGTAAAGACGTTGTAGAGGATCTCCATAACTCTCTCCAGAAATGAGAACACGAGGGGTAATCCCTGTGTGATTGGTGCCATCACTCTAGTAATCACAAATAATCACCACAAGATTGCATTTGATTATTTGTGACGTATCACGCAAATTATTTCCATGGTATTAGCAATGATTTTCAATTCCAATTCACCAAATCAAATAAAACATTAATAATCATCAAGTTAATGACTGATAGTTGATATCCTAACAACGTATAAACGGATTTTACGTGATATCAAAAAGATAAATTTCCGCAATTTAGCCGTTGCAAAGGCATGCAAAGAGTGCCAGAGTCAATCACAACAAATCACCAAATGATTACTTTTGATTAAAGCCAGGAGTCAAACGATGAGTAAAGTGAACACCATCACCCGTGAATCATGGATTCTGAGCACCTTCCCGGAATGGGGTAGCTGGCTGAACGAAGAGATCGAGCAGGAACGCGTTGCTCCTGGCACGTTTGCAATGTGGTGGCTGGGCTGCACCGGTATCTGGCTGAAATCAGAAGGCGGGGCGAATATTTGCGTCGATTTCTGGTGCGGCACGGGCAAACAAAGCCACGGCAATCCGCTGATGAAAAAAGGGCATCAAATGCAGCGCATGGCGGGGGTTGAAAAGCTTCAACCGAACCTGCGAACCACGCCGTTTGTGCTTGATCCATTTGCTATTCGCCAGATCGACGCCGTTCTCTCTACCCACGATCACAACGATCATATCGACGTGAACGTGGCAGCCGCAGTAATGCAGAACTGCGCGGATGATGTGCCGTTCATTGGGCCGCAGACCTGTGTCGATTTATGGATCGGCTGGGGCGTGCCAAAAGAGCGCTGCATCGTGATGAAACCGGGTGATGTGGTGAAAATCAAAGATATTGAGATCCACGCGCTGGACGCCTTCGATCGTACCGCGCTGATCACCTTGCCTGCCGAGCAGAAAGCCGCTGGCGTGCTGCCTGACGGGATGGACGAGCGTGCGGTGAACTACCTGTTCAAAACGCCGGGGGGTTCTCTGTATCACAGCGGCGATTCCCACTATTCCAACTACTATGCGAAGCACGGTAACGAGCACCAGATTGACGTGGCGCTGGGTTCCTACGGTGAGAATCCGCGCGGTATCACGGACAAAATGACCAGTGCCGATATGCTGCGCATGGCGGAAGCGCTGAATACCAAAGTCGTTATCCCGTTCCACCATGATATCTGGTCAAACTTCCAGGCCGACCCACAAGAAATCCGCGTGCTGTGGGAGATGAAAAAAGATCGTCTGAAGTATGGCTTTAAGCCGTTCATCTGGCAGGTGGGTGGCAAGTTCACCTGGCCGCTGGATAAAGACAATCTTGAGTATCACTACCCACGTGGTTTCGATGATTGCTTCACCATTGAACCAGACCTGCCATTCAAGTCCTTCCTCTGATTGTGACGCTCAATCGCCAGACCCTGTGTCTGGCGATTTCATATTTCTTTTAGTATTTTCATGCTATTTCAAATATCATCTTTTCAAATCAATTCTTATCGGAATAGCTCATGACGGAAGCGCAACGGCATCAAATTTTATTGGAACTCCTGGCGCAAACAGGGTTTGTGACCGTCGAGAAAGTGATCGAACGTTTAGGGATCTCCCCCGCAACAGCGCGGCGGGATATCAACAAGCTGGATGAAAGCGGAAAGCTGAAAAAAGTCCGTAACGGCGCAGAGGCCATCAGCCAACAGCGTCCTCGCTGGACACCGATGAACATTCACCAGGCACAGAACCACGATGAAAAGGTGCGGATCGCCAGAGCCGCTTTACAACTGGTGAATCCCGGAGAGAGTGTGGTGATCAACTGCGGCTCTACGGCGTTCCTGTTGGGCCGGGAGATGTGCGGGAAACCGGTGCAAATCATCACTAACTATCTGCCGCTGGCCAACTATCTCATCGACCAGGAACATGAGAGCGTGGTGATCATGGGTGGCCAGTACAACAAAAGCCAGTCCATCACCCTCAGCCCGCAGGACAGCGAAAACAGCCTGTACGCCGGGCACTGGATGTTCACCAGCGGCAAAGGCCTTACCGCAGATGGCTTGTATAAAACCGATATGCTGACCGCCATGGCAGAACAGAACATGCTGAATGTTGTGGGCAAACTCGTTGTGCTGGTCGACAGCAGCAAAGTGGGCGAGCGCGCAGGTATGCTGTTCAGCCGCGCCGAGCAGATCGACATGGTGATCACCGGCAAAAATGCTAACCCGGAGATCCTCCAGAAACTGGAAGATCAGGGTGTAAAAATTCTGCGCGTTTAAAGGTGCTGGCGGAAAAACGCCACGGTCGCCTCCAGCGCCGTCGGCGTAATCCGGTGGCGCACACCCGCTTCCCACAGGCAGGTCAGGTTGCCATCCAACCCTTCACGCTGCAGCGCCTGCTGGAGACGGAACGTCTCACCCGCAGGAACCACATCGTCCGCGTCGCCGTGCCACAGCAGCAACGGGCGATCGGCCAGACGCGGCAGCGCATGCGTGACCTCCCAGTCCGCGAGTGGAGAAACGCTTGCGTCGATATCGCCCGTTGGCGGGAAAAGCGTGTGAGCAAGCGTGGTGAAATAGCCCGACCCCATCAGGCTCGCGACGCATTTCACTTCCGGGTATCGTGTCATGATCCCCAACGCCGTCATGCCGCCCATTGAACCTCCTGCCACGGCCAGTCGGTCATCAGCCACCCATCCCGCCTGATATAACGCATCTCGTAATCCGCTGAACTCCATCAAATTGCCGTGAAGAATGGGCCAGAACTGGCCCAGTCGCGCCTGTTCATCACCCGAAAATCGCGCGCCATGATCGGGGGCATCAGGCATCACGACACGAAAGCCCGCCTGCGCCAGTGCCACGGCAAAATAGCTGTACACCAGTTTTGATGACGTAAAGCCATGATAAAAAATAACAACCGGCAACGGCTGCTCACGCATTCCCGCCGGAAAAGCGTGTAGAATTTCGTGTTCGCCAAGCCGCTGCGTTGTAAGTTCAATCATGGTCGATCCTCTTGTCTGATAGGTGATTCATAATGTTGAGAACTGGATTACGCTTTCACGACATTTTCATTCGAAATTTACGTCACAGATAACAGTTTGGGAACATTCCCCCAAAAGGAAATTCGCAGACATCTACACTATGACTATCAGGAAACGAGATATGGTTATGCGCAGGTTCGCTGCTTTATTGCTGGTGTCGCTATTAATGGGCTGTAGCGCGTTGCAAGGCACGCCACAACCCGCTCCCGCGGCCACCGATCATCCTCAGGAAATTCGCCGTAATCAGACCGAAGGATTACAACGACTGGGTACCGTCAGTGCGTTAGTTCGCGGTTCACCGGCGGATGCAGAGGATGAAATAAAAGCCAAAGCTGTCGCTGCGAAAGCAGATTATTACGTCATCATTATGATTGATGAAACAATCATAACGGGACAGTGGTACTCACAAGCCATTTTGTACCGCAAATAACTGTCAGCATTTAAACGACATTTACACTGCTTTGCGTCCATAGACGTTTTCCTGTCCACAATAAACTCCATGCCTGTGACAAAGGAAGTGAGTTTATTTGCGAAGGATTGCCCGGCGGATACCGGAGAAATGTGAAATGGAGCTGACAATGAAACGATCTCTTGCTTTGACCTCACTGCTGCTCTCAGCTGGGCTGATGAGCACCACCGCGCAGTCAGCGGAATTTGCCAGTGCGGATTGCGTCACAGGCTTAAATGAAATTGGTCTGATCTCCGTGACTAATATTTCAGGGAGCCCGCAAGATGTTGAACGTGTGATTGCCTTAAAAGCGGATGAACAAGGTGCTTCGTGGTATCGCATCGTCCAGATGCAGGAGGACCGTCATGCCGATCAGTGGCGAGTGCAAGCCATTCTCTACGCCTGAAACGCTCCCAAAAAAGCCACTTAATTTTAGTGGCTTTTCTATTTTTACAAATCGTTTATCCTGACTGTTGCTTATTTATCACATCAATGTAACATTTTGTTACATAAGTTTGGTAAATGTTATCCCCGCTCTGCCGTTGAACTGCCATACCTTTTCGACAATGAGCAATTTATGATCAATTTTTTCCGCCGTTCTGGTTTGGGCACCAAGCTTTCGCTGCTTACCGGTACGAGCGTTGCTACGCTCTTCCTGTTATTCACCTTTCTCCTGAGTCAAAAAGCCAGCCAACAGCTCGAAGCCCTTGCTGTGGAAGATCTGCATAACCAGTCCACGGGCGTGGTGGATATGGTCGAGATGTTCAACACCAGCCTTAGCGAAGAAGTCGAGAGCTACACCAAACTCTTCGGCACATTTCTGCCCCAACCGCTGAGCAGCGATGCCAGCCAAATGCGTACCATTAACGGGCAAAATGCACCTCTGCTGAAAGGGGGCGAATCTGAACTCCACGAAAACAATACCTTTTCTGATGATTTCATGAACCGTACCGGCGCGATTTCAACCCTGTTTGTTCGCAGCGGTAATGACTTTATTCGTGTGGCGACGTCACTGCGCAAAGAAAACGGCGATCGCGCCATCGGCACCGTGCTGGATAATTCCAGCGCCGCGTTTGGCTCCGTGAGCAAAGGCGAAGTCTATCGCGGTCTGGCATTGCTGTTTGGCAAGCGCTACATCACCCAGTATCAGCCGGTTAAAGATGCGAGCGGCCAGGTGATTGCGATCGTTTTTGTCGGCGTGGATATCACCCGTTCCTGGAACGTGATGCGTGAAAAGATCCTCAATCGCCGCCTCGGCGACAGCGGTCATTTCTATGTGTTAGATCGCGGCAACGGCAAAACGCGCGGGCAATACCTGTTCCACTCCAGCGAAGAAGGAAAATTGCCGAAGTGGGATAACGAGATTCAGCAGCAACTTCTGAGCGGAAAATCCGGCACTCTGGAACGTCAAAGCGACGATGGCCGTACGCTTAAAATGGCGTATACACCGTTGCCAGGCTGGAACTGGACAATCATCGGTGAAGTGGATAAATCCGTGTTGCTGGCCAACGTCAACGCCTTGCGCGATCGCTTCCTGCTGGCGGGAATCGTGCTCTCCGCGCTGTTTGCCGCACTGTTCGTTGTGATTATTCGTCACTGGTTAACCCGTCCACTGCGCGACGTTATCGATTTGGCTCGTCAATACGCTGCGGGCGATCTTCGGGCGGAACTGCCCGTCAATCGCCAGGATGAAGTCGGCCAGTTAATTGGCGCGATTAACGGCATTGGTGCCGGATTGCAGCAGATCGTTCAGCAGGTTCGCGAAGCGGCAGGTGAAATCCACCAAGGGACTAACGCACTGGCTTCCGATACCGGTGAAATTTCTGAGCAGATTAATAAACAGGCGAGCAGCGTTGAAGAAACGTCGGCGAGTATGGAGCAACTTGCCGCGACTGTGCAGCAAAATGCGGCGAACATGGAGCAAACTCAGCAGTTGGTTGGTGAGACCTCGCGCGCCGTGCATCACGGCGGTGAAACCGTCGGAAACGCTGTTGCGACGATGGATGATATTCGCGACGCATCGAAACGTATCGAAGACATCACCCGCGTGATTGAGTCCATCGCGTTTCAGACCAATATCCTGGCGCTGAACGCCGCGGTGGAAGCCGCGCGTGCGGGTGAGCATGGCAAAGGTTTTGCCGTTGTCGCCCAGGAAGTGCGTGCGCTGGCCGCCCGCAGTGCCAATGCGGTAAAAGAAATCGAGCAGCTGATCGGCGATACGCTGAAGAAAGTGAGCGAAGGCCACCAGCTTTCCGAGCAAACCCAGCACGCGATGGCGTCAATCATTACGCATATCGATAACATCAACCAGTTGGTGACCGAGATTAACCACGCGTCGCATGAGCAATCTGCGGGGATACATCAGGTCAACCTGGCGATGACCCACATTGGCGAAGCGTCGCATATCAACGCCGATCGCGTTTCACGCAGCGAGCAAACTGCACAAACGCTGCGCGAGAAGGGATCGCATCTGGCTGAAGTGGTCAGCATTTTCCGCTTAAAACACTAAACCACCCGCCCCGTGGCGCGTAACAGCAGGTCATTTTTGACCTGCTCGCTCAGCACCAGGCTGCCACGGGCATCCAGCATCATGCGGCACCACGCCTGCGCCACCGGGGGCGATGCGTGCCGCAGCATTTGTGCACCTGCGCCCAATAAAAATATCTGCTGGGTGATCTCCCGGCCCTGCGACTCCTGAGGCTTACGCAGCTTCTGCTGCAGCTGCCGCCAGCTGCGATCAAAATGTCGGTCCTGCCCTTTTACATGGGAAAAATCCTCCTGTAGTACGTCGAGAATGGCAGGTTGCTTCGCAAGGACACGCAAAACATCCAGGCACATAATGTTGCCCGACCCTTCCCAGATGCTGTTCACCGGCATTTCGCGGTAAAGACGCGGCAATTCACTCTCTTCGCAATAGCCTGCGCCGCCCAACACTTCCATCGCCTCCGCCACAAAGGGGATTCCGGCTTTGCAGACACTGTATTTCGCGGCAGGCGTAAAGAGCCGCGCCCAGGCGGTTTCCTGCGGGTCTTCGCGCTGATCCCAGGCGCGCGCCAGACGAAACAGCAGCGCGGTTTGCCCTTCAAGCTGCAACGCCATGCGACTCAGCACTTCGCGCATCAGCGGCTGGTCGACCAGATTTTTGCCAAACGTCTGGCGTTGGTGAGCGTGGTACAGCGCAACAGAAAGCGCACGGCGCATGAGTCCGTGGCTGCCCAACGCGCAGTCAACGCGCGTCAGTCCGCCCATTTTGAGGATCTGGCGTACGCCTTCGCCTTCCTCCCCCAAAATCCAGCCAGAAGCCTCCATGAACTCCGCTTCGCTGCTGGCGTTGGAGCGATTACCGAGCTTATCTTTCAGGCGTTCCAGCCGAACGGCGTTGCGCTGCCCGTCAGGCAATATGCGCGGGACGAAAAAGCACGAAAGCCCCCCTTTCGCCTGCGCCAGCACCAGATGCGCATCGCTTTGAGGCACGGAGTAAAACCATTTATGTCCCACCAGCCGATAGCTACCGTCGCTGCATTTTTCAGCGCGCGTGGTGTTGCTCAGGACATCCGATCCGCCCTGCTTTTCGGTCATTCCCATCCCGATCAGGAGTCCGCGTTTTTGCCCGCCAGGCGCGACATGCGGATCGTAACGATCGCTCATCAGCGGCGTCAGCCAGTTGTGAAAAGGTTTAGGGAGGGATTGCTGTAACAACGGCGTGGCGGCAAACGTCATGGTGACAGGGCAAAGCGTACCGGCTTCCACCTGGGCATGGAGAATGAATCGTGCCGCGCGCGCGACAAACGATCCCCTGCGGGCCTGATCTTCCCACGCCAGGTTATGGACCCGATTCGCACACAGTCCCTGCATGAGCAGATGCCACGCCGGATGAAACCGTACATCGTCCAGCCGCTCACCCGCAGCGTTATAGCGTAAAAGTTCAGGGGGATTTGCGTTAGCAAGCCTACCAAGCTCCAGCGATTCCGCCGTGCCCAACTGCTGGCCGATACTGGCGAGCAACTCTATGTCCCACTCCGCCCCCTCGCGGATGACGGCGTCGCGCAGTGCGCAATCGGAAAGAAACAGATTACTGTTGGAAAGGGGTAACGGCTGATTAAAAACGGTATGTGTCTGCCAGTGCATGGTGCGTCCCTCCTTCAATGGCAATGAAGGTCATTATGGACAACGAGCGCGGAGGCTGCATGGGAGTCGGGTCACAAGGCAGCGATCTTGCTGAGATCATTCGTGAAACAGGTCACACAATATAAGAATAAACTATTTCACTCTGGCCATTCTGTTGAATAATTTATTCTCACCTTCCAGAAGAGAATCATTATGCAATCTTCCCAACGTGCGCCGGATGCGCATAAGCGCGCTTTAGTTGCAGGCTCTATTGGTAACTTTATCGAATGGTATGAGTTTGCGGTGTATGGCTTTATGGCCACCGTTATTGCGAAAAACTTCTTCCAGCTTGAAGGTGAAGCGGGAACGACCAGCCTCATCCTCACTTACGCTTCGTTCGCGATTGCGTTTTTCTTCCGCCCGTTGGGCGCGGTTGTGTTCGGACGAATGGGCGACCGTATTGGGCGTAAGCCCACGTTGATCATTGTGCTGGTGCTGATGACGCTCGCGACGGCAGCGATCGGTATCGTGCCGGTCTACGCCAGCATTGGCATTGCCGCGCCGCTTCTCATCACCGGGCTGCGCATTTTACAGGGGCTGTTTGCGGGGGGTGAATATGGCGGCGCTGTATCGCTGATGACCGAATTTGCCCCGCGCGGCAAACGCGGGCTTTACGGTGCATGGCAGTCCTTTACCGTGGCGCTGGGTCTATTAGCCGGTGCAGGAATTGTGGCGTTGCTCTCTGTCGTCCTCACACCCGAAGCGCTGCACGACTGGGGCTGGCGCATTCCGTTCTTCCTCGCGCTGCCGATGGGCGTGGTCGCGCTTTGGCTGAGGGTCAGCATGGAAGAGACGCCAAGCTTTGTGAAGCAGCAGGAAAAACCGGTCGTTGCGAAGGCGCAGGCCGGTGCGGCGCTCAAGGCCATCGCGATGGGGATAGGACGCGTGATGGTGTGGTCGGCTGCGGGTTATACCTATCTGGTCATCATGCCCACATATTTACAGTCAGCGCTGCACACCGGCTTTAACCAGGCGCTGCTGATTGCCGTGATCTCGAATGTCGGATTTGCGCTAACCATTATTCCATCGGGGATATTGAGCGACCGAATCGGTCGTCGCACGGTGATGCTGATCGCCACTGGGCTATTGCTGGTTCTGGCGCTACCGCTGTTAAAAGTGTTACAGGCAGAGTCCACCACGCTGGCGATTAAAGCTATTGTCGTCCTGATTGCAGGCGGCTTGGTGGGAATGCTGGCAGGGCCAGGACCGGCGATGCTGTCGGAGATGTTCCCGACGCGCGTGCGTTACACAGGACTTGGGCTGGCGTATTCGTTGTCGAACGCGATTTTCTCAGGCTGTGCGGGCTTAATCATTACAGGCTTGATCAAACAGACGGGAAATCTGGATATTCCGGCGTACTACGTGATGGCGACGGCGGTGGTCAGTATGGTGGCGCTGATGACGCTCAATAAAGATGACCATTTGCGGTCGTTAGAGGAGTAAGGTTGCCACTGGCTGGTACTCTGACCTACGGTAAAAAATAAGGCCATCCTGTGGACGGCCTTACTGTTTATTTGGTGCGCTGACGAACCGCTTCAAACAGGCAAATACCGGTCGCAACGGAGACGTTCAGAGATGACACGCTACCCGCCATCGGGATGCTGATCAGCTCATCGCAATGTTCGCGAGTCAGACGACGCATACCTTCGCCTTCTGCGCCCATCACCAGTGCCAGACGGCCAGTCATTTTAC
This sequence comes from Lelliottia sp., assembly GCF_045627565.1. NCBI lineage: Bacteria > Pseudomonadati > Pseudomonadota > Gammaproteobacteria > Enterobacterales > Enterobacteriaceae > Lelliottia > Lelliottia sp. The sequence goes on along the minus strand of NZ_JAZQNX010000026.1, from coordinate 153,416 downwards.
TCTGGTAAACGGTATGATCGGCTTCACCCGCCGTACCGACGATCCAGATATTCTCTTCCTGAAGCTGACGCATAGTGCGCGCCAGATTGGTCACGCGGATCAACGGAACGTTTTCCGCTGCGCCACAAGCCACTTTCTTCGCCGTTGCATTCAGTTGCGCCGCACGATCGCGTGGAACGATCACCGCATGCACACCTGCTGCATCGGCACTGCGCAGGCACGCGCCGAGGTTGTGTGGATCGGTCACGCCGTCGAGGATCAGGAAGAACGGGTTATCCAACTGGGCAATCAAATCCGGCAGATCGTTTTCCTGGTACTGACGACCCGGTTTCGCACGGGCAATAATCCCCTGATGGACCGCGCCTTCACTTTTTTCGTCGAGGAACTGACGGCTAGCCAGCTGAATCACTACGCCCTGAGCTTCCAGCGCATGGATCAGCGGGAGCAGACGTTTGTCCTCACGGCCTTTCAGAATAAACACTTCCTGAAAACGCTCTGGAGCGCGCTCCAGCAGGGCCTGCACCGCGTGGATGCCGTAAATCATTTCACTCATTGATGGACTCGTCTTTCACTCTGTTAACGGATTACCCTCACCCCGACCCTCTCCCACAGGGAGAGGGTCGAAAATGCTCCCTTGGGAGGGGTGAGGGAAAAAATTACTCAGCGATTTTTTTCTTCGCTGCGCGTTTTGCTTTGGTGGCAGCGGCTATTTTTTGCGTTTTAGCCGACGGTTTTTTCGCGCCCTTCTCCGCTTTCTCAGATTTCGCTTTTGGGGATTGTGGGGCTTTTGGCTGTTTCGGTGCCGCTTTGCCTTTGTCACCCCGGAAAGCGCTATCTGGCTCGAAGTTCACCTTTTTGCCTGCCTGACGACGTTTGCCGTTGCTCTTACCGCCAGCCCCTTTTTTCGCACTTTCACGCGCGGTTTTACCCACATTACGCGGCGCGCGTTCGCTGGAAATCAGGCTGAAATCAATCTTACGCTCGTCCATGTTTACGGCTTCGACGCGCACTTCTACGCGATCGCCCAGACGATACGTTTGACCGCCGGACTCACCGGTCAGGCGTTGTCCCACCTGATCGTAACGATAGTAATCGTTGTCCAGCGAGGAGACGTGCACCAGACCATCGATAAACAGCTCATTGAGACGGACGAAGAAACCAAAACCGGTCACGCTGGCAATCACACCTTTAAAGACGTTGCCCACCTGATCCAGCATAAAGTCACACTTCAGCCAGTCCGCAACATCACGCGTGGCTTCATCGGCGCGACGTTCCGCCATAGAACAGTGCTGACCTAACTGCAGCACCTCTTCCATCGAATAATGGTAGCCGCCGGTTTCGGTTGTGTTCCCCTTATGCCCCTGCTCTTGCGCTACCAGATATTTAAGGGCGCGATGCAGCGACAGATCCGGATAACGACGGATCGGCGAGGTAAAGTGCGCATAAGACTGCAGCGCCAGACCAAAGTGACCACGGTTTTCTGGATCGTAAATCGCCTGTTTCATCGAACGCAGCAGCATGGTTTGCAGCATTTCTGCGTCAGGACGATCGGCGATCGCAGTCAACAGTTCGGCGTAATCACGCGGCTCTGGCTTGCTGCCGCCCGGCAGTTCAAGACCCAGCTCCGCCAGAACAGAACGGAAAGAGGTGATGGCTTCAGTCGTCGGCTTATCGTGGATACGGAACAGCGCAGGCTCTTTGGCTTTCTCAACGAAACGCGCCGCCGAGATGTTGGCTAAAATCATGCACTCTTCGATAAGCTTGTGCGCATCGTTACGCTGGGTCTGCTCGATACGTTCGATACGGCGCTCAGCGTTAAAGATGAACTTGGCTTCTTCACTCTCAAAAGAGATCCCGCCACGCTCTTCGCGCGCTTGCTCCAGCGTTTTGTAGAGGTTGTGCAGCTCTTCGATGTGTTTGACCAGCGGCGCATATTGCTCGCGCAATTCCTGATCGCCCTGAAGCATATGCCAGACTTTGGTATAGGTCAGGCGGGCATGCGAGCTCATCACCGCTTCATAGAATTTGTAGCCGGTTAAGCGCCCTTTAGTAGAGATGGTCATTTCACAGACCATACACAACCTGTCGACCTGCGGGTTCAGAGAACACAGGCCGTTGGAGAGCACTTCTGGCAGCATCGGTACGACCTGCGACGGGAAGTATACCGACGTACCGCGACTGCGCGCTTCGGCGTCGAGCGGCGTGTTAGGGCGAACATAATAGCTGACGTCAGCAATCGCCACCCACAAACGCCAGCCGCCGCCGCGTTTCTTCTCGCAGAACACGGCGTCATCGAAATCACGCGCGTCTTCGCCATCGATAGTCACCAGCGGCAGATCACGCAAGTCCACGCGACCGACTTTGGCCTCTTCCGGCACCTGTTCGTTCAGATCTTTGACCTGTTCTTCAACCGCGTGCGGCCAGACATAAGGGATTTCATGCGTACGCAGCGCCATGTCCACAGCCATGCTGGTACCCATGTTATCGCCCAGCACTTCAACGATTTTACCGATCGCTTTGGTGCGGCGGGTTGGGCGTTGGGTGAGTTCAACCACCACCACAAAGCCCATTCGCGCGCCCATCACCTCTTCCGGTGGGATCAGGATGTCGAAGCTCATACGGCTGTCGTCCGGCACCACAAAGCCCACGCCGGCATCGGTAAAGTAACGACCGACAATCTGGCTGTTTTTAGGCACCAGCACACGCACGACGCGCGCTTCGCGACGGCCTTTACGATCGGCCCCCAGCGGCTGCGCCAAAATCTGGTCGCCGTGGATGCACATTTTCATCTGTTCAGATGACAGGTACAGATCGTCTTTACGCCCTTCGACGCGCAGGAAACCGTAACCATCGCGGTGACCGATAACGATGCCTTTCAGCAGGTCCAGACGTTCTGGCAGCGCATAGCACTGACGACGGGTAAAGACCAGCTGACCGTCACGCTCCATGGCGCGCAGGCGGCGGCGAAGGGCTTCAATTTGCTCTTCACCTTCAATATTTAATTCAACGGCAAGTTCTTCACGATTGGCGGGTTTTTCGCGCTTTGTTAAGTGTTCGATGATGAACTCGCGGCTTGGGATAGGATTCGCGTACTTTTCTGCTTCGCGGTCCTGGAAAGGATCATGTGACATAGCGGTTCCTCCGTTGTCAGCTCCGGCGAAAATTTTCTTCATTCCACCAGCAATAATTTATACAGCGGTTGATTCTCTTCAACCAAATCGGCCAGCGTGTAGTTATCCAGTTCCATAAGGAAACTTTGCACAGCCTTAGAAAGTGCCTGTTTGAGGCGGCATGCGGGGGTGATGTGGCAAAAATCGCTGCTGCAATTTACCAGAGACAGCGGCTCCAGTTCACGCACCACGTCCCCTACACGAATACTCTGCGCGGGTTTACCGAGACGAATTCCCCCGTTTTTCCCGCGGACGGCAGTCACGTATCCCGCACGGCTAAGTTGATTGATTATTTTGACCATATGATTACGGGACACGCCGTAGACCTCTGTAACTTGAGAGATACTGGTCATCTGCCCTTGTGGCAACGACGCCATGTAAATCAGCGCACGTAAGCCGTAATCGGTGAAACTCGTTAACTGCACATCAACCTCAGGAAAAGGGAAAAACGCGGTGTAACCGCAGAGATATTCAATAATGATGATAAACCAGCCAGATAGTTAACGGCGAATTTATTTAAACGGAAAGGGGTAAAAGCGGAAACAGAGGGCAAAAACCAGATGGAATGGCGTTTATCCGGCCTACGGATCGCTCCGTAGGCCGGCAGTCACGAAATTATGCGTCGAACGGGTCGCGCAGAATCATCGTTTCACTACGGTCAGGGCCGGTAGAAATAATATCGATCGGCACTTCAGTCAGTTCTTCAATACGCTTGATGTAATCCAGCGCCGCCTGCGGCAGGCCGCTACGCGCTTTCACGCCAAAGGTGGTTTCTGACCAGCCAGGCATGGTTTCGTAGATTGGCTCGATGCCTTCCCAGTCGTCAGCAGCCAGCGGAGTGGTTGTCACTTCGCGACCATCTGGCATACGGTAACCGATGCACAGTTTCACTTCTTTCAGGCCGTCCAGCACGTCAAGCTTGGTCAGGCAGAAGCCCGACAGGGAGTTGATCTGCACGGCACGACGCACGGCGACCACATCCAGCCAGCCGGTACGACGACGACGACCGGTGGTCGCGCCAAACTCGTTACCTTGTTTGCACAGGAATTCGCCGGTTTCATCAAACAGCTCAGTCGGGAATGGACCTGCACCCACGCGAGTGGAGTAAGCTTTGATGATACCCAGAACGTAATCCACATAACGCGGGCCCAGGCCGGAGCCGGTCGCCACGCCACCCGCAGTGGTGTTAGAGGAGGTCACGTACGGATAGGTACCGTGGTCGATATCCAACAGCGTACCTTGTGCGCCTTCGAACATGACGAAATCGCCACGCTTGCGCGCCTGGTCCAGCAGATCGGACACATCCACAACCATACCGGTCAGGATATCCGCTACCGCCATGACATCATCCAGCACTTTCTGGTAGTCAACAGCGTCAGCTTTGTAGAAGTTCACCAGCTGGAAGTTGTGATATTCCATCACCTCTTTCAGTTTGTCAGCGAAGGTGGCTTTGTCGAACAGGTCGCCAACGCGCAGACCGCGGCGAGCAACTTTATCTTCATAAGCAGGGCCGATACCACGGCCAGTGGTGCCGATAGCTTTTGCGCCACGCGCTTTTTCACGCGCCACATCCAGCGCCACGTGATAGTCGAGGATTAGCGGGCAAGCTTCGGAGAGCAGCAGACGCTCACGAACCGGGATACCACGGTCTTCCAGGCCTTTCATCTCTTTCATCAGCGCAGCAGGAGACAGCACGACACCGTTACCGATGATGCTGGTCACATTGTCGCGAAGAATACCTGATGGAATGAGATGGAGGACGGTTTTTTCACCGTTGATTACGAGAGTATGGCCCGCATTGTGACCACCCTGATAGCGTACAACATATTTAGCACGTTCAGTCAGAAGATCAACGATCTTCCCTTTACCTTCGTCACCCCATTGGGTGCCCAGTACGACAACGTTGTTACCCATTTTTAAAAATCACCGATTGCTTAAAAATGGATTCTACCACCGCTTTTTCAGATATACAGCACTTTTTGCCCGCAATATAAGGCAAATCCGACCACTTTTTGATCAGCCAATCGTTTTCCTCAACATGTAGTAGATAACGATACCGGCAACCACAAGACCCCCTCCAAAACGACGCAAAATATTATCCGGCAGTTGGCTCATGGTGGCGATCATGCGTCGCCAGGCACGCGGATAAAGCATCGGCCCCAGGCCTTCCAGCACCAACACTAACGCTAGTGCCAACAGGATGGTTGAATTCATTTTGGATCCTTATAAAAGAAAACCACCGCCTCGGAAGAGAGCGGTGGTTTGATCACTCAAACGGCGTTGAGTTTATCGCGTGGCGTTGCCTGGCGTCTTCATATAACGGAAGAAATCGCTATCCGGGCTGAGCACCATCACATCCTGGTTGCTCTGGAAGCTGTTTTCATAAGCACGCAGGCTACGGATAAAGGCATAGAAATCCGGATCCTGACTGAATGCATCAGCAAACAGTTTCGCGGCTTCTGCATCGCCTTCACCGCGCATAATGCGGCCCTGACGTTCAGATTCTGCCAGCGTTTTCGTCACTTCATAATCGGCAGTGGCGCGCAGCTTTTCAGCTTCTTCCTGACCTTGTGAACGGTGACGACGGGCAACCGCTTCACGCTCAGCGCGCATACGGTTGTAGATCGCTTCGGACACTTCGGCAGGCAGGTTGATCTGCTTAATACGCACGTCAACGACTTCGATACCCAACGCAGCCATACTGTTCGGGTTGATCACCGGCGCTTTGCCGTTAGTCTCGGTCTGAACACGTTCAGCTGCTTTCGCAATCGCATCATCTGCGGCTGGCGTTGCCACTTCGTCTTCGGTACCCGCAGAACCGGAGTTCAGCGCATCACGGACTTCAATCGTCAAACGACCACGAGAATCGGTTACGATATCTTTCACATCCAGACGACCAATTTCAGAACGCAAACGGTCAGAGAACTTACGTTTCAGCAGCACTTCCGCCTGAGAGACGTCACCGCCGCCCGTTGCAAGATAGTAGCGGCTAAAATCGCTGATACGCCATTTGATGTAGGAATCGACGATCAGGTCTTTTTTCTCTTTGGTCACGAAACGGTCGGCCTGGTTATCCATAGTCTGGATACGGGCATCAAGCATTTTCACTGATTCGATCATCGGGAGCTTGAAATGCAGACCCGGCTCGAAAACCAGCGGTTTGTTTTCATCGTCACGCAGAACTTTGCCGAAGCGCATGGTGATACCGCGTTCGCCCTCTTTCACTACAAAGATTGAGGCATAAAGCACTACCAGCACGATGATAATTATCGCAATAACTGACTTACGCATCGTTATTCCCCCTGACGCTGGCTGTCGTTACGCTGCGCGTTAGCGCGACGTTGGTCCATGATGTCACCATCGGTTGAAGACGACGTGTTTTTGGCGTTAGAGTTGCTCCCGGACGCAGGAGGCAGGCGCAGCAGATTGTTAGCTCCGCTGTTATCCTGTTTCGCGCCGGATGCATTACCGCCTTTCAGCATCTGGTCCAGCGGCAGAACCATCAGGTTGCCACCTTTGCTGTCATTCACCAGCACTTTACGGGTATGGCTCAGCACTTTCTCCATGGTCTCGATATACAGACGTTCACGGGTAATTTCCGGAGCGGCTTTATATTCAGGCAGGAGCTTAGCAAAGCGGGCTACTTCACCCTGCGCTTCCAGCACGGTCTGAGTCTTATACGCACGCGCCTCTTCGAGGATACGTTGCGCCTGACCGTTAGCACGTGGCTGAACTTCGTTGGTGTAGGCTTCTGCTTCACGGATGTACTGCTGCTCATTTTCACGAGCGGAAATCGCATCATCAAACGCAGCTTTCACCTCTTCCGGCGGACGAGCAGCCTGGAAGTTGACGTCCAGCAGGGTGATACCCATGTTGTACGGACGAATGGTCTCTTCCAGCTCACGCTGGGTATCGCTACGAATAACGGTACGACCTTCAGTCAAAATACGATCCATGGTGTATTTGCCGATCACACCACGCAGCGCACTGTCAGTCGCCTGACGCAGGCTATCGTCCGCGCTAGTCACACTGAACAGGTAGTTTTTAGGATCGGTGACGCGGTACTGCACGTTCATCTCGACGCGAACCACGTTCTCGTCAGAAGTCAGCATCACGCCGGACGCCGCCAGTTCACGAACCGATTCTACGTTGACCGCAGTCACGTTATCGACAAACGTTGGCTTCCAGTTCAGACCCGGCTCAACCAGATGGCTAAACTTGCCGAAGCGAGTGACAACACCGCGCTCAGCTTCTTTAATGGTGTAGAAACCGCTGGCGGCCCAAATGATCACCACGGCAGCGGCAACAATGCTCACTACGCGGCCACCAAGGTGCGGGCGCGGCCCCTGCGGGGCATTTCCGCCGGAACCTGAACCGGAACCTTTACCACCAAAACCGCCCAGCTTTTTACTTAGCTTGCGGAAGATGTCGTCCAGATCAGGAGGCCCCTGCTCGCGACCACCTTTGTTGCCATTTCCCCCAGAGTTGCCGCCTTGATTATTGCTGCTTCCCCACGGGTCGCGGTCTTGTCCGTTATTACCGGGCTGATTCCACGCCATGTATATGCTCCATATTTGTTATGCAAGGGCGAATATCTTCAGGACTACCCTAATCTGATCAGACTACGTAGTCGATCAACGTAGGTTCTTGTTTACAGAGGCGACGCCAGTCAACGATTGGCATACGCACCTGCATCCCCACGCTGCCGTCATCCTCCATCCACTCTTTTTCTATCGCCTGAAGTTGATAAAACCGGCTGCGCAGCTTGCCTTCCTGTGGTGGCAGACGCAGCGTGTGCTGAGCAACCTCACCGGAAAGACGTTCTGTTAAAGCCTGGAAAAGCAGTGGCACGCCAACCCCGGTCTGTGCAGATAGCCAGACCCGAATCGGTTTGTTCTCATCATCTCGGTCGATACGCGGCTCGAAGTCTTCGAGCATATCGATTTTATTCATCACCAACAGCGTTGGGATATCGTCCGCTTCAATCTCTTCAAGTACGGTATTCACCGCATCGATATTTTCCTGCAAGCGGAAATCGGCGGCGTCAATAATATGCAGCAGCAGGGTCGCCTGACGCGTCTCCTGCAAGGTCGCTTTAAACGCCGCCACCAAATCGTGTGGCAAATGACGAATAAACCCTACGGTATCCGCCAGCACGGTTTCGCCGACATCCGCAACATCAATACGGCGAAGCGTAGGGTCGAGCGTCGCAAACAACTGGTCTGCGGCGTAGACTTCAGCATTGGTAATCTGGTTAAACAGGGTGGATTTACCGGCATTGGTATACCCCACCAGCGACACCGTTGGGATGTCAGCTTTGGTTCGCGAACGACGTCCCTGCTCACGCTGTTTCTCGACTCTTGCCAGTCGCGAAAGGATCTGGGTAATACGACCACGCAGTAGTCGACGGTCAGTTTCGAGCTGGGTTTCACCCGGGCCGCGCAAACCAATACCGCCTTTTTGTCTTTCAAGGTGGGTCCAGCCACGCACAAGGCGCGTTGCCAGATGACGCAATTGCGCCAGCTCAACCTGCAATTTACCCTCGTGGGTACGTGCACGTTGAGCAAAAATATCTAATATCAAGCCGGTACGGTCGATAACACGACATTCACACAGACTTTCGAGGTTACGCTCTTGAGCCGGAGACAACGCATGATCAAACAGCACGACTGACGCGCCGGTTGCTTTTACGGCTTCCGCAATTTCGATTGCTTTACCTTCGCCTACAAAAAACTTCGGGTGCGGTGCTTTACGACTACCAGTAATCACCTGCATTGCTTCGACGCCAGCAGAAGAGACCAGAGCTTCAAACTCCTCAAGGTCTTCTTTATCTTTGTCTTGCGTAAAATAGATGTGTACCAGCACCGCATGCTCACCGGCATCATAACGGTCAAACAAGCGTATTATCCTCAATATAAATCAGCGGGGAACGCAGAAAACCTGGCTCCCCGTGTGGAAAAACAGCCCGCAACCTTATTCGGTTTCGTCGCTGTCTTGCGCAGGAGCAGAAGAACCCTGTGCGTTGCTGCCATGATGGAAGTTACTACCGGTGCCGCCGCCAGCGTTGTTGCTGTGATGAGAAACTGGACGGGACGGAACAACAGTAGAGATAGCGTGCTTATAAACCATCTGGCTGACCGTGTTTTTCAACAGGATCACGAACTGATCGAAAGATTCAATCTGACCTTGCAGCTTAATACCATTCACCAAATAAATAGAAACTGGAACACGTTCACGACGCAGTGCGTTCAAGAACGGATCTTGTAAAGATTGCCCCTTAGCCATTCTCTCTTTTCCTTATATGTTTGTTTTGTACTTAGAACCTTGCGATTCTGAAAAATTGCGCACGGTACGACTTAATTGTACACACTCAGTCTGCGATAGCACCCACAACCTGTAAAACTTCGTTGTATGACTGTTCAGGTTTTTCACTGTCTAACCAGTGAATCCCCTCCCAACCACGCAACCAGGTTATCTGCCGCTTCGCCAACTGTCTGGTGGCGCAAACACCTCGGTAAACCATTTCATCGTATGAGATCTCACCTTCAATGTATGACCACATCTGGCGATATCCGACACAACGAATGGAAGGCATGTCCGTATGCAAATCTCCGCGAGCAAATAACGCCCGCACTTCTGCTTCAAAACCTGAAGCTAACATCTGATGAAAACGCTGCTCAATTCGTTGATGGAGCAGTTCACGGCTCGCCGGGGCGATGGCGAACTGATGCACCTGATACGGCAGAGCCTCGCCTGACGTTTGCGTCAGTTCCGTTAAAGTTTTACCCGAAATGAAAAAAACTTCCAGTGCTCGGGAAAGCCTTTGCGGATCATTTGGATGAATCCGTGCTGCGGCAACCGGATCAACCTCTTCCAGTTGCTTATGCAACGCGCTCCATCCCTGCTCTGCCGCCTGCTGCTCAATCTTGGCTCTTACTTCAGGATCCGCTGATGGCAAAGGTGATAGCCCCTCCAACAGCGCCTTAAAGTAGAGCATGGTACCGCCGACCAACAACGGTATCCGTCCCGCCGCGGTTATCTCAGCCATCTCAGCGAGCGCATCGCGACGGAAATCCGCTGCGGAATATGCCTGCGCCGGGTCGAGAATATCCAGCAACCGGTGCGGTGCCGCATGCAGTTCTTCTGCATTTGGCTTCGCCGTGCCGACATCCATCCCTTGATAAATAAGGGCAGAATCGACGCTAATCAACTCTACTGGCAAAACTTTACGTAACTCAATGGCTAACGCCGTTTTACCGGAGGCCGTAGGCCCCATCAAAAAAATCGCCTTAGGCAGGCTCGCCTTACTCACATCACTCATCTTTCAGGGCTTTCATCGCCGAATGCAAATCAACAGGTTGTAATAAACCACCCGGCGGAGCTTTGACCAGCTGTGGACAAAGACGTTCAACTTCCGCCAATACGGTAATGGCCTGAGCCATACTCCACAGATTGTGGTCACTCGCCAGATGGCGGGCGATCCACTGCGCGGTATTGGCAGCGTTAAAGGATGTTTGCTGCGCCAGGTAGCCTATCAGTTCAGGAATCAAGTTTTGTAAATTTTGTTGGCGTAAGGGTAAAGGCACCGCGCGAATGGTCACATGATGTGCTTCTACAACAAATTCAATGCCCATTTCCACCAATACCGCTTTCGCACGGTTTAAAACCGCCACTTCTTCTGCTGACACTTTAAGCCGGACGGGAATCAACAGCGGCTGTGCGCACGCTGCGTTTGTTCCCGGCGTCAGTTGCACTTGTTTGAGCCAGCGCTCCGCGACGGGTAACGCCAGCAACGCAAGGTGGCTATCGCGTTCAAGTAAAGCCATGTCCGGCGCAATAATAGTCAGCACGCGCCCAAAACTCTGGATGTGCCCATCCAGTGCCGGAGCCGACTGCGCGACATTCTCTTTCCGCTCAACTGCGGGAGTATCCAGTAATTTGCTGTAAAGCGCACCCTGCTGTTTCTGATAAACCGGTGCATGGGGATAGTTCGCCCCGGTTGGACGCGGCGCACTTGCGCCCGATGAATAGCGCGGCACTTCAGGCTGTCGCGCAACCGCAGGCTCAGCAAACTGGTTGCGCCCCGCCGCGACGCGGTTTTCCGGGATCGGTCGTGGGCTGATGGCGTCTTCGGTCAGCGGTAACGACGGCTCAGCCTGCTGCTGAAGCACGCTCAGCACGCCCTGATAAATAAAATCGTGAACCAGTCTCGACTGATGGAAACGCACCTCATGCTTGGCTGGATGCACGTTGACATCCACTTGATGCGGATCGATTTCAAGATAAAGCACAAACGCAGGCTGCTGATCGGCACCCAGTTTGTCTTCACAGGCCTGGCGAATCGCATGATTTATCAGACGATCGCGCATCATGCGGCCATTCACATAGCAATACTGAATCTCAGCCAGCGTCGCGTTCATCGTTTTTGGGTCGGCAACCCAGCCGCGCATCGCTAGATCGCCATGCTGCCACTCAATCGCCAGCGCCTGTTCGAGAAAAGCCGTACCGCAAATTGCGCCCAGACGGCGCTCTTTCTGCCCGCCTTCTGCCACTGCGCGGTACTGGCGCATCACCTTGCCGTTATGGCTGAGGTTGATCGTGACATCAAAACGGGCCAGCGCGATTCGGCGAATGATCTCGTCGATATGGTTGAATTCGGTTTTTTCGGTGCGCATGAACTTGCGGCGCGCGGGCGTGTTGTAAAACAGATCCAACACTTCCAGCGTCGTACCCACCGGGTGGGCGGCGGGTTTGACCGTCACGTCCATATCACGCCCTTCGGCGTAAGCCTGCCAGGCTTCTTGCTGTTCAGCCGTGCGGGAGGTGAGTGTCAGTCGGGATACGGAGCTGATACTGGCCAGCGCCTCGCCACGAAAACCGAGGCTGATAATGGCTTCCAGATCGTCGAGCGAGGCAATTTTACTGGTGGCATGACGCGCCAGCGCCAGCGCCAGCTCGTCTTTTTTGATGCCGCAGCCGTTGTCACGGATGCGGATAAGCTTTGCACCACCGCGCTCGATATCAATATCGATGCGGGTCGCACCCGCATCAAGACTGTTTTCAACGAGTTCCTTCACAACCGATGCAGGACGCTCTACCACTTCGCCGGCGGCGATTTGGTTCGCAAGCTGCGGCGGCAGAACCTGAATCGGCATGAGTTCTCCTTAGTGGGTCGCGCTCATCTCACCGGGAAGGGCTGCGCTGGCAGTTTGTCCCCCGCCCCCTGGCGGCGCTGACTGTAACGGGTGTGACGCAAAGTAATTGCGCAAACCGTTGTAAATAGCATCGGCGATTTCCTGCTGATAACTGTCGCTCGCCAGCAGGCGCTCTTCGCCGTTATTACTGATAAAACCGGTTTCGACCAGAATCGACGGGATGTCCGGAGAACGCAACACGCCAAGACTGGCGTGCTCAGGGCGACGTTTGTGGATAGCCCCCACGCTCTGCAACTGGCTTATCACGTTAGTGGCAACATCATACCCGACGCGCTGGGAATGACCGAATTGTAAATCCAGCACCGCCTGGCTGAGATACGGGTCGGACTGACTGTTCGCCAGCACATCACCTGCGCCACCCAACAGTTCAGACTGTTTCTCGTGCTCTTCCAGCCAGTTCGCCATCTCGCTGTTAGCGCGACGGTTCGACAACACCCAAACGGAAGCGCCAGTCGCGCTGCGATTTGGCGCAGCATCCGCATGAATTGACACCAGGAAGTTAGCGTTTTGCTTGCGCGCAACGTCAGAACGCCCCATGACGGAGATAAAGTAATCGCCATCGCGCGTCATCACGCCTTTAAACATCGGGTCATCATTCAGCCGTTCACGCAATTTGCGCGCAATGGCGATGGTGACATTTTTCTCGCGCGTACCGCCAGGGCCAATTGCGCCAGGATCTTGCCCACCGTGCCCCGCATCAATGGCGATAATCACTTTCTCGCCACTCGTATTCGTGGCAGGACGAGCGCGAGCCGCTGGGCGCGTGACCGTATTGCTGCTGGTGACGCTGGTCATGCGATCGTTTTCCGCTTTGAACGGATTACGTGCGGGTTCAGACGGACGCGATGCAACAATCGGCGCTTCAACGCGTTTCGCCACGACAGGCGGTGGCGGTGGAGGCGGCGGAGCATCAGCATTAATAGTAAAGACCACGGTGTAATTCGCACCGTTTTGCTGCTTCACGGCGCGGGTTTTACCGTTTTGGGTGAGATCGACCACCAGCCGTAATGACTGCGCATCTTTCGCCGTACCGGAGCGAATACTTTTGACCAGGTTATTGCCGCTAAATTGCAGCGGCAGGCCCTGAATCACCCCGGTCTGTTTGATATCCAGCGCCACGCTGCGCTTATCAACCTGCGAAAACGCATAATCGGGATCGCCCATAAAACTGAAGGTTATCCGCGCCTGCGAATCACCGTTGGAGACCTGAATATCCGATAAACTTGCGGCTCCGGCCTGTGCGCACAGCAGCACCGTTGCAGCCAACAACCAACCTTTAACGCGATTAATCATCCCGTTATCCCTGAGTTCAGCCAGCTAAACGCGCCAGCAAGGAATTACCTGATGAGGAAACAGCACTGATGCGTGCCTCACGCCCTTGAGCCTGGTAATCTAAGTGAATTTCGACATCCGGGTCAGGCAACACACCCGCACCTTGTTGCGGCCACTCCACCAGGCAAATGGCGTCGTTGGCAAAATAGTCACGGATCCCCATAAATTCGAGCTCCTCAGGGTCCGCAAGACGGTAAAGATCGAAGTGGTACACCATCAGATTGTCGAGGGTATAGGGTTCAACCAGCGTATAAGTCGGGCTTTTCACGTTTCCTTTATGGCCCAGAGCCTGCAAAAAACCCCGGCTAAACGTTGTTTTACCCGCACCCAAATCGCCATACAAATAAATGACGGTCGCGCCCTCACAGGCCAGCGCCAGGCGCTTGCCAAGATCCAAAGTTGCCTGCTCGTCGGGTAAAGCCATCACTCGATTAGTCATTTTCTACGTCAATCACATCTGGGTTAACAACACGCCGCAGCGTGTCAAAAAGATCGGTGGCCAGCATACCGCGCGTTCCGTAGCGAGCAGCGAGCTTGTCCGCCGCCGCACCGTGGACCACGCAGCCTACACTGGCTGCTTCATAAGGGTTAAATTGTTGTCCCAGCAACGCGCCGATAATACCGGAGAGCACATCGCCCATTCCGCCACTCGCCATTCCTGCATTGCCCGCGTCAATAATGCTGAGCGCGCCGGACTCACAGGCCACAATCGTGCCCGCTCCTTTTAAAACTGCAACACCTCCGTAACGTTTTACCAGACGCTGCGCAGAAAGTAAGCGATCGTTTTCAATTTCTGCGACGCTGCAGCTAAGCAGCCGCGCGGCCTCGCCGGGGTGTGGCGTCAGGATACGATTGTGACGTTTATCAGGATTGATTGCCAGAAGGTTAAGCGCGTCGGCATCCCACAGCATCGGTTTACGACAATTCTCGACCTTTTGTAACGTTTTCTTGCCCCACGCTTGTTGCCCCAATCCTGGGCCAATGACCACCACATCGGCCCACTCCAGGCTTGCATCAAGGGAGTCTGGCGTCAGTTCATGAGCCATCAGTTCAGGGCGAGCGGTAATAATGGGCGGGATATTTTCGATGCGCGTCAGCACGCGTACCAGGCCCGCTCCTGCACGCAGCGCGGCTTCTCCGGTCATGCGAATCGCACCCGCAGTGCCGTGATCGCCGCCAATAATCACCAGCTTGCCGTGATCGCCTTTGTTCGACGTGCGGCGGCGCGGCAGCAGCCACGCCTCAAGCTGATTCGCATCCAGGCGTGCGATAGGCGGTTCTTGTCCGGCGAGCCAGCTTTCAAGCCCCAGCGCATGGTGATGCAGTTTTCCCACCACATCGCGCGCTTTGCCGGTCAGTAATCCAGGCTTGAGCGCAATAAACGTGACGGTCATCGTGGCGTGAATCACCGCACCCGGCGTCGCGCCCGTCTGGGCAATCAGGCCCGACGGAATATCCAGCGCAATAACAGGAGCCGGATGGGCATTCGCTTTTTCGATAAGCGTTGCGATATTTTCGCGAGGAGCCTGCCTGAGCCCTGTCCCCAGCAGTCCATCAACAATCAGATCAACCCCTTCTGGCCAGCTGATATCGGCGGCATGAATCTCCCCACCCGCATTCAGCCACGCCTCACGAGCTTCGCTCGTCTCTTCTGGCAGCGGTTTTTCACTTTCGATGGCCAGCAGCGTGACGCGCAGACCAGCGGCAACGGCCAGACGCGCGACCACATAACCATCGCCGCCATTGTTGCCGTGCCCGCACAAAATAAGCCAGTATTTTGCCTCAGGATATGTCTCTCGCACCACGGAAAACGCCGCCTCGCCAGCACGAAGCATCAGTTCATACAGCGTGATGCCCAGGCTATCTGCGGCCTCTTTTTCAGCGCGACGGAGGTCATCCGCAGGCCAAATGGAATGTGGTATACTGATGGGGTTTCTCTTCATTGTATGGTCCGTCATGTCACAGCCCCTCGATCTCAATCAGTTAGCGCAAAACATTAAACAGTGGGGCGCTGAGCTTGGCTTCCAGAAAGTCGGTATCACCGATACCGACCTTTCCGCGAGCGAGCCAAAACTGCAGGCCTGGCTGGACAAACAATACCACGGCGAAATGGAGTGGATGGCGCGCCACGGTATGATGCGCGCGCGCCCCCATGAACTATTGCCGGGTACCTTGCGCGTTATCAGCGTTCGCATGAACTATCTCCCCGCCAACGCAGCGTTTGCCCGCACGCTGAAAGATCCGTCGCTGGGTTATGTCAGCCGTTACGCCCTGGGGCGTGACTACCACAAACTTCTGCGTAACCGCTTAAAAAAACTCGGGGAAACCATTCAGGAATATTGTGGCTCGCTGAATTTTAGACCGTTTGTCGACTCTGCGCCTATTCTTGAGCGCCCGATAGCAGAAAAAGCAGGCCTTGGATGGACAGGTAAGCACTCACTTATCCTCAGCCGTGATGCAGGTTCGTTCTTTTTCCTGGGCGAGCTACTAATTGATTTACCGCTGCCCGTGGATGGCCCGGTTGAGGAAGGTTGCGGGCGCTGCGTGGCCTGCATGACGATTTGTCCAACGGGGGCGATTGTTGAGCCTTATACCGTTGACGCGCGTCGCTGTATTTCGTACCTCACCATCGAACTGGAAGGGGCCATTCCGGAAGCGTTTCGTCCTCTTATCGGCAACCGCATTTACGGCTGCGACGATTGCCAGCTGATTTGTCCGTGGAATCGCTACTCGCAGCTGACTGATGAAGACGATTTCAGCCCGCGCAAAGCCCTGCACGCCCCAAAGCTCATTGAGTTATTTGCCTGGGACGAAGCTTATTTCCTGCGGATAACGGAAGGGTCTGCGATTCGCCGCATTGGTCATCTGCGCTGGCTGCGAAATATTGCCGTTGCATTAGGAAACGCCTCATGGGATGAAGCGAATATCACGGCGCTGGAAAATCGCAGAGGTGAGCACCCACTTCTTGATGAGCACATAGAATGGGCGATTGCGCAGCAAATCGAGAAGCGAAATGCCTGCGTGGTCGAGGTGCAATTACCGAAGAAACAGCGACTGGTCAGAGTGATCGAAAAAGGGCTTATCCGCGACGCCTGATATATTCACAGCCTGTGAATAAAATTACCAAGCCAGATACCATCAGGCTTTGCAAACAGGTCAAGTGATCTGGATAGCATTTTGAAACGAAATTTTATTGATATTATTCATGCAGTTAAAAAATAACCCTTCACCGTGCGAAGCGTTTGGTCGTTTCGCTAAAACGGTATTAACTGTGGATAACTCTGTTTACAAGAATATTTCAAATACAATAGAAAATGTTCCCAACGAAGGAATTCGCTGTGGATAATCTGGAGACTGGAGAAGAATTTGGAGCGGGAAACGAGACTCGAACTCGCGACCCCGACCTTGGCAAGGTCGTGCTCTACCAACTGAGCTATTCCCGCTTAATCTTTGTCTTTCAAGCCGCCACTGCGCTGACTGCCTTCACTCACCTTAGTCACTTACTTAAGTAAGCTCCCAAGGATTCGTTCCGTTGCCGCCTGGCTGCAACTTGAAATCCTGCGATTGGTGGTGCGTATCTTGCGATACTTTCAAATTTGGAGCGGGAAACGAGACTCGAACTCGCGACCCCGACCTTGGCAAGGTCGTGCTCTACCAACTGAGCTATTCCCGCATAACCTTCGTCTTTCAAGACGCCACTTTGTAAGCTGCGACCCGAAATACTGCGATTAAATTTGATGCTTCGTAACGCGTAATTCTCTGTCGTTACGGGAGGCGCATTATACGAGAAATCCTTTTAGCTGCAACCCCCCTGAAAGCGATTTTTTTAAAATCACGTTCAAGTGATTAATTAATCGGCAAGCTGGACAATTTAACGGCAAATACCCGGCCGCGCAAGCGTACCGGGCATAAAAATCAAAGCTTAATGAAATTCTCGCGGTAAAACGCCAGTTCGGCCACTGACTCGCGAATGTCATCCATTGCCTGATGCGTTCCCTGCTTCTTAAAGCCGTCTAGAATTTCCGGCTTCCAACGACGCGCCAGCTCTTTTAACGTGCTTACGTCCAGATAACGGTAATGGAAATACGCCTCCAGCTCCGGCATGTACTTAAACAGGAAGCGGCGGTCTTGCCCAATGCTGTTACCGCAAATCGGCGATTTGCCCGCTGGAATCCACTGCTTCAGGAATTCAATCGTTGCCAGCTCCGCTTCGCGATCGCCCTGGGTGCTGGCTTTCACTCGCTCCACCAGCCCGCTGCCGGTATGCGTCCGCACGTTCCAGTCATCCATCAGCGCCAGTTGCGCGTCAGACTGATGCACCGCAATCGTCGGGCCTTCAGCCAGGATATTCAGGTTCGCATCGGTCACCAGCGTCGCGATCTCAATGATGCGATCGCGCTCGGGATCAAGGCCGGTCATTTCCAGATCGATCCAAATCAGGTTGTTTTCATCTGCGCTCATGTTATTTTCCACCCTTCTCGCATAACCGGCTGTAGCAGGTTAACTAGTATTAATTAGTGTGTATCATAGAGGTTTTGCCCGTTATGGGCGACCAGGAGCCAGCACGATTGAGTAAAAATAAACTCTCCAAAGGGCAACAGCGCCGCGTAAATGCCAACCATGAACGCCGTCTTAAGACCACTTCGGAGAAACCCGATTACGACGACAACCTGTTCGGCGAAGCAACAGAAGGCATGGTCATTAGCCGTTTCGGCATGCATGCTGACGTAGAAGCCGCCGACGGTGGCGTTCACCGCTGCAACATCCGCCGCACCATCCGATCGCTGGTGACCGGCGACCGCGTCGTTTGGCGACCGGGAAAAGCAGCCGCTGAAGGCGTCAGAGTAAAAGGGATCGTCGAAGCGGTTCATGAGCGCACATCGGTGCTCAATCGTCCTGATTTTTACGACGGCGTTAAACCTATCGCCGCCAACATTAATCAGATCGTGATTGTTTCGGCGATTTTACCCGAACTTTCACTCAATATTATCGACCGCTATCTCGTTGCCTGCGAAACGCTTGAAGTCGAACCACTGATTGTTCTTAACAAAATCGATCTGCTTGATGACGAAGGCATGCGTTTTGTGAATGAGCAGATGGATATCTACCGTAAGATTGGCTATCGCGTGCTGATGGTGTCGAGCCATAAGAAAGATGGGTTGAAGCCGCTTGAAGAAGCGCTGACAGACCGTATCAGCATTTTTGCGGGCCAGTCTGGCGTGGGTAAATCCAGCCTGCTGAACAACCTGCTGGGGTTACAGGAAGAGATCCTCACCAACGATGTGTCGGACAACTCGGGTCTGGGCCAGCACACCACCACGGCTTCTCGCCTGTATCATTTCCCGCACGGCGGCGATGTAATCGACTCCCCCGGCGTTCGTGAATTTGGTCTGTGGCATCTTGAACCGGAACAAATCTTCAACGGATTTGTCGAATTCCATGAGTATTTAGGCGCTTGTAAATACCGCGACTGCAAACACGACAATGACCCTGGCTGCGCCATTCGTCAGGCGGTTGAAGAAGGCAAAATCGCGGCAACGCGCTTCTACAACTATCACCATATTCTCGAAAGCATGGATCAGGTAAAAACACGTAAAAACTTTTCTGATTCTGATAACTGACAACTAAGCTAAGCGTCGCTAAAATCGTCCCCTTTTTTCAGGTTCCGGCTGCGTTAAGCCGGATCAGGAACGACAAAACAATGGCCTGGAGGCTACCTTGTTAAACTCATTTAAACTTTCGCTTCAATACATTCTGCCGAAACTATGGCTCACCCGCCTGGCGGGTTGGGGCGCGAGCAAACGAGCGGGCTGGTTAACGAAGCTGGTTATCGATCTGTTCGTTAAGTACTACAAGGTCGATATGAAAGAAGCGCAGAAGCCGGATACAGCCAGCTATCGCTCCTTTAACGATTTTTTCGTGCGCCCACTGCGTGATGACGTTCGTCCGCTGAATACCGATCCCAACGTGCTGGTGATGCCTGCTGACGGCGTGATCAGCCAGCTCGGCAAGATTGAAGAAGACAAAATCCTGCAGGCCAAAGGCCACGACTACAGTATGGAAGCCCTGCTGGCAGGAAACTATCTGATGGCGGATCTGTTCCGTAACGGCTCGTTTGTGACCACTTACCTGTCGCCGCGTGACTATCACCGCGTACATATGCCGTGCAACGGAATCCTGCGCGAAATGATCTATGTGCCAGGCGACCTGTTCTCTGTGAATCATCTAACCGCGCAAAACGTGCCGAATCTGTTCGCCCGTAACGAGCGCGTCATCTGCCTGTTTGATACTGAATTCGGTCCGATGGCCCAGATTCTGGTGGGTGCGACGATTGTGGGCAGCATCGAAACCGTTTGGGCTGGAACGATTACCCCACCGCGTGAAGGCGTTATCAAACGCTGGACATGGCCGACTGGCGAAAGCGAAGGGTCAATCGCCCTGCTGAAAGGCCAGGAAATGGGTCGGTTCAAACTCGGTTCAACGGTGATTAACCTGTTCGCACCGGGCAAAGTTAACCTGGTAGAGTCGCTGAAAAGCCTGTCCGTGACTAAGATTGGTCAACCGCTGGCCATCTCTACCGAAACCTTCGTGACACCGGATGCAGAACCTGCGCCGCTGGCAGAAGAAGAGATCAAAGCTGAACACGACGCCAGCCCGCTGGTTGACGACAGTAAAGACCCAGTCTAAAACATACGCACACCCTTCAGGCTGCCCTGAGCCAACCGCCAGCAGGCAGCCTGAAGTAAAAAATGTATGAAGGAATCGCTGACGTGCGCCTGATAATTATTTTTCTGATGGCCTGGTGCCTCAGTGTGGGGGCGTATGCAGCAACAGTCCCCGACGCCAAACAAATCACCCAGGAACTGGAACAGGCTAAAGCGGCAAAACCCGCTCAGCCCGAGACCGTTGAGTCGCTCCAGGCCGCATTGAATGCGCTTGAAGAACGTAAAGGTTCTCTTGAGCGTGCGCAGCAGTATCAACAAGTTATTGATAACTTCCCTAAACTTTCGCAAACGTTACGTTCACAGCTGACGAATCAACGCGATGAGCCGCGTGACGCGCCATTGAGTATGACGTCCGACGCCCTGAATCAGGAAATCCTGCAGGTCAGCAGCCAGTTGCTGGAAAAAAGCCGTCAGGCCCAGCAGGAACAAGAGCGCGCTCGCGAAATCGCGGATTCCCTGAGCCAACTGCCACAACAGCAAACCGATGCCCGTCGCCAGCTCAATGAAATTGAACGCCGGATCGGTGCGCAGCCAGGCAATACCCCGCAAAATCTCAGTTTGCAGGCAGAATCAGCCAAACTAAAAGCACAAGTTGATGAGCTCGAACTCGCCCAGCTGTCGGCCAATAACCGTCAGGAACTGGCGCGTATGCGTTCAGAACTGGCGCAAAAGCAGAGCCAGCAGCTTGATGCCTATCTGCAAGCTCTGCGCAATCAGTTGAACAGCCAACGCCAGCGTGAAGCCGAGCGCGCGCTGGAGAGCACCGAACTGCTGGCCGAAAACAGCGAAAACCTGCCTGCAGGCATCGTCGATCAGTTCAAAATTAACCGTGAGCTGTCTGCCGCGCTCAACCAGCAGGCTCAGCGCATGGATCTGGTGGCCTCTCAGCAGCGCCAGGCCACCAATCAGACGTTGCAGGTCCGTCAGGCCCTGAACACGTTGCGCGAGCAATCGCAGTGGCTCGGCTCATCGAATTTACTCGGTGAAGCCTTGCGTGCGCAGGTTTCGCGTCTACCGGAAATGCCAAAGCCGCAGCAGCTCGACACCGAAATGGCGCAATTGCGCGTTCAGCGCCTGCGTTTTGAAGATCTACTCAACAAACAGCCGCAAATTCGCCAGCTTAAGCAGGCGGATGGTAAGCCGTTGACCAGCGAGCAAAACCGCATTCTGGAAGCGCAACTGCGTACCCAACGCGAACTGCTGAACTCGCTGTTACAGGGCGGTGATACGCTCATTCTCGAACTCACCAAGCTGAAAGTCTCCAATAGTCAGCTTGAAGACGCGCTGAAAGAAGTCAACGAGGCGACGCATCGCTACCTGTTCTGGACCTCTGATGTTCGGCCCATGACCTTCTCCTGGCCCATTGATATCGTGCAGGATCTGCGTCGTTTAATTTCGCTGGATACGTTTGGTCAGGTGGGCAAAGCCGGTGTCATGATTCTCACCAGTAAAGAGACCATCTTCCCGCTGATGGGCGCACTGATCCTGGTTGGGTTTAGTATTTACTCGCGCAGGCATTTCACCCGCTTCCTGGAACGTTCCAGCTCCCGCGTGGGTAAAGTGACGCAGGATCACTTCTGGCTTACGCTGCGCACCGTTTTCTGGTCGATTCTGGTGGCGTCACCGCTGCCGGTTCTGTGGATGACGCTCGGATATGGCCTGCGAGAAGCGTGGCCATATCCGCTCGCCGTGGCGATTGGCGATGGCGTAACCGCCACGGTTCCGCTGCTATGGGTGGTGATGATTTGCGCCACTTTTGCCCGTCCCAATGGCCTGTTTATCACCCACTTCTCCTGGCCACGCCAACGTGTGTCGCGCGCGATGCGCTATTACCTGTTGAGCATCGGACTGATTGTGCCGCTGATTATGGCGCTGATTATGTTCGATAATCTTAACGACCGTGAATTCTCCGGCTCGCTCGGACGGCTGTGCTTTATGCTGATCTGCGGCGCGCTGGCGATGGTCACTCTGAGCCTCAAACGCGCGGGCATTCCACTGTATGTCGATAAAACCGGCAGCGGCGACAACATGGTGAACCGCATGCTGTGGAACCTGCTGCTCAGTGCCCCGCTGGCGGCAATTCTGGCCGCTGCCGTGGGGTATCTCGCCACTGCGCAGGCGCTGCTGGCCCGTCTGGAGACGTCGGTCGCGATCTGGTTCCTGCTGCTGGTGGTGTATCACGTCATTCGCCGCTGGATGCTGATTCAGCGCCGGCGACTGGCGTTCGATCGCGCCAAGCATCGCCGGGCTGAAATACTTGCCCAACGTGCGCGTGGTGAAGAAGATCCGCACAGCACCAGCAGTACAGAAGGCAATATGGATGTCGATGAAGTTGAGCTGGATCTTGACGCCATCAGTACCCAGTCCTTGCGCCTGGTGCGATCCATCCTGATGCTGATCGCGCTGTTATCGGTCATCGTTCTGTGGTCGGAAATCCACTCGGCGTTCGGCTTCCTGGAGAACATTTCGCTGTGGGATGCCACCTCGACCGTTCAGGGTGTCGAAAGCATTGAACCGATAACGCTGGGTGCAGTGCTGATAGCGATTCTGGTCCTGATTATCACCACCCAACTGGTGCGAAACTTCCCTGCTTTGCTGGAACTGGCGCTGTTGCAGCATCTGGATTTAACCCCCGGTACCGGGTACGCCATCACCACCATCACTAAATATCTGATCCTGCTGTTTGGCGCGCTGATGGGCTTTTCGATGATAGGTATTGAATGGTCTAAGCTGCAATGGCTGGTTGCCGCGCTGGGTGTCGGGTTGGGCTTTGGCTTGCAGGAGATCTTCGCCAACTTTATTTCGGGCCTGATCATTCTGTTCGAGAAACCGATTCGTATTGGCGATACCGTGACGATCCGCGATCTGACCGGTAGCATTACCAAGATCAACACCCGCGCCACGACGATCAGCGACTGGGATCGCAAAGAGATCATCGTGCCGAACAAAGCGTTTATCACCGAACAGTTTATCAACTGGTCGCTGTCCGACTCCGTGACGCGCGTCGTGCTCACCGTGCCTGCGCCATCGGACGCTAACAGCGAAGAGGTGACGCAGATTCTGTACACGGCGGCGGAGCGCTGTTCGCTGGTGATTGATAATCCGGCACCGGAAGTGTTCCTGGTGGATTTACAGCAGGGGATTCAGATTTTCGAGCTGCGTATCTACGCCGCTGAGATGGGGCACCGTATGCCGCTGCGTCACGAAATCCATCAGCTGATTCTGGCGGGCTTCCGTGAACACGGGATTGATATGCCGTTCCCACCGTTCCAGATGCGTCTGGAAACACTCGATGGACGTAAAACGGGTAGAACACTGTCGTCGGCAACGCGTAAGCGCACGGCGGGGAGTTTGTAATACCGCGCTCACCCTCTCTCATTGGGAGAGGGTGAGCGTACTGTCATGCGCGATCGACCGTAAAAGCAATCACATCCGCCAGTTGCTCAGCCCCGAGCGCCAGCATCACAAGACGATCGACGCCCAATGCCACGCCGGAGCTATCCGGAAGACCGGCTTTTAATGCTTCCAGTAAATTCGTATCAATAGGCTGCTGCGGCAATCCGCGTGCGGCGCGCTTGCGGTTATCCTGATCAAAGCGCTGCTGCTGCTCGCGGGCATCCGTCAGTTCGTGGAAACCATTCGCCAGCTCAATACCTTTGTAATACACCTCAAAACGCTCGGCAACGCGGTGATCTTCGGTGCTAATTTGCGCCAGCGACGCCTGGCTTGCCGGGAAGTGATAAACAAAAGTCGGGCGATCTTTGCCAATGTGGGGTTCAACACCAAAAGCAAACAGCAGCTGCAATAAGGTATCGCGGTCTTCTTCCGTGTCCGCGACGTTGCTGAGATCCAGCTTTGCTGCCGCTTCACGCAGCTGCGTTTTGTCCGCCGACAGCGGATCGATTTCCAGATGACGCTGGAAGACCTGCTGATAAGAGAGTGTCTCTGCCCCTGCGCAATCCAGCACCTGTTGCAGCAAGTCGTCCACTTCGTTCATCAGACGATACATGTCGTAATGCGGGCGATACCACTCCAGCATAGTGAATTCCGGGTTGTGATGACGGCCCATCTCTTCATTGCGGAAGCTGCGACACAGCTGATAAACCGGCCCACAGCCCGCCGCCAGCAGGCGCTTCATGTGATATTCCGGGCTGGTCATCATGTAGAGGTTCATCCCCTGCGAGTGGCCAGGCCCCACGAAACGGGTTTCAAACGGCACCAGATGAATATCGGTTACCGTCGCCTGGCTCATGCACGGCGTTTCCACCTCCAGTACGCCACGGTCAGCAAAGAAACGACGGATTTCCGTCATAATTGCCGCGCGTTTTAACAGGTTTGGGATGGATGCGCTCGGCTGCCAGGTGGCCGTTTCGCTCATGGGAATTTCTCCGATTTCAGACAAGGGCACGAAGTCTACTCGTTAGCGTCGGGAGTGACAAATTTTGCACACTAAATTCTCTCGATTCAGCCGACCATGTTATTTCGTGACGCAATTCATCAATTGAGATGATAAATCGGCGCACAGAACAGCAAAAAAATCGAACACGTCAAATTTCCCCGACATCCATACGGTTATACTGTTTTACCCATAAAGGAGCAGTGGAATCTCTTTCGCAATCGCCCTCGGGCAGGTGAACACCGTTAAGGCATTCGCGTTGCGGAATAACAAAAATCTGGAGGAATGTCGTGCACACTTTTCAAGCCGATCTGGTCGTTATAGGCGCTGGCGGTGCGGGATTACGCGCTGCTATTGCCGCAGCGCAGGCTAATCCGAATGCTAAAATTGCGCTGATTTCAAAAGTCTATCCGATGCGCAGCCACACGGTTGCCGCAGAAGGAGGATCCGCCGCCGTTGCGCAGGATCATGACAGCTTCGAATACCATTTCCACGACACGGTGGCCGGTGGCGACTGGCTGTGCGAACAGGATGTCGTTGACTACTTCGTTCATCATTGTCCAACCGAAATGACGCAACTGGAACAGTGGGGATGCCCGTGGAGCCGCCGTGAAGATGGCAGCGTCAACGTGCGCCGTTTCGGCGGCATGAAAATCGAACGCACGTGGTTTGCCGCCGACAAAACCGGCTTCCACATGCTGCACACCCTGTTCCAGACCTCCCTCCAGTTCCCACAAATTCAACGCTTCGATGAACACTTCGTCCTGGATATTCTGGTCGATGACGGTCAGGCGCGCGGTCTGGTGGCGATGAACATGATGGAAGGTACCCTGATGCAGATCCGCGCGAATGCCGTGGTGATGGCAACCGGCGGTGCGGGTCGTGTTTACCGTTACAACACCAACGGCGGGATTGTCACCGGCGACGGAATGGGCATGGCGTTACGTCACGGCGTTCCGCTGCGCGATATGGAATTTGTGCAGTATCACCCAACCGGCCTGCCGGGTTCGGGCATTCTGATGACGGAGGGCTGCCGCGGTGAAGGCGGAATTCTGGTCAATAAAGATGGCTATCGCTATCTGCAGGATTACGGCATGGGCCCAGAAACCCCGCTTGGCGAACCGAGAAACAAATATATGGAACTCGGCCCGCGCGACAAAGTATCCCAGGCGTTCTGGCACGAGTGGCGCAAAGGCAACACCATTTCGACGCCGCGCGGCGATGTGGTCTATCTCGACCTGCGCCACCTGGGTGAGAAAAAACTGCTGGAGCGTCTGCCGTTCATCTGCGAGCTGGCAAAAGCCTACGTCGGCGTCGATCCGGTGAAAGAGCCGATTCCGGTGCGCCCAACCGCGCACTACACCATGGGCGGTATCGAAACCGATCAGCAGTGCGAAACCCGCATCAAAGGTCTGTTCGCCGTGGGCGAGTGTTCTTCTGTTGGCCTCCATGGTGCAAACCGTCTGGGCTCTAACTCGCTGGCAGAACTGGTGGTCTTTGGCCGCATGGCCGGTGAGCGGGCGATGGAGCGCGCGGCGACGGCAGGCGAGGCAAACGGTGCCGCGCTGGATGCCCAGGTTGCAGACGTTGAAAAACGTCTGAAGGACCTGATGAATCAGGAAGGCAACGAGAACTGGTCGAAGATCCGCGATGAAATGGGTCTGTCGATGGAGGAAGGTTGCGGTATCTACCGTACGCCGGAGCTGATGCAAAAAACGGTTGATAAGCTGGCGGAACTGCAGGAGCGCTTCAAGCGCGTGCGTATCACCGACACCTCCAGCGTGTTCAACACCGATCTGCTCTACACCATTGAGCTGGGCCACGGTCTGAACGTTGCCGAATGTATGGCGCACTCTGCGCTGGCACGTAAAGAGTCACGCGGCGCGCATCAGCGTCTGGACGAAGGCTGTACCGAACGTGACGACGTTAATTTCCTGAAACATACCCTCGCCTGGCGCGATGCAGACGGTACCACTCGTCTGGATTACAGCGATGTGAAAATCACCACGCTGCCACCGGCGAAACGTGTTTACGGTGCAGAAGCGGAAGACGCCGAGAAGAAGGAGAAGGCGAATGGCTGAGATGCAAAAACTGAAAGTGGAAGTGGTGCGATACAACCCGGAAGTGGACGCCGCACCGCACAGCGCTTTCTATGAAGTGCCTTATGACGAGCAAACCTCCCTGCTGGATGCGCTCGGCTACATCAAAGACAATCTGGCGCCAGACCTGAGCTACCGCTGGTCTTGCCGCATGGCGATCTGCGGCTCCTGCGGCATGATGGTTAATAAAGTGCCGAAACTGGCGTGCAAAACCTTCCTGCGTGAATACACGAAAGGCATCAAGGTCGAAGCGCTGGGCAACTTCCCGATCGAGCGCGATCTGGTGGTCGATATGACTCACTTTATCGAGAGTCTGGAAGCGATTAAACCGTACATTATTGGTAATCCGCGTACGCCGGATCAGGGTCCAAACACCCAGACGCCTGCGCAGATGGCGAAATACCATCAGTTTTCCGGCTGTATCAACTGCGGTCTGTGCTACGCGGCCTGCCCACAATTCGGCCTGAATCCGGAGTTTATCGGCCCGGCTGCGATTACGCTGGCGCATCGCTACAACGAAGACAGCCGCGACCACGGTAAGAAAGAACGTATGGCGCAGTTGAACAGTCAGAACGGCGTGTGGAGCTGTACTTTCGTGGGCTACTGCTCCGAAGTGTGCCCGAAACATGTCGATCCGGCCGCCGCCATTCAGCAGGGTAAAGTGGAAAGCTCGAAAGACTTTCTTATCGCAACCCTGAAACCACGCTAAGGAGTGCATGATGACGACTAAACGCAAAGCCTACGTGCGGCCAATGCCGTCCACCTGGTGGAAAAAACTGCCGTTTTATCGCTTCTATATGCTGCGTGAAGGCACTGCGGTTCCGGCGGTCTGGTTCAGCCTTGAGCTGATGTATGGGGTGTTCGCCCTGAAACACGGTCCGGAAACCTGGGCGGATTTTGTCGGGTTCCTGCAAAATCCGGTGGTGTTGATCCTGAACCTGATCGTGCTGGCGGCCGCGCTACTGCATACCAAAACCTGGTTTGAGCTGGCACCGAAAGCCGCGAATATCATTGTTAAAGGCGAAAAAATGGGACCCGAGCCGGTTATTAAGGGGCTTTGGGCGGTGACTGCAGTCGTGACTGTGGTCGTTCTGTTTGTCGCACTGTTCTGGTAAGGAGGCCTGAGTGATTAATCCAAATCCAAAGCGCTCTGACGAGCCGGTATTCTGGGGTCTGTTTGGCGCAGGCGGAATGTGGAGCGCCATCGTCGCCCCCGTCATTATTCTGCTGGTCGCCATTTTGCTGCCGCTGGGGCTGTTCCCGGGCGAGGCACTGGGATACGAGCGTGTACTGGTATTCGCGAGCAGCTTTATTGGTCGCGTCTTTATCTTCCTGATGATTGTCCTGCCGCTGTGGCTGGGGCTGCACCGTATTCATCACGCCATGCATGATTTAAAAATCCACGTACCCAACGGCAAATGGGTATTTTACGGTCTGGCGACGATCCTGACCGTGGTAACTTTGGTGGCTATCGTCACTATCTGATATTGTGGTTCTTCATCCGGCCCGCCCTTTCCGGCGGGCTTTTTTTATGGAAGAGAATCAGATGAAAAAATCCCTTTGCGCCGTGCTGCTGCTCAGCGCGTCCTGCTCTACGCTTGCCGCCCCTCACACTGACAAACAGATCGCGGACACCGTCAATCGCATCGTGACGCCACTCATGAAAGAACAGGCGATCCCAGGCATGGCCGTCGCCGTGATTTATCAGGGAAAGACGCACTATTTTGTCTACGGTAAAGCGGATATCGCCGCGAATCAGCCAGTTACTCAGCGCACCGTGTTTGAACTGGGCTCTGTAAGCAAAACCTTCACCGGCGTTCTGGGTGGCGAAGCCATCGCACGCGGAGAGATCAAGCTTGACGATCCCGCAAGCAAATACTGGCCTGAGCTGACGGGTAAGCAATGGCAAGGCATTACTCTGCTGAATCTGGCTACCTACACCGCAGGCGGTTTGCCGCTGCAGGTGCCAGATGACGTGACCGATCGGGCGGCCCTGCTGCGGTTCTACCAAAACTGGCAGCCGCAGTGGTCCCCGGGCGCAAAACGCCTGTACGCCAACGCCAGTATCGGTTTGTTTGGCATGCTGGCGGTCAAGCCATCGGGGATGGATTTTGAACAGGCGATGACCACGCGCGTATTCCAGCCGCTTCAGCTGAATCACACCTGGATTAACGTCCCGGCAGCAGAAGAAAAGCACTACGCCTGGGGCTATCGTGACGGCAAACCGGTGCACGTTTCGCAAGGCATGCTTGATGCTGAAGCGTATGGCGTCAAAACGACCATTGAAGATATGGCGAGCTGGGTTCAGGCCAATATGAATCCTGCGGGCGTTAAAGATGAAATGCTAAAGCAAGGGATCGAACTGGCGCAGTCACGTTACTGGCGTATCGGTGAGATGTATCAGGGCTTAGGCTGGGAAATGTTGAACTGGCCGGTGAAAGCAAAAACCGTCGTCGACGGCAGTGACAATAAAATCGCGCTGGCACCGTTGATTGCCGTCGAGGTGAATCCCCCCGCACCTGCTGTTAAAGCCTCGTGGGTACACAAGACGGGTTCAACCGGCGGATTTGGGAGCTACGTCGCCTTTATTCCTGAAAAAAACATCGGCATCGTGATGCTGGCGAACAAGAGCTATCCTAACCCTGCGCGTGTCGACGCGGCGTACCGCATTCTGGCCACGTTGAAATAACCGATTTACCCACATTTTCCTTGCTGTCATCTACACTTAACAAAAAAACAGCAAGGAAATCGCTATGCGCATTTTGCCTGTTATCGCCGCGGTGACAGCCGCGTTTCTCGTTGTTGCCTGTAGTTCTCCGACGCCACCTCCAGGCGTCACCGTCGTCACCCCTTTCGATTCGCAACGTTATCTTGGCAAATGGTATGAAATCGCCCGGTTTGATCACCGTTTTGAGCGAGGATTACAGCGCGTGACGGCAACCTACAGCTCGATGGATGATGGCGGCATTGAGGTGGTCAACCGGGGATATAATCCTGAGCGCGGAATGTGGCAGCAGGTGGTTGGCCAGGCCTACTTTACCGGCGATCCGAACAGAGCGGCCCTGAAAGTCTCGTTCTTCGGGCCATTCTATGGCGGCTATAACGTCATCGCACTGGACAAAGAATATCGCCATGCGTTGGTATGCGGGCCAGATCGCGACTATTTGTGGATACTCTCTCGCACACCGACCATTTCAGAAGAGATGAAACAGCAGATGCTTGCTGTCGCGACCCGGCAAGGGTTTGATGTCTCGAAATTAATGTGGATTGAGCAGCCGCATTAGTGCGTGCTGATTTTCAACCCGATAATTCCTGCCACGATTAACGCGAGGCTGGCGATACGCGCCGGGCTCGCGGACTCTCCTAACAACAGAATGCCGGTGATCGCCGCGCCGACCGCGCCTATGCCCGTCCAGACAGCATAAGCGGTCCCCACGGGCAGCGTTCGCATCGCCCACGAAAGCAGCGCAATGCTGACAATCATCGCCGTCACCGTAATAATGCTTGGGGTCAAACGGGTAAAACCGTGGGTGTATTTCAGGCCAATCGCCCAAACGACTTCAAGCAAACCGGCAATCAAAAGAATTATCCAGGACATATCAGGCTCCTTAACTTAAATAACAGTATGGGGCCGTCCCCGATGTTCGAAGCGCTTGCAGGTCGTCCCGCAAGGCATAAGCAGAGCGTGTATTTTCCGCACAAAGCGAATATATTTCAATCCATTTCTTAAAGACAGGCAATAGCCGGAAATAGCAGCGGTATGCAGCGGAGTTCGCTCCTTTATCACTCATCCGACTTGTTTAAGATAGGCATGCTTTCTGATGACAGTCAGCCTATCCCTTTGCCTGATGCGAAAACGACATGTTTAAAATTCTTTTGATTGACCGTTGTCACTTCACCCGTTTAGGGCTTGAAGCATGGCTCAATCATTCTGGTTTGTTCACTGGTGATTTTACGATAACGGGTGTGAATAATCTTTTCCTTGCAAGAGAACATATTCTTCACTGGAAACCCACGCTGGTTATCGCTGACTTAAATAGTTTTATGCAGGGTATGAATGATACGCAGCAATTATCTTCGCTGTTGAATGCGAGCGAGAGGCTGCCGTTTATATTACTGCAATCCAGCGAGCAGACCGATATGTCAGGGTATATTAAGCAATACCCGCTGTGGGCCACGCTCTGCAAAAGTGCCCGGCTGGAATCGCTGGCGAAAGTCATTAACGAAGCGTTGAGCACCCGTGCTCACTGCGCGTCTCCGCGCGTCACGCCGCCGCTTCTGACACGACAAGAAGAAAAGGTTTTAACGCTCTGGATGGAAGGCGCCAGCAATCAGAAGATAGCCGGGCAGCTCAGTATTAACAGTAAAACGGTGTATACCTACAAACGAAATATCCGTGTGAAACTGCATATGGATACGCGTTTTTCACCGTTCTTGTCCCTTCAGGCAGTACAAAGCTGAC
Source organism: Lelliottia sp. (assembly GCF_045627565.1). Taxonomy (NCBI): domain Bacteria; kingdom Pseudomonadati; phylum Pseudomonadota; class Gammaproteobacteria; order Enterobacterales; family Enterobacteriaceae; genus Lelliottia; species Lelliottia sp. The sequence goes on along the minus strand of NZ_JAZQNX010000026.1, from coordinate 122,017 downwards.
GGTACGGCGATAGCTCGTACTCCGTACCGTCGGATCTCACACTGCTTAGTTCTGCGCTTTAGTCGCCGCGCCAGAAATTGCGCTACCGCCGTCCGAAATATCCTGACCCACGCCGCGCGTTGTATTACAGGCGGTTAACACCGAAGAAAGCACCAGAACAGAAAAGATCGCTGCAATTGTTTTCTTAACCATAATATCTTCCTTTTATAGACAATGTTATTTGTGTATAGCTACTTAAGGATAGACAAGATCTTGTCGTTCGACGGAAAAGGACGGATTTTTAGGAAAATTAGAAGGTTTAGCTGACGGCGTGAGAAATGGCATGACCGAGGGATTTGATGTCTTCGCCTACGCCACGCGCGGTATTGCAGCCAGACAGGATGGTGCTGGAAAGCATCAGTATCAGCAGAATTTTAATCGTACGTTTCATCATCCCTGCCTGAATATTACAGGCGCAGCGAGCGCTGCGCCTTAAGTCTTTTACATGAATTACTTCACGCGAGATACGTATTCGCCAGAGCGGGTATCGACTTTGATGACTTCGCCAGTCTGCACGAACAGCGGGACTTTAACCACTGCACCGGTAGACAGTTTGGCTGGCTTGCCGCCAGTACCTGCAGTGTCACCCTTCAGACCTGGATCGGTTTCGATGATTTCCAGTTCTACGAAGTTTGGTGGAGTCACGGAGATTGGCTGACCGTTCCACAGAGTTACGATGCACTCTGCCTGATCCAGCAACCATTTCGCGTTTTCACCAACGGCTTTCTCATCAGCAGACAGCTGTTCGAAAGTCGTGTTATTCATGAAGTGATAGAACTCACCGTCGTTGTACAGGTAAGTCAGGTTCATATCGACCACGTCCGCGCCTTCTGCAGAGTCAGTAGATTTGAACGTTTTCTCAACACGGGTACCGGTCAGCAGGCGACGCAGCTTAACGCGCGCAAATGCCTGGCCTTTACCTGGTTTAACGAACTCGCTAGCTTCAACCGCATACGGTTCGCCATCCATCATGATTTTAAGACCAGCACGAAAATCGTTGCTATAGTAAGTCGCCATAAGGCCCTCTGAAAATTGTTAACTGGTAGCTAAGCCACAAAATGGCGCATATTGTAACCCTAAATACCCCGTACAGAGAAGATTGGTTATCGCAACTTGCCGATGTCATCACCAGTCCTGATGAACTGCTGCGTCTGTTGAATATAGACTCTGATGAAAATATGCTCGCTGGCCGTGAGGCAAAGCGTCTTTTTGCGCTGCGGGTGCCGCGGGCATTTGTCGCGCGCATGGAGAAAGGCAACTCTAACGATCCACTTTTAAAACAGGTGCTTACATCGAAAGATGAGTTTGTTACCGCGCCCGGTTTTAGCACCGATCCGTTAGAAGAGCAGAACAGCGTCGTGCCCGGTTTACTGCACAAATACCGTAACCGCGCACTGCTGCTGGTGAAAGGAGGCTGCGCGGTAAATTGTCGTTATTGCTTCCGCCGCCACTTCCCGTACGCCGAAAATCCGGGTAATAAGCGCAACTGGCAGGTGGCGCTGGACTATATTGCGGACCATCCCGAGCTGGATGAGATTATATTTTCCGGCGGCGATCCGCTCATGGCGAAGGATCACGAGCTTGACTGGCTGCTCACGCAGTTGGAAGCGATACCGCACATTAAGCGCTTACGTATTCACAGCCGTTTGCCGATTGTCATCCCTGCGCGTATTACTGACGGCCTGGTTTCCCGCTTTGCAGCGTCCCCTTTGCAAATTCTGTTGGTTAATCATATTAACCATGCAAATGAGATCGATGAGACGTTCCGCTCTGCGATGATGCGTCTGCGTAACGTGGGTGTGACGCTGTTGAATCAAAGCGTGCTACTGCGCGGCGTGAATGATAATGCTCAGACGCTTGCCGACCTGAGCAATGCGCTGTTTGATGCGTCGGTGATGCCCTATTACCTGCACGTTCTGGACCGAGTTCAGGGCGCGGCGCATTTCATGGTAAGCGATGAAGAAGCCCGGCAGATTATGCGGGAGCTGTTGACGCTTGTTTCCGGCTATATGGTGCCAAAACTGGCGAGAGAAATTGGCGGTGAGCCAAGTAAAACTCCGTTAGATTTACAGTTGCGGCAGAATTAATTTCCCCATTGTCCAGAATTTGCGCCGATCCATCCCCTCTCCCGTGGGAGAGGGGATGAGTATTAAAGCGTATCGATCAATTCGGGCACTTATAAACCTGACCGTTCATGGTGCTGGCGGTCGGGACAAAGCTCGACAGCACCCCCTGGGTTGGGCTGCTGACGCCATAAATCACGTTGCCCCCCAACGCGGCAGCCTGATTACGTAGCGCGTTTGCCGCTCCGCGCATGGAACCGCCCTCGTCACCATGTTGGCCTGACATCCAGTTACTTTGTTCGCCGGTCGCCGTGCCTAATAGCTGACATTCGCTGCCCGGCTTATCTTCCACAAAGCGAACGCTCTGACCACCTGCGGATAGCTCGTTACTGGAGCTACAACCCGCCAGCAGCATTGCTGCCCCTACGATCCCTGCACAGACTATTACGCGCATGTTATTCCTCGTTTTCAATAAGCTGGACAAGAGTTGTCCCTGTCTAAACCTTATACTAAAAAGATGACCAAAAGAAAAACCCCCAGACATTTCTGTCCGGGGGTTTTTCATTTATGGGAGCTGTGCGCCCTGTATTATTCAGGGCGCAGGGCAATTACATCATGCCGCCCATTCCACCCATACCGCCTGCACCTAAGTCAGGACCGTCGCCTTTCGGCACATCGGTAATCATGCATTCGGTGGTGATCATCAGACCGGCTACAGATGCCGCGTACTGCAGAGCAGAACGAGTCACTTTAGTCGGGTCCAGGATACCCATGTCGATCATGTTGCCGTATTCTTCGGTTGCTGCGTTGTAACCGTAGTTACCGTCGCCCGCTTTCACGGTGTTAGCCACCACTGAAGGCTCTTCGCCGCAGTTCAGAACGATCTGACGCAGTGGTGCTTCCATTGCGCGCAGCGCAACTTTGATACCCACGTTTTGATCTTCGTTCTGGCCGCGCAGTTCGCTCAGTTTTGACGCCACGCGAATCAGCGCTACGCCACCACCAGCAACCACGCCTTCTTCTACTGCTGCACGGGTCGCGTGCAGGGCATCGTCAACGCGTGCTTTCTTCTCTTTCATTTCAACTTCGGTCGCTGCACCGACTTTGATAACCGCAACGCCGCCAGCCAGTTTCGCTACGCGCTCCTGCAGTTTTTCGCGGTCATAATCAGAGGTCGCTTCTTCGATTTGCTTACGAATCTGACCAACACGGCCCTGAATAGCGGCTTCTTCACCCACGCCATCGATGATGGTGGTGGTGTCTTTGTTGATGATGACGCGTTTCGCCTGGCCCATATCTTCCAGGGTCGCTTTTTCCAGCTCCATACCGATCTCTTCAGAGATTACGGTACCGCCAGTCAAGGTCGCGATGTCCTGCAGCATCGCTTTACGACGGTCGCCGAAGCCCGGTGCTTTAACAGCAGCCACTTTCACGATACCGCGCATGGTGTTAACCACCAGCGTTGCCAGTGCTTCGCCTTCAACGTCTTCAGCGATGATCAGCAGTGGTTTACCTGCTTTCGCAACGGCTTCCAGAACAGGCAACATTTCGCGGATGTTGGAGATTTTTTTGTCAGCCAGCAGGATGAACGGGCTTTCCAGTTCAACAGCGCCAGTTTCTGGCTTGTTGATGAAGTATGGAGACAGGTAGCCACGGTCGAACTGCATACCTTCAACCACGTCCAGTTCGTCTTCCAGGCCAGTACCGTCTTCAACGGTGATCACGCCTTCTTTACCGACTTTATCCATCGCTTCAGCGATCAATTTACCTACGGTTTCGTCGGAGTTAGCGGAGATAGTACCAACCTGCGCAATAGCTTTGGAGTCAGAGCATGGGACGGACAGGGTTTTCAGCTCTTCAACAGCGGCGATAACCGCTTTGTCGATACCACGTTTCAGATCCATCGGGTTCATGCCCGCAGCAACCGCTTTCAGGCCTTCAGTAATGATCGCCTGTGCCAGTACGGTTGCGGTGGTGGTACCGTCGCCTGCAGCGTCGTTCGCTTTAGAGGCAACTTCTTTCACCATCTGCGCGCCCATGTTTTCGAACTTGTCTTCCAGTTCGATTTCACGTGCTACGGAAACACCATCTTTGGTGATGGTTGGAGCGCCGAAGGATTTATCCAGCACTACGTTACGGCCTTTCGGGCCGAGGGTGACTTTTACTGCGTCTGCCAGTACGTTTACGCCGCGCAGCATTTTCACACGAGCGTCGTTACCGAATTTTACGTCTTTAGCTGCCATTTTATCTTTCCCTTAAATTCGTATGTTCAGTGTCGTTCGCGGATTACGCTTCAACAATTGCCAGAATGTCGCTCTCGGACATGATCAACACTTCTTCATTGTCGATCTTCTCGGATTTCACGCCGTAACCATCGTTGAAAATCACGATGTCGCCCACTTTAACGTCCAGTGGCTGCACAGTACCGTTTTCCAGGATGCGGCCCTTACCGACAGCGATGATTTCGCCACGAGTTGATTTGGTTGCTGCAGAACCGGTCAGAACGATGCCGCCCGCAGATTTGGTTTCAACTTCTTTACGCTTGACGATCACACGATCATGTAACGGACGAATACTCATTGATAGCTCTCCTTCGAGAAAGTCATTATCAGTTATGGAAGACGCCGGGCCGTAAAAGGTTTACCGACTGGTGACCTGAGAGATGGGGGTCGAAAACTGCCCCTTCAAGGGGTTGTCGAAAAAAAATTTACGAAAGTGTTACCATCGCTTCTCTTTTGGCAGTGGCAGGACGAGGTCAATGAGTGGACTAAAACAGGAGTTGGGACTCGCGCAGGGCGTGGGTTTACTCTCAACTTCCTTACTGGGAACCGGCGTGTTTGCGGTGCCCGCACTGGCGGCGCTGGTGGCCGGAAACAACAGCCTATGGGCGTGGCCCGTGTTGATTGCTCTGGTCTTTCCGATAGCCATTGTCTTCGCGATTCTTGGCCGCCATTTCCCCAGCGCTGGCGGCGTAGCGCATTTTGTCGGCATGGCGTTTGGTCCTCGCCTCGAGCGCGTCACGGGCTGGCTTTTTCTGTCGGTAATTCCGGTTGGCTTGCCCGCCGCCCTGCATATCGCCACCGGTTTTGGCCAGGCGCTGTTCGGCTGGCACGATGAGCAACTGCTGTTTGCAGAGCTGGGCACGCTGGCGATCGTCTGGTGGGTGGGTTCACGCGGGGCCAGCTCCAGCGCCAACCTGCAAACGCTGGTTGCCATACTGATTGTGGCGTTGATTGCGGCGATTTGGTGGGCGGGTGACATTCGCGTGGGCGAAATTGCGTTCCCGGCCCTCTCGGACGTAGATAATTCGCAACTCTTCGCCGCGCTTTCGGTGATGTTCTGGTGTTTTGTCGGGCTGGAAGCTTTTGCGCATCTGGCATCAGAATTTAAACAGCCTGAGCGTGATTTTCCGCGCGCGCTGATGATTGGCCTGTTGCTGGCCGGAACGGTTTACTGGGCGTGTACCGTGCTGGTGCTGCACTTCAATGCCTACGGCTCAGACACCGCTGCGGCCGCATCGCTGCCGGGTATCGTTGTGCACCTGTTTGGGGTGAAAGCGTTGTGGATTGCCTGCGTAATTGGCTATCTCGCCTGTTTCGCAAGCCTGAACATCTACATCCAAAGCTTTGCGCGCCTGATGTGGTCCCAGGCGCAATACAAGCCGAACAGCCGTCTGTCACGCCTGTCGAAGCGTCAGTTGCCGACAAATGCGTTAAACGCGGTGCTGGGCTGCTGCGTGTTGAGTACGCTCGGCATTTACTGGCTCAACATCAATCTGGATGCGCTCATCATCTATGCCAACGGTATTTTCATCATGATCTACCTGCTGTGTATGCTGGCAGGGTGTCGATTGCTGACGGGGCGTTTTAAAGGGCTGGCGATAATCGGTGGCGTGCTGTGCCTGCTCCTGCTGGCCATGGTGGGCTGGAAAAGCCTCTACGCGATTATCATGCTGGCGGGACTGTGGTTCTTGCTCCCCAAACGCAGCATCATTAAATAGCAAAACGCCCGGCAATGCCGGGCGTTGTTGTCTTAGCGGTCGTCGTCTTTGTGATCGAGGCGGTCACGCTGATCGTCTTTACGCTGGTATTCCCCTTCAAAGGTATCCCCATTTCCCGGTCCGGTGGTGAATCCACCGCCAGGCATCCGGTTAAATCGCAGATGCGGCAAAAGGCGCATCGTCAGCAGCTTTTGCACCGGCGGTAACAGCAACAAGAGGCCCAGGAAATCGGTGAAAAAGCCGGGCAGGATCAGCAGCAGGCCAGCAAGGATCAGCGACACGCTTTTGATCATCTCCTCAGCAGGGCTTTCACCCGCTGCCATCTTTTGCTGCATTAACAGGAAATTTTTGAATCCCTGATTACGTACCAGCGACATACCTATCACGGATGTGAATATGACCAGAATCAGTGTCAGCAGGACACCCATCACATGGGCGACCTGGATAAAAATGGAAATCTCTATGTAAACATAGAGAAAAATGGCAATAAAAGGTATCCAGCGCACTGGCTTCTCCTGTATGGCAGACGCCGTCTGGCCCCTGTCTGAATATGTTTGCGATTCGCGTTTCTTTGAAATGGTGACGGTTAGCCAAATTTCAATCGGTTTGCACGGATATTTTTTTGGAAACATTCAAGCGGTGACTCATTTCACAGATTAATAATTATCATGTCGCGAGGGCGATAATAAGTGATCCAGGTTACGGCAATTCGCTATCATCAGCATATCATCTCGGGTATCTGGCTGATTGAGGGAATAATCGTCGGTCAGCAAATATTCAAAACCACATATCTACTGTGTGTTTAGTACAATCCATCGGCAGCTTTAAAAGAAGGTTCACATGTTAAACAACATTCGTATCGAAGAAGATTTGTTGGGTACCAGGGAAGTTCCAGCGGATGCCTACTACGGTATTCACACTCTGAGAGCGATTGAGAACTTCTACATCAGCAACAACAAAATCAGTGACATCCCTGAGTTTGTACGCGGTATGGTGATGGTGAAGAAAGCCGCAGCCCTGGCAAACAAAGAGCTGCAAACCATTCCTAAAAGCGCTGCAAATGCCATCATCGCAGCCTGCGATGAAGTGTTGAACAACGGAAAATGCATGGACCAGTTCCCCGTCGACGTTTATCAGGGCGGCGCAGGTACCTCCGTGAACATGAATACCAACGAAGTATTGGCAAACATTGGCCTGGAGCTGATGGGTCACCAGAAAGGTGAGTACCAGTACCTCAATCCTAACGACCACGTAAACAAGTGCCAGTCCACCAACGACGCCTACCCGACCGGTTTCCGTATCGCGGTTTACGCGTCCGTTGTGAAACTGATTGACGCGATTAACCAACTGGGCGACGGCTTCCAGCGCAAAGCGGTTGAGTTCCAGGACATTCTGAAAATGGGTCGTACCCAGTTGCAGGATGCGGTGCCGATGACCCTCGGTCAGGAATTCCACGCGTTTAACGTGCTGTTGAATGAAGAGACCCGCAACATTCTGCGTACCTCCGAACTGCTGCTTGAAGTCAACCTCGGCGCAACGGCCATCGGTACGCGTCTGAATACACCAGACGGTTATCAACAGTTGGCCGTCGCGAAGCTGGCAGAAGTGTCTAACCTCGCGGTTGTTCCCGCCGAAGACCTGATCGAAGCGACATCCGACTGCGGCGCTTACGTCATGGTGCACAGCGCGCTGAAACGCCTGGCGGTTAAACTGTCCAAAATTTGTAACGACTTGCGCCTGCTCTCTTCCGGTCCGCGCGCTGGCCTGAACGAAATCAACCTGCCAGAGCTGCAGGCCGGTTCGTCCATCATGCCAGCCAAAGTCAACCCGGTGGTGCCAGAAGTGGTGAATCAGGTATGCTTCAAAGTCATCGGTAACGACATCACCGTCACCATGGCGTCCGAAGCCGGTCAGCTGCAGCTGAACGTGATGGAGCCCGTGATTGGCCAGGCCATGTTTGAGTCCATCCACATCCTGACCAACGCCTGCTACAACCTGCTGGAAAAATGCATCAACGGCATCACGGCCAATAAAGCCGTGTGTGAAAGCTTCGTCTACAATTCTATCGGCATCGTCACCTATCTGAACCCGTTCATCGGCCACCACAACGGCGATATCGTTGGTAAGATTTGTGCTGAAACCGGTAAGAGCGTGCGCGAAGTGGTCCTTGAGCGTGGATTGCTGACAGAGGCTGAACTGGATGATATCTTCTCGCCGCAAAACCTGATGCATCCGGCATATAAAGCGAAACGGTATACCGATGAAAGCGAACAGTAACAGTTCCGGTTAAATTTCCGAAAGGCACGTCACCCAGTGACGTGCCTTTTTGCTTTTATAGGACATCACAAAAATAACATTTATGTATCCAACATCTAACATTCAAGGAAGCGATTATGATTGTCATTGAGCTGATTATCGTTTTAGCGGCGATTTTCATCGGCGCCAGGCTAGGAGGAATTGGTATCGGCTATGCCGGGGGATTGGGCGTGCTGGTTCTGGCAGCCATTGGTGTCGCTCCGGGGAAAATCCCTTTTGACGTGATCTCCATCATCATGGCGGTGATTGCGGCTATCTCGGCTATGCAGATTGCAGGGGGTCTGGATTATCTGGTTAATCAAACCGAAAAACTGCTACGCAAAAACCCGAAATACATCACTATTCTCGCGCCAGTCGTCACTTACTTCCTGACGATTTTTGCCGGTACGGGCAACATCTCTCTGGCGACGCTGCCGGTTATTGCCGAAGTGGCGAAAGAGCAAGGTATTAAGCCGTGCCGCCCGCTGTCGACTGCCGTGGTGTCTGCGCAGATTGCGATTACCGCCTCGCCGATTTCTGCCGCGGTGGTATATATGTCATCGGTAATGGAAGGCCATGGCGTCAGCTACATTCATCTGCTCTCCGTGGTGATCCCGTCGACGCTGCTGGCCGTACTGCTGATGTCGTTCCTGGTCACCACGCTGTTTAACTCCAAACTTTCTGACGATCCGGTGTACCTGAAACGTCTGGAAGAAGGTCTGATCGAACTGCGCGGTGAAAATAAAGTTGAGATCAAACCGCGCGCGAAACTGTCGGTGCTGCTGTTCCTGCTGGGGGTGGTCTGCGTGGTGATTTATGCCATCGTCAACAGCCCAAGCCTGGGTCTGGTGGCAACGCCGCTGATGAATACCACCAACGCGATCCTGATTATTATGCTGAGCGTCGCGACCCTGACCACCGTGCTGTGCGGCGTGGAAACGGACAGTATTCTCAGCTCCAGCACTTTCAAAGCCGGGATGAGCGCCTGTATCTGTATCCTCGGCGTGGCGTGGCTGGGTGATACCTTCGTCTCCCACAATATCGACTGGATTAAAGATACCGCAGGCACCGTGATTCAGGGCCATCCGTGGCTGCTGGCGGTGATTTTCTTTGTGGCTTCCGCGCTGCTGTACTCTCAGGCCGCGACGGCGAAAGCGCTGATGCCGATGGCGCTGGCGCTGAACGTGTCGCCACTGACAGCGGTCGCCTCCTTCGCTGCCGTTTCTGGCCTGTTTATTCTGCCAACCTACCCGACGCTTGTCGCAGCCGTGCAGATGGACGATACCGGGACTACGCGCATCGGGCGTTTCGTCTTTAACCATCCGTTCTTTATTCCAGGCACGATGGGCGTAGTGTTTGCCGTGTGCTTCGGTTTCCTCATCGGCAGCGTGATTCTTTAAGCGTTCGATGTTGTAAAATTTGTTAAATTCGGGCCGCTCAGCGGCCCGATTCATTAATGCCCTCTGACCCGCCGTGATATAGTGATTTTTTCGCGATGAGGAGGTCGACTTGTGAACACGCCTGACGCCGTTGTTGTGCTTTGTACCGCTCCCGATGAAGCAACCGCCCAGGAACTGGCCGCCAAAGTACTGGCTGACAAGCTCGCGGCCTGCGTTACGATCCTGCCTGGCGCCACCTCCCTGTACTACTGGGAAGACAAGCTTGAGCAAGAGTACGAAGTGCAAATGCTGCTTAAAACCTCGGTAGCGCATCAGCAGGCGCTCCTGGATTGCCTCAAATCTCATCATCCTTACCAGACTCCGGAACTGCTGGTTCTCCCAGTGTCCCACGGCGATAACGACTATCTCTCATGGCTCAACGCTTCTTTACGCTGATCCTGCTGCTGTGCAGCACATCAGCTTTTGCCGGGTTGTTCGACGCACCTGGCCGCTCAAACTTTATTCCTGCTGATCAGGCGTTTGTCTTCGACTTCCAGCAAAACCAGCACGATCTCAGCCTTAGCTGGCAGATCAAAGACGGATATTATCTCTACCGCAAACAGGCCAGCATCACGCCAGCCAATGCGAAAGTCGGCGAGCCGCAACTGCCTGCGGGCGAGTGGCACGAAGATGAGTTTTACGGCAAAAGCGAAATCTACCGCCACCAGCTTGTCGTGCCGGTCAGCGTCAATCAGGCCAATAAAGGCGCGACGCTCACCGTGACGTATCAGGGCTGTGCCGACGCCGGTTTCTGCTATCCGCCAGAAACCAAAATTGTGCCGCTCAGTGAAGTGGCTGCTTCTGCTCAGCCTGCTGCGCCTCCTTCCACTGAGAAGGGGGAAGACAGCGCAGAACTGCCGTTCTCTGCGCTCTGGGCGCTGCTCATCGGTATCGGTATCGCCTTTACGCCATGCGTGTTGCCGATGTACCCGCTTATTTCAGGCATTGTGCTCGGCGGTAAACAACGTTTATCCACCGGTCGCGCATTGCTGCTGGCGTTTATCTACGTTCAGGGCATGGCGCTCACCTATACCGCACTCGGGATTGTGGTTGCCGCCGCCGGACTTCAGTTCCAGGCCGCGCTTCAGCATCCGTATGTGCTGATCGGCTTGTCGGTCGTGTTTACTCTGCTGGCGCTGTCGATGTTTGGCCTGTTCACCCTGCAACTGCCCTCCTCGCTACAAACGCGTTTAACGCTGATGAGCAATCGCCAGCAAGGCGGCTCCGCAGGCGGCGTGTTTGTGATGGGTGCGATTGCCGGGCTGATTTGCTCGCCGTGCACCACCGCGCCGCTGAGCGCGATCCTGCTCTACATCGCGCAAAGCGGGAACATGTGGCTGGGCGGCGGCACGCTCTATTTGTACGCGCTGGGTATGGGTCTGCCGCTGATTCTGATCACCGTGTTTGGCAACCGTCTGCTGCCGAAAAGCGGCCCGTGGATGGAAACGGTCAAAATCGCCTTCGGTTTCGTCATCCTGGCGCTGCCGGTGTTCCTGCTGGAGCGCGTGATGGGTGACGTATGGGGCCTTCGTTTGTGGGCCATTCTTGGCGTCGCGTTCTTCGGCTGGGGGTTTATCACCAGCCTGCAGGCGCAAAAAACGTGGATGCGTATCGTACAAATCATTCTGCTGGCGTCTGCGCTGATCAGCGTGCGACCGCTTCAGGATTGGGCATTTGGGGCACCTGCTGCGCAAAACCAGGCTCATCTTAACTTCATTCAAATCAGCAACGTTGATGAGCTGAACCACGCGCTGGCACAGGCAAAAGGCAAACCCGTCATGCTCGATCTGTACGCCGACTGGTGTGTCGCCTGCAAAGAGTTCGAAAAATACACCTTTAGCGATCCGCTGGTGCAAAATGCGTTAAAAGATACGGTTCTGTTGCAGGCGAACGTGACTGCCAATAATGCGCAGGACAAGGCTTTGCTGAAACAACTCAGGGTACTCGGTCTGCCGACGATTTTATTCTTTAATGCGCAGGGAGAAGAGCAGCCGAGCGAACGTGTGACAGGATTTATGGATGCAACCGCGTTCAGCGCGCATTTGCGCGATCGCCAACCGTAAACGACACTGTTAACGGGACAAACCGTTAGCATTGGGAGGAGAAAACCGTGCAACGCGAAGACGTACTGGGACAGGCCCTGCAATTACTTGAGATACAAGGGATCGCCAGCACCACGCTTGAGATGGTCGCCGAACGCGTCGATTATCCACTGGATGAATTGCGCCGTTTTTGGCCGGATAAAGAAGCGCTGCTCTACGATGCGCTCCGCTATCTCAGTCAGCAGGTCGATATCTGGCGCAGACAGCTGATGCTGAACGACGCGCTGACGGCCGAGCAAAAAGTGCTGGCACGCTATACGGCGCTGGCGGATTGTGTGCGTAACAACCGTTACCCTGGCTGCCTGTTTATCGCCGCCTGCACGTTCTACCCCGATCCGGGCCACCCGATCCATCAGCTCGCCGATCAGCAAAAACGTGCCGCTCACGACTTTACCCACGAGCTGCTCACGAAGCTTGAGGTTGACGATCCGGCGATGGTCGCTAAACAGATGGAGCTAGTGCTGGAGGGCTGCCTGAGCCGCATGCTAATCAATCGTAGCCTGACCGACGTGGAGACGGCGCACCGTCTGGCAGAAGATATTCTGCGCTTCGCTCAGTGTCGCATGGGTGGTGCGCTAACCTAAGCCAGCATTCCCGCCCACGCGGAGACAAACAGACACAGCGCCATCAGGCGCTGAAAGCGCACCATCGCCACGGTGGTGCGAAACACCCGATTCACCGCTTTTCCCAACCACGCCCAGCACATCAAACACACAATCGAAATTATCAGAAACCACAGCGCCATTAACGTGACATCGTGCAGCGCATTCTCGCCTGCCGGTGCAAACAAGCTCACAACCGCCAGCGCCATCATCCATGTTTTGGGGTTAATCACCTGCAATAGCGCCGCCGCTCGGGCCGTAAAACGTCGATGTGATGGCGTCGATAAATTGGCCGCTGGGGCGCTGAAAAGCTGCCAGCTCATCCAGCTCAGCCATAGAACCCCTGCCCAACTCATCACCTGACGAACCAGCGGATATTGGCGTAAAACCTCCCCAGCCCCCGCACCGGAAATCAACACAATCAGGCTTGCCGCAAAACATCCGCCCAGAATCGCAGGCACGGTTTTTTTAACGCCAAAGTGCTGGCTGTTGGTCAGAACGAGAATATTAGTCGGGCCGGGCGTTATCGAGGCGACAAACGCAAACAGCAGAAACGGCATCAGATTCACAGGTGACTCCTTTTTTTTTAGAGTCCTGACTGTGCCGCTATTTTCTGGAAACGTCTGGAAGGTTTGTGCACAACCGACGGTAGTGGGCAGGCGTTATGCGATAGGCACGCTGGAACCAGCGTCCTAAATGACTTTGATCGGCAAAACCGAGCGCCGCGGCCACCTCGACAGGCTGTTCGCCCATCCCCAGCATCTGACGCGCTTTTGCCAGGCGCAACTGGATAAGCCAGGCGTGCGGTGCCAGGTGGAATTCGCGCTTAAAGCAGCGCGTCAGCGTAAAACGATCGGTGCCCGTTTCTCGCGCCAGATCGGACAGACCAATGTTGTCCCCCATATGAGCATACAAATAATCACGCGCGCGATGGGCAACCGCAGCGCTTTGTCGCTGCACGGGCAGTCTTTTGCGCCAGTGACAATGGGAGGTAATTTGCGCGAGCAGATTATCCATTGTGCTCTGCTGCACGATCTTCATCTCCTCATTGTGAAGCGTGGAAAAGGTGTCGCTAATGGTCCTCACCAGCTGCGGTTCACGCGTCAGAGTCTGCGCGAAATGCAGCGAGTAACTGCCCGGCGTGGATTCATATAGACCGTGCAGCGTGTTGGTCAGCCAGTGCTCATCTAGATAAAAGGTCAGATAGGTAAAGCCACCGTCTACTGGCGCGTCACCGTCGTGGATTTCACCCGGTTCCAGTAAAAACGCATCACCTGGATGACTGCGATGCCGCTCGCGGCGGCAGTGGAATTGTTGCGTACCAGACAGGGTAATGCCCACCAGATAACTGTCGTGCCAGTGCGGATCGAAGGCGTGGCCTTCAAAGTGTGCTTTGATCGTCTCAATACCCGTTTCCGCATGCTGACGCAGCTCAAGCCAGTCGTTTGCCATACCCCCTCCTCATCACAATCAGCATTGCTCGCCCTGGCGTTTTTGTCTGGAAGATTTGTGCAAAATCGACGCGTAGATCGACAGATTGCCGTAAAGTTAAGCAGTTGAACAGCTTTCCCCGAATTAGGGTTGACGATCAAACGGGATTAAGGTTTAATGCGCTCCGTTGCCCGGATAGCTCAGTCGGTAGAGCAGGGGATTGAAAATCCCCGTGTCCTTGGTTCGATTCCGAGTCCGGGCACCACTATTTAGAAGAACCCGCCTATGGCGGGTTTTTTGCTTTCCGGAACACCAAAATTTCGATCTTCGTTCGATTTTCCCCCGCAAGCAGCATACCGCGAGTTCAACTTTTCTCTATACGCATCCCCCGCCCACTCCCCACCAATTACTGAAGCACTTCCGCCCCGAGTGGGTTATAAATGTGGGATACCCATTCCGGAAGCCCCCTTATGATGCGATTGATCCTGATTCTGCTCGGCGTTGATTATCTGCGTTCGCACTGGCGCGGACTGCGGCGCTTCGGGTGGGTCACGCTGATTGCCGGGACGGTTATCTTTATCGACGCGATGGACGGCGTGCTCTACTTCCCTATCGAACCTTTTGCGTTTCTGCTGCTGATTGAAGGCGGTGCAACCTTACTGGTCGCGCACAGCGGCATGGGCGGGCAGCGCATTTTGCGCTATGTCAAAGGTGCGACGTTTTCACTGGCCGCCGTGCTGATCCTCGCCGGAAACCACGACGGTAATATTGTGCTGGCAATGATTTTCGGCACGCTGTTCTTGCTGGATGGCGCGCTACAAATCGCCTCGGCCATTGTAGTGCGCTATCGGCGCTGGCGGCCTGCCCTGGCAGGAGGAATCGTCGAAATTGCGCTGGCGATTTTCTTCTATCAACCGTGGCCCTCGAATTATACAGGCACCGTTCCGTACTGCCTCGGTCTCGGCCTGGCCTTTGCGGGCTGGAATATGTTTATTCTCGCTAACCGGGTCAAAATGGCGGCAGCCAACCCAGGTCTCAAAGGCGAAGAGTATATGGAAGAAGCCGACACGCATCAGCCTGCCGTGGTGGAATGGGATGGCCCGCCAGACGACGATGAAAAAGCGCTGACGGTTCACGTCTGGACTCCCGTTGGCTCAGCATCCGGCGAGACGATTTCCCGTCCCGTGATCAGCCGTTATATTGCTGCCGTGGATAAAAATGGCGTGATCTCAACCGGACACGCGGCGCTGGAATCCCCTGGCGGGATTTACATCAGTTTATATCCCGCCGTTGAGATCGACCGCTCACCGGATGCCTTCGCCCGCCTGCTACGCGCCACGCCCGAAAATAACGTGCCGGGTGAATTTCAGTCGGATTACATCACCGAATCCAGTAAATGGTGCCACTCCACCCGCAAGGTGCGGATTCGCAATTACAGCGAAACGCGTCTGGCGGCATTCTGGGAAAACTACCGCCAAAACGAATCCTATAATCTGACCCACCGTAACTGTTCCAGCAGCGTGGCAAGAGCGCTGGAAGCGGCGCTTGAGGGTTCTGTCGGCAGGTTGTGGCAAAAGCGCGGCTTTTGGCTCTCGATTGGAAAACTGATATCCACACCCGAACTGTGGGTCGCGTTGCAGCTGCGAAAACGTGCCGAAACAATGGCCTGGACGCCCGGACTGGTGCTGGATTACGCGCGCGCCATGAGCATGCTGGCCGACCCGCGCCCGACAGGCTGGTTCAATACCCTTGGCCGGGCCTTGAGAAAAATGTTCCATCGCCGCCTCGCATGGGTGAAAGGGAAACATGGCGAAGGGGTGACAGGTGAGGAAGACGCTGGCTGATAGTTAAAGCCGATTTTGCATAGCGCCCTTTCGGACAGAAAAATCAAAGAGCGAACAACAGGGTGCTATACCGCTTCCACGGCAGATAAATGGGATAACCGTTTTACCCAACCCTGGCTTATCGCGACGGACAGGCGACGACAATTGAAGTCGAGTTTTGCGAATGCATAACAGCCCGTGAGCGCCCCGCAAAATGCCCTCGCCGCCTCGCAACTCACGCTATACTTGCCCCAGAATCCCCCTCCTGGCAGGCCGCAACATGACGACAAAAATTCTCTCGCGTGACTGGCGTATTCCCACGGCAGGCCTGCTTTTGTTGCTGGTTCTGTTTAGCGGATTCACTTTACATGCTCACTGGAGCGCGTTTATTCAATGGTGTCTCGCCACGCAAATCACGCTGCACCGCTATCTGGTGATGTATTTGTTGCAGCTGAATAATCATCAGTACAGCGGCGGATTGTGGCTCCTGACGGGCGCGTTCTTCTATGGCGTTCTACACGCGATCGGCCCGGGACACGGTAAATTCATCGTCACGACCTATCTCACCACCAATAAAGAGAGCCAGCTTGCCGCGCGCGTCGTGCCCTTCCTCGGTAGCCTGATGCAGGGCCTCAGCGCCATTCTGTTCGTCTTTGTGTTGGCCGTTGGGTTTAACCTCGCCTCTGGCGATCTCAGCGCCAGCCGCTGGTACGTGGAGAAGATCAGCGCATTGCTGATCGGTGCATTCGGTGTCTTTATGATTTACCAAACTCTGAAAAGCCTGCGGCCACGCAGGCTTTCTATTCGCAGCGTAACACCGCTCCATCAGCACGATGATCGCTGCGGTTGCGGGCATCACGGCGTCAGCACAGATGTGGAAAAAGGCGACTGGAAAACGCGTCTGGGAGTGATTCTGGCGATCGGCGCACGCCCATGCAGCGGGGCGATCATGATTCTGATGTTCTCAAATGCGCTAGGAATTGTGACGTGGGGAATGGCGGCGGTGATGACCATGTCGCTCGGTACCGCGCTGTCGATTATGGGACTATCGCTGGCGGTGCGCTATGCGCGGGAACGGACGGTCGCTTTCTTTGGCGGCAGTTCTACAATGAGTTGGCTGGTGCCCGCGGCAAAAATTGCCGGGGGAATCGTGCTGATCCTGTTTGCAACAGTGCTGTTCCTGACGGTGATCCCCATCAGCGCCAACGGCGACTACATCGCCGCCGGATGCTAATAAAAAACCCGCCGAAGCGGGTTTTTCGTTTTACTCGTTAATGCGAGGATGCTGATCCACCAGACGAGAGCGCTTCTTCTGCAGCTCTTCAATCTCTACGTCAAGATCGTCAATCTTCTGCTCAACATTGTCGTAGTGTTCGCGCAAAATCTCTTTCGCTTCCTGAAGGTCAGACGCCGCAGGCGTGGCCCCTTTCAGTGGCTGATTCGCGGTCTCTTTCATTGTCAGACCGGTAATCAAACCAATCACCGCAATCACCATCAGATAGTACGCAGGCATCATCAGGTTCTGCGTGCTTTCGACCAGCGAGGCCGCAATGGTCGGCGTCAGGCCGGCAACCAGCACCGAAATATTGAACGCTGCCGCCAGCGCGCTGTAGCGAATATGCGTTGGGAACATCGCCGGAAGCGTTGACGCCATCACCCCGATAAAGCAGTTCAGAATCACCGCCAGCATCAGCAGACCGGCGAAAATCAGGCCCAGCACGTTACTGTTAATCAGGATAAAGGCCGGGATCGCCAGCAGTAAGAGCGCAACGCTACCCAGAATAATGAACGGACGGCGACCATAGCGGTCACTCAGCAGGCCCATAATCGGCTGCACAAACAGCATCCCCACCATGATGGCGATAATAATCAGCACACCGTGATCTTCGGAGTAATGCAGGTTATGCGACAGGTAGCTCGGCATGTAGGTGAGCAACATGTAGTAGGTCACGTTGGTCGAAATGACCAGACCTACACAGGTCAGCAAGCTACGCCAGTGTTTCGTCGCAATCTCTTTAAAGGAGACTTTCGGTCCTTCCTGCAGCCCTTCGCGATCGCCCTGCTCCAGTTTTTCAACATGCTGCTGGAACGCTGGCGTCTCTTCTAACGCATGACGCAGGTATAGACCAATCAGACCCAGCGGCAGCGCCAGGAAGAACGGAATACGCCAGCCCCACTCAAGGAAGTTATCTTCGCCGACGACGGTGGAAATCAGCACCACGACGCCCGCACCCAGCACAAACCCGGCAATCGAGCCAAAGTCCAGCCAGCTACCCATGAAGCCGCGTTTACGGTCCGGAGAATACTCGGCGACAAAGATCGACGCACCGGTATATTCACCACCGACCGAGAAGCCCTGCGCCATTTTACACAGCAGCAGCAGTATCGGCGCCCAGATGCCAATCGTCGCATAGGACGGAATCAAGCCGATACAGAATGTACTGATCGACATGATCACAATCGTGATGGCGAGTATCTTCTGGCGACCGTATTTGTCGCCCAGCATCCCGAAGAATAAACCACCCAGCGGGCGAATCAGGAAGGGTACGGAGAAGGTACCTAAAGCCGCGATCATCTGCAGGCTCGGGTCGGCACCCGGGAAGAAGACTTTACCTAAAGCGTAGGCAACGAAACCATACACACCGAAATCAAACCACTCCATCGCGTTACCCAGCGACGCAGCGGTAATGGCTTTACGCAACTTGCTGTCATCAATGATAGTGACGTCGCGCAGCGTAATGGGTTTGACTTTTTTCCTTTTAAGCATTGCTATCCTCGTAGACTCAGCCCTGTCCATACCACAGATCTTCTTGCGGTCTGTGAACCTCGAATTCGCCTCATGCGAATCTTCTTCTTCAAGCGTAGCAGGTTTACTTACATTGACGTTTCTCGTCGATACAACCGAACCTGTTGACGCCTGTCTGGGCAGTTAGTGACGTCTTTACCCTACCAGCCTTTAAATAGGTGATCAACTTCACAGATATTTACGTGAGGTGTCAGATGTTGTCAGAAAACGTCAACACACTTTAATGACCGTGAAAATCCTGTGTCCTTTAGGATTCACTTTATAAGGTTATTATTTTCATCAAAATTCGAAAAAACACTCACCTTTATTCACATTAAATTCACAGCAATTTTAATAACTAATAATGTAGACACGTGTTTACAAAAATATGTGATCCAGATAACTAAAACATTGTTTTATTTTCATTGAATCATAATTCCAAAGATCAGATGATAAGCCCGAACACGCCGCCCCGGGTGCATTTCACCCGCCGTAAACAAGGTAAAACTGATTACGGCTTCTGGTTAAACAGACGGTTCACCAGACAGTAAGAATTCACAATAACTTGAATTCAATACGAATTTCTACCCGACTTGTCCGCCAGAAACGCGAGATAAGATGTGAGGATTTATCATGAAAATCAAAGCCACAATTGAACGCATCCCTGGCGGGATGATGTTGGTCCCTCTGGTACTTGGCGCAATCTTAAATACCCTGGCCCCGAATACCGGCGCTTATTTTGGCGGGTTTACCAAAGGAATGATTTCCGGCACGGTGCCAATTCTGGCGGTGTGGTTCTTCTGTATTGGCGCATCCATTAATTTACGTGCAACCGGAACCGTATTACGTAAATCCGGTACGTTAGTGCTCACCAAAATTGCTGTTGCCTGGGTTGTTGCCATGGGCTGTGCGATGTTCATTCCTGAGAATGGCATTCAAACCGGTTTCTTCGCCGGTCTCTCCGTTCTGGCGATTGTGTCTGCCATGGACATGACCAACGGCGGTCTGTACGCCAGCCTGATGAATCAGTACGGCACGAAAGAAGAGTCCGGCGCATTCGTGCTGATGTCTCTGGAGTCTGGCCCACTGGTGACCATGTTAATCCTCGGCTCCGCAGGTCTGGCATCGTTTGAGCCGCACCACTTCGTGGGCGCAGTCCTGCCATTCCTGATTGGTTTTGCCCTGGGCAACCTGGACACCGACCTGCGCGATTTCTTCAGCAAAGCAACGCCGGTTCTGATTCCCTTCTTCGGCTTCGCGCTGGGTAATACCATCAATCTGAACGTGATTATGGACACCGGCCTGCTGGGTATCGTGCTGGGTGTTGCGGTTATTATTATCACCGGTATTCCGCTGATTATTGCCGACCGCGTGATTGGTGGTGGGAATGGTACCGCCGGTGTCGCCGCTTCGTCAGCCGCAGGCGCTGCGGTAGCGAACCCGATGATCATTGCGCAGATTAACCCGTCATTCGAGCCTGTTGCGGCCTCCGCGACGGCACTGGTGGCCGCGTCAGTCATCGTGACCGCGATTCTGGTGCCAATCATCACCGCCCTGTATGCCAAACGCTACGGCAATATCCCCAAAGCCGACGTCGAGCCGCAGCCGGTCGAATCGTTGCACCACTAAGCTCCTCACATAAAAAACCTCTCAGATGAGAGGTTTTTTGTTTTACCGACGTACCATGTTATTCGCCGAACATCTCGCCCACCATCGCGTCCGCCAGCCTTTTCGCCGAACACAATCGCGGCATGCCAAGCGCCACCGTTTGCCAGCTCTGCGTCACCGACCAGCTCACCGGATGACGGTCCACATGACACCAGTCCCCCAGCCAGCCGAGCATATCTTTATGATCCATTAAACCCGGCGATACCGGCGTGGCGAGCCATTGATGGTAAAAATGACGTGTTGTTGGGGCAGCATTAATGCCCTGAGCAAGATAGTTCGCTGCCAGGCTGCGCAAATTGTCCTTCAGCATCGCCGCGACATCATCATTCGCCAGACGGCAGGCATCACCAAATGCCCCCCAGCGCAGCTCTTCCAGCGCGACATAACACCGTCCCGCCAGCGACCAGCCATCGTATTGGCCCGCCCGCCAGTGGTTAAAGATTTGCTCGCTGTGTTCGCCCGCCTGCACCGTCAAGCCACGCTGTGACAACGCTTTTTCTTTATAGGCCGCGCGCTGGTGAAAATAGGAAGAGAGATCGTCATATTGCTGTATCAATCCCAGAGAGTGTTGCTTGGGACGGTTAGTTTGCTGGCGCAGAGAGGTTAATTTGTCGGTCATACGCGTCAAGGCCAGGTGTCCAGGATCGAACATACCGGCCAGTTTTTCCGCCAGACCCAGCCGCAGGGCAGCATTTTCGCTGAACATTCCCGTCATCGCCCAGGGTCGAAGCTTCGTCTGAGTCATGATCTCCTGGGCTAAACGCTCACGAAACTGCTGCTGCTGAGGCACCAGCGGAGTGAGACGCACCGCGTCCACTCCTTGCACCAAATCAACCATAAATTTGGGATGAATACACTCTAACGTCCGCCCGGGACCGTCCAGCAATGGAGTTGTCATGTTTGCTCTGCCGCGAATAAAGTTTGAATATCATCGCGTAACAATCGGGTATCTTCCTGAATCCACGTCGCAGTTGTAATACATTGCTGCAACAGCTGGCTGAGCGCTCTGGTTGAATGCTCATTTTGCTGCCGCACTGCGAGGCTATCACGCAAGCTTTCCTGTAAACCGGTGAGGCATAACGAGAATTCCGCAAAAAACGTTGCCATGCCTGCCGTAACAGAAACATCGACCTGCGCCACCAAAGCTTTATAGATTTGTTCACAAAATTGATCAATATGTTCTTTGATTCGCGTATGAAGCTGCGCGACGTCAATGACGTATCGCGTGCGCGTCACCACGCAATCTTCCCAGCCCCAGCCCGGATTGTTTAGCCAGCGTGAAACCGTTTCGCGCACGCTGCTGGAACCAGAGATCTCACCGGCGGGACGATTTTCTGAGGCAATCGCGTCGTTGAACAGCCCGCGCGTGTTGAAGTTGAGCTGACTGGCCTGGAACGCCGGGAAGCTAATCCGCGCCCGAAATCCAGCGTGGCTTAACTCTTCCTTGATGCGTTTCTCAATCGGACGCATCGCCTCGTTTAAGGATCGCGCCAGCGTCGACTCAAGCTGATCAAAGCGCAACGCCAGCTCGCGGCTGATTTTGCCCTGTGCGTCCAGCATCACGAGTTCACAGGATGAACGGATTTTGCTCAGCACAATCTGCGCCTGGCCTTCGTCATCGAGCACCAGTTGCCCCATGTCGTGTTGCGCCCCGTTTCGCAAATTCATGCGGTCAATGCCGGCCAAATCGAGAATGTTATCGCCGTCAAAAATATGGCTAATCGCCTGCTGGATCTGGTTTTTCTGATGAGTGATAAACGTTTGTGCTGCATCCAGTGCCTGCTCGACTTCGTGTCCGACTTCGTCGCTCACCACATCCTGACGCATCTGAAGCAGCGCCATATCCTCTTCCAGACGCGAAATATTCAACTCCAGCTCATCAAAGGCGACTGTCAGCCCCTGATAGCGGAAATCCAGATATTCACGGGCGTTCTGCGCATAGTTGAGGAGCTTATGGGACGCCGAGCGCAACGCATACAGCGACGCGTTGGCATACGCGGCATAAATCAGTTTGCGAATCGGCTGCTCAAACAGCGAATCTTCCCACAGCAGATCGGCGGCATGGCGAATATGTTCTACGTCATCCAGATCCGCCGTGCGCCAGCGACGTCCCAGCGCGGCTTCGGCAAAATCTTGCACCCAGCGCTGTTCCTGATGATCCGGCAAACGGCCATTGTTGGCGATTTCAAAGCGCGCACGATTCGCCAGATAGGCCCACATCGAGGAGACGGGATAAATCTGCCCCGGTGAAATATTGCCTTTCATCAGCGTGCCGGAAATCATCGCCCGCACCTGTTCTTCATCGTCGCTATTGCGGTCTTTCTGATCGAATTTATTGACCAGCGCGTACAGCGGCACTGATTTGCCCACCGCCGAAATCGCCTGCCGCACCTCTTCATCGGAAATCGATTTAAGCTGGGTGTAATCCATCACTGCCAGCACCGCCGAGGAGCGCGCCAGCTGCTCGTTGAGCATTTTTTGCAGATGCGGTTGCCCGGCTTCATTCGGCCCCGGCGTGTCCAGCAGCGTCAGTTGCCCAAGGTGAGAATCCATGCCCGCGAGGTGGACAAACTCCACTTCAATCACCGGAATATGCTCAATCGCGGTGTATTCAGTAAACGGAAAATCAACGCCTAACGCTTGAGAGAGCCGCACTAAATCATTCAGGCTTTTCAAACACTGAAAAATAGGCTCCGCGCCAAGATAATGTTTTTCGAAGGCTTGACCTTGTTCAATGCGCCCGAGCAACGCATTCATGTCTTTATCAATTTCGAGGCGCTGCGTCAGCTTGCCGCGATCGTGATTACACAGTTTTTCCTGCAATTGTTTAATCAGCGTGTCGATCGGTGAAACATGGGCAAAATGCAGCACCGGCTCTTTTTGCCCCGGCGTGTGGCGGATCATCGTCGGCAGCGCGGTCATTGGACGATTACGGTTGGGTAAGACTTCCGTGCCGACAATCGCATTAATCGTGGTCGATTTCCCGGCCTTCATCGTGCCAACAATGGCCAGCACCATCTCAAGACGGGTTATTTTTCGTAATTCGTTATTCAGCATCGACAGCTGGGTTTCAACACCCCGGGTGCTGAAGTGCAAAGGCAGCACATTATTGCTGACACCGGTTATTGCTGCAGTAGTGCTATCCATTGCCGCAATCGGCATTGATTTCAAGGCATCAAGATTCTGTAAAGCAAGTTGTAGCAGCCGCTCGGCTTCCTGGCTCAATTCAAATATTGTTTGTGTGTGCATGATAAAAGCCTTTCCTTAACGCAAATTTATTACTTTTATTAAGCCAGATAGTTTTAATAATGAAATTTCGGCTTTATTGATTACGCGTGGAAATTAGGTTCATTGAATATAAGCGTCTGATGACAAAACAAATATAATCTGTTTGCAGCGTAGAGCGCTCGTACACTCCTCTCGGCTAGAAAAGCCGAAAGATAATGAGCGTAGACCATTTTTATGGAGCTATAGGATATATCAAAGTAATTTACCCACCTAAAAAGAGAGGTAATTCCCGGTCACCAAAGAAGAAGTGGCAAATCCGGTTGCGGTTGCTAAATAACAACAGCGCACCTCACCTTATCCGAAATGTCAGTACCTGGCAATTTGCGCAATAAAATATTCTATATATTTCATCGCGATGTTTATCTCTTAAGCACGCTGTTAGCATCGCTTAACTGACTGACAGGAAATGTCACTCCAGATGCGGTGTTTTATTTATTTTTTAAAAAAAGAATATCACCGACAAAAGTGGGGGCTTACGCTATACTTGACGCCTTTTTCGGCAAACTGCCGTGTTTTGGCTGGCGCTTTCCAGCCCCGTTCGCACTTTTAGAGGATACCGATATGTCTCTTCCACACTGTCCAAAATGTAATTCCGAATACACCTACGAAGATAACGGCATGTTCATTTGCCCTGAATGCGCCCATGAATGGAATGACGTAGAAACATCGCAAGATAGCGATGCGCTGATCGTAAAAGACGCCAACGGTAATCTGTTGGTCGATGGCGATAACGTCACCGTCGTAAAAGACCTGAAAGTAAAAGGCAGTTCTTCCATGCTGAAAATCGGCACAAAGGTGAAGAATATTCGTCTGGTTGAAGGCGACCATAATATTGACTGCAAAATTGACGGCTTCGGCCCAATGAAGCTCAAATCAGAATTCGTTAAAAAGAACTGATTTGTCTGCCCGGTAGCGCTTAGCTTACCGGGCAGACTGGAACTACACTTATTGAGCTTCTCTTACCTGAGGTAATGATTATGCCGTTAAGTCCCTACATCTCTTTCGCCGGAAACTGTGCAGAGGCCACCGCCTTTTATCAGCAAACGCTCGGCGCAGAACTCCTCTACAAAATCACCTTCGGCGAAATGCCCAAAGACGAGCACAGCGAAGACGGCTGCCCTTCCGGCATGTCATTCCCTGACTCCGCCATTGCCCATTCCAACGTCCGCATCGCCGGGAACGATATTATGATGAGCGACGGCCTGCCCGGAGACAAAGCCCAGTACGCAGGCTTTACGCTGGTGCTCGACACGCAGGATGTGTCAGAAGGCAAACGCTGGTTCGATAATCTCGCCGAGGGCGGCAAGATTGACATGGCGTGGCAGGAAACCTTCTGGGCGTACGGCTTCGGTAAAGTCACCGACAAATATGGCGTTCCGTGGATGATTAACGTCGTTAAACAGCAGTAGCAGGCTGGCGGAGGCCGCGTGCTTCCGCCTGTCATCCCTTTCACCTCAACTCTTCAAACTCCCGCAACCAATACTTAACCCAAATGTCACATTAATCCGCCAGCATGAGGCCACATTTATCGTGAGGCCCAGCACATGCAAACTGTCATCCGCGTCGAGAAACTGAGCAAGACCTTTCATCACAATAAGGCCCTGCATGCCGTTGATCTGACCGTCGAGAAAGGCGAAATGGTGGCGCTGTTGGGGCCTTCCGGTTCAGGCAAATCCACGCTTCTGCGCCATCTGAGCGGCTTAATCACCGGGGATAAAACGCCTGAAAGCCACGTCGAACTGCTGGGAAATACCGTGCAGCGCGCGGGCCGTCTGGCAGGCGACATCCGTAAAAGCCGCGCGCAAACCGGCTACATCTTCCAACAGTTCAACCTGGTAAACCGCCTGACGGTGATGGAAAACGTACTGATCGGCGCGCTCGGCAGCACCCCTTTCTGGCGCACCTGTCTGCGCTGGTTTTCACCCGTTCAAAAACAGCACGCTCTTCAGGCGCTGACCCGCGTTGGCATGGCGCATTTCGCCCACCAGCGCGTCTCCACGCTGTCCGGTGGACAACAGCAGCGCGTGGCGATTGCCCGGGCGCTGATGCAAAAAGCCAAAGTGATTCTGGCCGATGAACCCATTGCCTCTCTCGATCCGGAATCTGCCCGCATCGTGATGGAAACCCTACGCGACATTAACCAGAACGACGGCATCACCGTGGTCGTGACGCTGCATCAGGTGGATTACGCCCTGCGCTACTGCGAGCGCATCGTCGCCCTGCGTCAGGGACACGTGTTTTACGACGGCTCAAGCCAGGCCTTTGATAACGACCGTTTTGACCATCTCTACCGCGGCATTACCCGCGTCGAAGAGAATGCACAGGCTGCTTAACGCACACAAAAAGACCAGGCTGCCCCATGAAATAGCCTGGAACATTGCCCAAGTGAGGAAGATAGATGAGCTATAAAGCCGTTGCCGCGCTGGCTTTCACCAGCATGTTCAGTATCAGCACCCTGTTAAGCCCGGCGTACGCCGAAGAACAGGAAAAAGTGCTGAACTTTGGCATTATTTCGACCGAATCACAGCAAAACCTGAAGCCCCAGTGGGAACCGTTCCTGAAAGATATGGAAACCAAACTGGGGATCAAAGTGAACGCCTTCTTCGCGCCGGATTACGCGGGGATAATCCAGGGCATGCGCTTTAACAAAGTGGATATCGCCTGGTACGGCAACCTCTCCGCCATGGAAGCGGTGGATCGTGCTAACGGCCAAGTCTTTGCACAGACCGTCGCCGCTGACGGTTCTCCGGGTTACTGGAGCGTACTGATTGTTAACAAAGATAGCCCAATCAATAACCTCAATGACATGCTCGCCAGGCGCAAAGATCTGACGTTTGGGAACGGCGATCCGAACTCAACGTCCGGTTTCCTCGTCCCAGGCTACTACGTCTTTGCCAAAAACAATATCTCCACCAGCGAATTCAAACGCACCGTCAACGCGGGACATGAAACCAACGCGCTGGCTGTCGCCAATAAACAGGTCGATGTTGCCACCAACAACACCGAAAACCTCGACAAGCTGAAAACCTCCGCGCCCGAAAAACTGAAACAGCTGAAGGTTATCTGGAAATCACCGCTGATCCCTGGCGACCCGATCGTGTGGCGTAAAAACCTCTCCGAAGGTACCAAGGACAAGGTGTACGACTTCTTTATGAATTACGGCAAAACGCCAGAAGAGAAAACCGTGCTGGAACGCCTGGGCTGGGCACCGTTCCGCGCCTCCAGCGACCTGCAGCTGGTGCCGATTCGCCAGCTCGCGCTGTTTAAGCAGATGCAGAGTGTGAAGGATAACAAAGGCCTGAGTACGGAAGAGAAGACCAGCAAAGTGTCCGGCCTGCAGGCGCAACTGGAAGATCTCGACCGTCTGACCGCCGCCCTGAGCGCGATGACCAGCGTGAATAAAGCGGTGCAGTAACACAAGTCCCCTCTCCCTTGAGGGAGAGGGAGAACAGATTAAGGAGCCAACATGCAAACCATCACCGTTCCACCGCCAAAGCGCAGCTGGTTCTCGCTGATCAGTTGGGCCATTTTGCTGGCGGTCCTGGTCGTCTCCTGGAAGGGCGCGGAAATGAACCCGCTGATGCTCATTCAGGACTCCGGCAACATGGCGACCTTCGCCGCCGACTTCTTCCCGCCAGACTTTAGCCAGTGGAAGGATTACCTCAGCGAAATGGCGGTCACCATGCAAATCGCTGTCTGGGGTACCGCGCTCGCGGTAATTCTCTCAATTCCATTTGGCCTGATGAGCGCCGAAAACATCGTGCCGTGGTGGGTTTACCAGCCGATGCGCCGCCTGATGGACGCTTGCCGCGCCATCAACGAAATGGTGTTTGCGATGCTGTTCGTGGTCGCCGTCGGCCTTGGTCCTTTCGCGGGCGTCATGGCGCTGTTTATCCACACCACCGGCGTGCTCTCGAAGCTACTTTCTGAAGCGGTCGAAGCCATTGAACCCGGCCCCGTCGAAGGCATCCGCGCAACGGGTGCCAATAAAATCGAAGAAATTCTCTACGGCGTGCTGCCCCAGGTAATGCCGCTGCTGATCTCCTACTCACTCTACCGTTTTGAATCCAACGTGCGCTCCGCCACGGTGGTCGGCATGGTTGGCGCAGGCGGAATCGGCGTCACGCTCTGGGAAGCAATCCGCGGCTTCCAGTTCCAACAAACCTGCGCGTTGATGGTGTTAATCATCATTACCGTCAGCCTGCTGGATTTTCTGTCTCAACGTTTGCGTAAGCACTTCATCTAAGTTGCGAGGCATTGATTGTTATGCACTTATCCAGACATCCGACCAGTTACCCAACCCGCTGGCAAGAGATTGCCGCAAAGCTCGAAGTGGAGCTGCGCACCCACTACCGCTGCGGGGATTTTTTGCCTGCCGAGCAACAGCTCGCCGACCGCTATGAAGTCAACCGCCACACCCTGCGCCGCGCCATTGACCAGTTGGTCGAGCGCGGCTGGGTACAGCGCCGTCAGGGCGTGGGGGTGCTGGTCCTGATGCGT
This sequence comes from Lelliottia sp., assembly GCF_045627565.1. Classification (NCBI taxonomy): domain Bacteria; kingdom Pseudomonadati; phylum Pseudomonadota; class Gammaproteobacteria; order Enterobacterales; family Enterobacteriaceae; genus Lelliottia; species Lelliottia sp. The sequence continues at coordinate 93,982 of NZ_JAZQNX010000026.1, read as the reverse complement.
CCGTTCGACTACCCGCTCAATTCCCAGGCGCGCTTTAGCCAGAATTTACTCGATCAGGGCAGCCACCCGACCAGCGAAAAACTGCTCTCGGTGCTGCGCCCGGCCTCCAGCCATATCGCCGATGCGCTGGGGATTCAGGAGGGAAATAACGTGGTGCATCTGCGCACGCTGCGTCGCGTTAATGGCGTGGCGGTTTGTCAGATCGACCACTACTTCGCTGACCTCGCCCTGTGGCCGATTCTGCAAAATTTCTCCAGCGGCTCGCTGCATGATTTTCTGTTTGAGTCGACCGGGATCGCGCTCAAACGCACCCAGACGCGGATCAGCGCCCGTCGCGCGCAGGCCAAAGAGAGCAAAGTGCTGGAGATCCCCAACATGGCCCCGCTGCTCTGCGTGCGCACCCTTAACCATCGTGACGGCGAGATCAACGCGACGGAATACTCCGTCAGCCTGACCCGCGCCGACATGATCGAATTCACCATGGAGCACTGAATGCATTTCACCCTCTCCACTCGCCAGCGCTGGATGAGCGTGCTCGCGCACAGCCAGCCCGCCGCGCTACAGGCACACATGCATCGGCTGAATATCACTGCGGACTATGAGTCGATCCGCGCGCCCGAAATCGGTCTGGTACAGATCCAGGCACGAATGGGCGGCACCGGCGCACGTTTTTTTGCCGGTGACGCCACGCTGACCCGCGCGGTGATTCGTCTCACCAGCGGGACGCTCGGCTACAGCTATCTGCTCGGGCGCAACAAAGACCACGCCGAGCGGTGCGCCGTTATCGACGCGTTGCTGCAAGAACAACCCCATTTCCAGACCCTAATGGAAACCTTAATTGCCCCGCTGGAAGCCGATCGCGCCGCACGTATCGCCGCGCGTCAGGCCGAAGTGAACACCAGCCGGGTCGACTTCTTTACGCTCGTTCGCGGAGATAACGCATGACTCTCAAACCCGCTTTTACGCTGCCCGTGCAGGATGCCCAACACAGTTTTCGTCGTCTGCTCAAAGCCATGAGCGAGCCGGGCGTGATTGTCTCCCTGCATCAACTCACCCACGGCTGGCAGCCGCTGAATCTCGCCACCACCAGCGTGCTGCTGACGCTCGCTGACAGCGACACACCCGTATGGCTTTCCACCAGCCTGCAAAACGATATTGCCAGCCAGAACCTGCGTTTTCACACCAGCGCACCGTTGGTCGATCAGCCGCAGCAGGCGTTGTTCGCCGTCGCAGATGAAAAAATCAGCCACGAGCAACTGAACGCGCTTTCCGAAGGCTCGGCCGTCGCGCCGGAAACCAGCGCCACGCTGATTTTGCAGGTCTCAAGCCTGAGCGGCGGCCGCATGCTGCGCCTGACGGGTGCCGGGATTGCCGATGAACGCATGGTCGCGCCACAGCTGCCGGAATGCATCATTCATGAACTCACCGAGCGTCCGCATCCGTTCCCGCTGGGTATCGATTTGATCCTCACCTGCGGCGAGCGCCTGCTGGCGATTCCGCGGACCACGCATGTCGAGGTGTGCTGATGTACGTCGCCGTCAAAGGGGGCGAAAAGGCGATAGCCGCCGCCCATGCGTTGCAGGAATCCAGACGACGCGGCGATGAAGCGCTGCCCGAGCTGGACGTCGCCCAAATAGAACAGCAGCTCAATCTCGCCGTCGACCGCGTGATGACCGAAGGCGGCATTGCCGACCGCGAGCTGGCAGCACTGGCGCTGAAACAGGCCAGCGGCGATAACGTCGAAGCCATTTTCCTGCTGCGCGCCTACCGCACGACGCTGGCAAAACTGGCGGTGAGCGAGCCGATTAACACCACCGAGATGCGCCTTGAGCGCCGAATCTCGGCGGTCTACAAAGATATCCCTGGCGGCCAACTGCTGGGCCCGACCTACGATTACACCCATCGCCTGCTGGATTTCACCCTGCTGGCAAACGGAGAAATCCCTGCGCTGCAAACCCGCGACGCCGAGCACGCGTCGTCCCCGCACGTGTTTAGCCTGCTGGCGAATCAGGGGCTGGCGAAAGCGGAAGAAGATTCGGGCGCCACGCCCGATGACGTGACCCGCACGCCACCGGTTTATCCCTGCTCACGTTCGTCACGCCTGCAACAGCTGATGCGCGGCGACGAAGGTTATCTGCTGGCGATGGCCTATTCCACACAGCGCGGCTACGGGCGCAATCACCCGTTCGCGGCGGAAATTCGCAGTGGTCAGGTGGATATCGAAATTGTGCCAGAAGAGCTTGGTTTTGCGGTGAACGTCGGCGAATTGCTGCTCACTGAGTGCGAAATGGTCAACGGATTTGTCGCGCCAGCACAGGAAGATCCGCATTTTACGCGCGGCTACGGGCTGGTGTTTGGCATGGGCGAACGCAAAGCGATGGCAATGGCGCTGGTTGACCGCGCGCTACAGGCCCCCGATTACGACGAGAACATTGCGGGTCCGGCGCAGGACGAAGAGTTTGTGCTGGCGCACGCGGATAACGTCGAGGCGGCGGGCTTTGTCTCGCACCTCAAACTGCCTCACTACGTCGATTTCCAGGCCGAGCTGGAACTGCTGAAACGTCTGCAACGGGAGCGCAAAAATGGCTAATCTCAGCGGGTATAACTTTGCTTATCTGGACGAGCAAACCAAGCGCATGATCCGCCGCGCCATCTTAAAAGCGGTAGCTATTCCCGGCTATCAGGTGCCGTTTGGTGGCCGTGAAATGCCGATGCCTTACGGCTGGGGAACCGGCGGAATTCAGCTTACCGCCAGCGTGATTGGCGAGACGGACGTGCTGAAGGTGATCGATCAGGGCGCAGACGATACCACCAATGCCGTGTCGATCCGCAACTTCTTCAAGCGCGTCACGGGCGTGAACACCACCGAAAAAACCGAAGACGCCACGCTCATTCAGACCCGCCATCGCATCCCGGAAACGCCGCTGAGCGACGATCAAATTTTGATTTTCCAGGTGCCGATCCCGGAACCGTTGCGCTTTATCGAGCCGCGCGAAACCGAAACCCGCACCATGCACGCCCTGGAAGAGTACGGCGTGATGCAGGTGAAACTGTACGAAGACATCGCCCGCTTCGGCCATATCGCCACCACCTACGCCTATCCGGTGAAAGTGAACGGGCGCTACGTGATGGACCCGTCGCCCATCCCGAAATTCGATAATCCGAAAATGGACATGATGCCCGCGCTCCAGCTGTTTGGTGCGGGACGCGAAAAGCGCATCTACGCCGTGCCGCCGTATACCCGCGTGGAGAGTCTCGATTTTGACGATCACCCGTTCACGGTGCAGGAGTGGGACGAGCCGTGCGCTCTCTGCGGCTCCAAACACAGCTATCTCGACGAAGTGGTGCTGGACGATACGGGCAAACGAATGTTTGTCTGCTCCGACACCGATTTCTGTCGCCAACAGAGCGAGGCGAACGGCCAATGAAACCGCTGCTTTCGGTGAATAATCTGACCCATTTATACGCGCCAGGAAAAGGCTTTAGCGACGTGTCGTTCGAGCTGTGGCCGGGCGAAGTGCTGGGCATTGTCGGTGAATCCGGCTCCGGCAAAACGACGCTGCTGAAATCCATTTCCGCGCGCTTAACGCCGCAAAACGGCGAAATTCGCTATCAGGATGAGCCGCTGTACGGTATGAGCGAAGCCGAGCGCCGCCGTCTGCTGCGCACCGAATGGGGCGTGGTGCATCAGCACCCGATGGACGGACTGCGCCGCCAGGTGTCGGCGGGCGGAAATATTGGTGAACGACTGATGGCCACCGGCGCACGCCATTACGGCAATATCCGCGCCACCGCCCAGCAGTGGCTGGAGGAGGTGGAAATCCCCGCATCGCGCATTGATGACCTGCCGACCACGTTTTCCGGCGGGATGCAGCAGCGTCTGCAAATTGCCCGCAACCTGGTGACCCATCCCAAACTGGTGTTTATGGATGAGCCAACCGGTGGGCTGGACGTTTCGGTCCAGGCGCGGCTGCTGGATTTACTGCGCGGCCTGGTGGTGGAACTGGATCTCGCGGTGGTGATTGTGACCCACGATTTAGGCGTGGCGCGTCTGCTGGCGGATCGTTTGCTGGTAATGAAGCAGGGCCAGGTGGTGGAAAGTGGTTTAACTGACCGCGTGCTCGACGATCCGCATCACCCCTACACGCAGCTGCTGGTGTCATCCGTTTTGCAGAACTAAGAGGTCAACATGATCCGCGTAGAAAATGTCAGTAAAACCTTTGTGCTCCACCAACAAAACGGCGTGCGCCTGCCGGTCCTGCAAAACGCCTCGCTCGAGGTAAACGGCGGCGAATGTGTGGTGCTGCACGGTCATTCCGGCAGTGGAAAATCGACGCTTTTGCGCTCGCTGTACGCCAACTATTTGCCCGACGAAGGACATATTCATATTCGCCACGGTGATGAATGGGTGGATCTGGTGCAGGCCCCGGCGCGCAAAGTACTGGAAGTGCGTCGGGCGACGATCGGCTGGGTGAGCCAGTTCCTGCGGGTGATCCCGCGGATCTCTGCCCTCGACGTGGTGATGCAGCCGCTGCTGGATCTGGGCGTGCCGCGCGAAGCGTGCGCCGCGAAGGCCGCGAATTTGCTGACGCGCCTGAACGTACCGGAACGCCTGTGGCATCTCGCGCCATCGACGTTTTCCGGCGGGGAGCAGCAGCGCGTGAATATCGCGCGCGGGTTTATCGTCGATTACCCCATTTTACTGCTCGATGAGCCGACCGCCTCGCTGGACGCCAAAAACAGCGCCGCCGTCGTCGAACTAATCGAACATGCCAAAACGCGGGGCGCAGCGATCGTCGGGATCTTCCACGACGCTACGGTGCGCGATCGCGTGGCGGATCGTTTGCATGCCATGGGAGTCGCGCCATGATTATCAATAACGTCAAACTGGTGCTGGAAAACGAGGTCGTCGAGGGATCGATTGAAGTCCAGGACGGCGAAATCCGCGCCTTTGCCGAAACGCAAAGCCGAACGCCTGCGGCGATGGACGGCGAAGGCGGCTGGCTGATGCCGGGGCTTATCGAACTGCACACCGATAACCTCGACAAATTCTTCACGCCGCGCCCGAAGGTGGACTGGCCCGCCCATTCGGCGATGAGCAGCCACGACGCGCTGATGGTCGCCAGCGGGATCACCACCGTGCTGGACGCGGTGGCGATTGGCGATGTGCGTGACGGCGGCGATCGTCTGGAAAACCTCGAGAAGATGATTAACGCGGTGGAAGATACACAGAAGCGCGGCCTGAATCGCGCTGAGCACCGCCTGCATCTGCGCTGCGAACTGCCGCATCACACCACACTGCCGCTGTTTGAAAAGCTGGTCGGGCGCGAACCGGTGTCGCTGGTGTCGCTAATGGATCACTCGCCGGGTCAGCGCCAGTTCGCCAATATTGAAAAGTATCGTGAATATTATCAGGGCAAATATTCGCTCAGCGATGATGAAATGGCGCGCTACGAAGAGGAACAGCTGGCGCTGGCCGCGCAGTGGTCGCAGCCGAACCGGCTGTCGATTGCCGCGATGTGCCGCGAGCGCAATATTGCCCTCGCGAGCCACGACGACGCCACGCACGATCATGTACTCGAGTCCCATCAGCGAGGCTGCGTGATCGCCGAATTTCCCACCACGTTCGAAGCCGCAGAAGCCTCCCGCAAGCACGGGATGAACGTCCTGATGGGCGCGCCCAATATCGTGCGCGGCGGCTCGCATTCCGGCAACGTTGCCGCCAGCCAGCTCGCCTCGCTCGGGCTGCTGGATATTCTCTCGTCCGACTACTATCCCGCCAGCCTGCTGGATGCGGCTTTCCGCGTTGCCGACGACGCAGGTAACCGCTTTACCCTGCCGCAGGCGATTCGTCTGGTGACCAAAAACCCGGCGGATGCACTGAACCTACAGGATCGCGGCGTCATCGGTGAAGGCAAACGCGCCGACCTGGTGCTGGCGCATCGCAAAGGCGAGCATGTTCATATTGACCACGTCTGGCGTCAGGGAAAAAGGGTGTTCTGATGGGAAAACTGATCTGGCTAATGGGGCCGTCCGGCTCCGGAAAAGACAGCCTGCTGACGGCGCTGCGCCAGCAGGAACATACGCGGCTGTTAGTGGCGCATCGTTACATTACCCGTGCGGCCAATGCAGGCAGCGAGAACCATATCGCCCTGAGCGAGCAGGAATTTTTTACCCGCGCCGGGCAAAATTTACTGGCACTGAGCTGGCACGCGAACGGCTTTTATTACGGCGTCGGCGTGGAGATCGACCTGTGGCTGCACGCGGGATTTGACGTGCTGGTGAACGGTTCGCGCGCCCATTTGCAACAGGCGCGCGCCCGGTACGAACAGGCGCTGCTGCCGGTCTGTTTGCAGGTCTCCCCTGACGTGCTGCGTCATCGCCTGCAAAATCGAGGCCGGGAAACTGCGCGTGAGATTGACGAGCGGCTGGAGCGCGCCGCACGCTATACGCCATCCGATTGTCATCTCCTCAATAACGACGGAAGTTTGCTACAGTCAGTCGATAATTTAATCGCGCTTATTCGCCAGAAGGAAAAACGCCATGCCTGCCTGTGAACTCCGTCCCGCCACCCCTGAAGATGCTCAGGCCGTTTACGGCCTGATTTGCGAACTCAAACAGGCGGAATTCGATCGTGACGCCTTTCTGGCGGGCTTTCTCGCCAATCTTCAGGATCGCAACATGCATTATCAACTGGCGGATCTGAATGGACAGACCGTCGGCATGATTGGCCTGCATCTGCAATTTCACCTCCATCACGTTAACTGGATCGGCGAAATTCAGGAGCTGGTGGTACTGCCGCAGGCACGCGGTCTGAAGGTCGGTAGCCAGCTGCTGACCTGGGCTGAAGACGAAGCGCGCAAAGTGGGTGCGGAGATGACGGAGCTGTCGACCAGCGTGAAGCGCGTCGATGCCCACCGTTTTTATCTTCGCGAAGGGTATGCCCAGAGCCACTATAGATTCACCAAACCTCTGTAAGGAGGCGCTATGAGTTTGACGATTACGCTGACGGGAACGGGCGGCGCGCAGCTGGTGCCGGTCTTTGGCTGCGACTGCGCGGCGTGTCGTCGGGCGCGATTACAGGAGGCTCATCGCCGTCGCCCGTGCAGTGCGGCGGTCAAATTCAACGACGCGGTGACGCTGCTGGACGCAGGCATTCCGCATCTGATGGATGACTGGCCGGCGGGCAGTTTTCAGCAGTTTTTGCTGACGCATTACCATATGGATCACGTCCAGGGGCTTTTCCCGCTGCGCTGGGGTGTGGGCGCGACCATTCCCGTTTACGGCCCGCCGGACGACGCGGGCTGCGACGATCTGTTTAAACATCCCGGTATTCTGGATTTCAGCCACACAGTAGAACCCTTTGTGATGTTCGAACTCCAGGGTTTGCGGGTGACGCCGCTGCCGCTGAACCACTCTAAGCTGACGTTTGGCTATCTGCTGGAAAGCGCGCACAGCCGCATGGCGTGGCTGTCTGACACCGCCGGGCTGCCGGAAAAAACGGTAAAATTTCTGCTCAACAACCAACCGCAGTGCATCGTTATCGATTGCAGCCACGCGCCGCGCGAGGAAACGCCGCGCAATCATGGCGATCTGAACACGGTTATCGCACTCAATGAGGTGATTGGCTGCCCGCAGGTAATTTTGACCCACATCAGCCACCAGTTTGACGTGTGGTTAATGGATAACCCGTTGCCAGACGGGTTTGAAGCGGGGTACGACGGGATGGTTTTGGTGCTGGATTGACACCACTTCACTGTCACTTCACTTACGCTGTTTATGCTCCCCTTCAAATGACTATCTGAAGGGGACTTTCATGACCAAAACACGCCGTATTTTCCATCACGCCTGCTGGTTTGCTTTACTGGGACCGCATCTCGGCGTCCCTGTTACCTTCACCGGCGAACTGCTCACCAATCACCGCTCGGCGGAAAACCTCTTGCTGCAAATCGTCCTGAATTTTCCGTTTTTTATGGCCGTGACGTGGTTTCTGGGAGGGGTTTCTGCCCTGCTGACCGGGGTCGCCGCAGCCTGTCTTCCGCCGCAAATTTATCAGCACGCCTGGCATAGAACACTCGCCTGTGGGGCAATGGGTTCAGTGATTGCAACGCTTTACGGGCTGATTTATTCAGGCTCCGTCGATTCAGTGATTTTCTGGATGGCAACGGGTCCCGGGCTGTTGGCCGGGCTGATCATGGGCAGGTTTGTGCCTTATCTTCCTGGCCGCGGGGATAAAAAATATGTGCGTCCAGCCCTCGTGAAAATCCCAACAGAGAATGCGCAAGCCGAAGTCAAAGAGTAGAGCCTGACCGTTCGCGGTCTGCGCATGAGTGCGGCTCATCCCACGCACTCACTCTCATCGACGGCTACCGATCGTAATTGTCTTCCAGCCGCTGTTCATCGTCTTCAAGCTGACGTCTGTCCTGATCGAGCTGGCGCTGTCTGTCATCTAACTGACGGCGGCGGTCTTCAAGCTGACGACGTCGGTCGTCATACTGACGGCTGTCGTTGCGACGACGGTCTTCATAGCGATCATCATCGTCATCCCGGCGGCTATTGCTGCTGGGAGTGTAGGCGTCGTTAATCGCCTGCTGAATGTTGCCGATAGCATCGTCAACAATGTCGGCATGTGCCAGCTGGCTGGTTAAAGACAGCAGACCAAATAACAGGGCAGAAGCGTATTTTTTCATAATGCCAGTCTCGCAGGTGGGCTGGCTGTACGTTAATCAACGGCGTAAACCGGGAGTAGCGGAGGAATCTCAAATTTTCATCGCTTTGCGCAGCGCCTGCGCCAGCTGCGCACGTGTGAACGGCTTGCGCAATAGCTCAACGTCCGGCAACTGTGGATTGTGCGTGGGACGTAAATCCTGGCCGCTTACCAGAAGCACCGGAAGAAGGGGGAAATGCGTGCGAACGTGGTGAATCACCTCCGCCCCGCTCATGCCGCCTGGCAGCATTAAGTCGCTGATAAACATTTCGATATCAGGTGAGGATCCCAGCATTTTCAGCGCCTGTTCGCCGTTTTCAGCCTCCAGGGTTAAATAGCCAAGCTGATGCAGTTGCTCGCACAGCGTCTGGCGCACGTCAGCTTCATCCTCCAGCACCAGCACCAGCCGATCGCTTTGCGGTGACGCACTTGCCGCCAGCGTTTCATCCTCAATCATCACCTGCTGCAATGAGCGCGGGAGCTGGAGCCGCACGGTCGTGCCCTGCCCCGGCGCGCTTTCGATTTCCACGCGCCCGCCGGACTGGCGCACGAATCCGTAGACCATCGACAGGCCCAGTCCGCTGCCGCTGCCGGTCTGTTTGGTGGTGAAGAACGGTTCAAACACCCGCGATTTCACCTCCTGCGACATGCCGCTGCCGTGATCGATGACCTCCAGCGCCACCATATCCTGTCGACGTCCATCGCTGCGGGTAACACGCTGATTCCATGTGCGGATCCTGATAATGCCGCCCTCGCCTTCCATCGCATCGCGGGCGTTCATCACCAGATTGATAATGGCGTTTTCCAACTGGCTGACGTCAATCCACGCGGGCCATGCGGGGTGCTGCGCCTCAATGTCCAGCGTGATGGTGGCAGGCAACGAGTGGCACATCAGCTCGCCGAGATTTTCCAGCAGCGGCTTCATCTCGACCGCATGCGGATGCAGAGATTGTTTGCGCGAAAAAGCCAGCAGGCGCTGCGTGAGCAACGCCCCACGCTCGGCGGCTTTGAGCGCACGGGTGATGCGCGGCGCGTCCGGCGAGTCGGGATTCGCCAGTTCAAGGCTGCCGATAATCACCGCCAGCAGATTGTTAAAATCATGCGCCAGCCCGCCCGTGAGCTGGCCAACGGCTTTCATTTTTTGGCTGTGCAGCAGGGCTTCTTCCAGCCCCTGACGCTCCAGCCTGTCGATTTCCATCTGCGTGGTTTTTTGTTTCAGCAGACGGGTGGTGTGCTCAAGCGAGGCGGTGTTGCGGGCAAACACGTTGAATGCGCGTGCCAGTTCGCCCAGCTCATCGCGCCGCTGCAGCGCAGGCACCGACACATCCGGCTCGCCGTGCGCCAGTCGCGACATGGCGCGGGAAATGGCCGTGAGGTTGGAGCCTAAATTGCGGTAGATATACCAGCATGCGCAGCCGGTGATGATCAGCGCCAGCAGCGCAAAAACGCTGATGAACACGCTGATCGAGCGCAGCTCTTTATGGCTCTGCGCGGTGCGTAATTCCGACGCCTGCGCCACCTGCGCCACGTACTGATTGATATCGCTGTTTAAAATCGCCACCAGCGCTTTGATGTGGAACATGTACCAGCTGATCGCCAGCTCGCTCTCTTCAAGCTGCTTTGACAGCGGCGCGAGCTTGCGCAGCTCGGCGTTGAAATCTGGCAGCACAAAATCAATCACCGGCAGCGTGGCCGACCGCGGCAGAGAGGCCATCACTGCATGCAGTTGCTGGATAGTGGCGCGCGGTGACGGGGTTTCAATGGCGGCCATCAGCAGCCGGTCCATCTCGCCAAGCAGCTGTGCATCCGGCACATCGCCGTCATCGCGACGGTTGATGTCCTGCAAATGGCGCAAAAAGCTTTGGCTTTGATAGAGCGAGCTCAACAGCTCGTTGCGTTCCAGATGGCGGCGCTGTCCGCGTTCGAGCATCCCGGTCACACTTTGCTGTAATTCATTGCTGCGGCGAATGATTCGCGCCACCAGCGCCGGTTCCTGCTGCGCCAGCGGCGCATCGGCGAGTTGTTCCAGCGAGTGGCGCAGCGCCATCTGCGTTTGCTTGAGCCGATCCGCCTTGCTTTTGTACTCCAGCGCCCCCACTACCTGCGACAAGCGCACCGCCGCCGTCGCCACATTCGCGGTGTCGCGCGCCAGATTCATGCTGCCGGTCATGTCGTTCAGCGTTTGCTGCTGGACCTGCTCCTGTATCTGGCTGGCATGCCGAAAACCGAGCACCGCCACGCCGCTGACCATCAACGTCACCGCTACCACCAGCAGATTAAAAATCAGCAGGCGGCCACGGGCGCTGGCAAAAAAGGGCGGGCGGCGAGATGGCATGTTTGTTGGCTCCAGTGTGCTGTGATGCCCTCACCCCGACCCTCTCCCACAGGGAGAGGGGGAAGAGCAAAGCCTCCCGATAAGGCGAGGCGTAATGTCATTCTTTTCCCTACAACGCTCCCCCAAAGAACCGAGGGCGTGGTTTTCTTCCTCTCCCTTAGGGAGAGGGCTGGGGTGAGGGTAAAAGGTCATCACAGCCCTAAACTGTGATCCACATTAACTATTCATAACTATGACAAATATGAACGGCTTCTGACATTTTGCATTTACCGGGATGTGATGGACTGCTGATATCGACCTTCACAGGAGATCCGCCATGAGCAGGACCCCGGTATTAGAGATGCGCAATATTGCCAAAACCTTTGGCAACTTCCACGCGCTCAAGGGTGTGGATCTGACGGTCTGGCCCGGCGAGATCCACGCGTTAATGGGCGAAAACGGCGCAGGCAAAAGCACGCTGATGAAGATCCTCGCGGGAGCGTATATCGCCACCAGCGGCGAAATTCTGATCGACGGCCAGCCCTACACCATCAAAGGCCCAAAAGACGCGTTGGCAGCAGGCATCACGCTGATTTATCAGGAGATGCAGCTCGCGCCCAATCTCACCGTGGCGGAAAATATTTTCCTCGGCAGCGAGCTGTCACGCGGCGGGCTGGTACAGCGTAAAGAGATGGCCGCGCAGGCGCAGACGGTCATTGACCGGCTGGGTGCGCATTTTAAATCCACCGATTTGGTCATGAAGCTCACCATTGCCGAACAGCAGCAGGTGGAAATCGCCCGCGCGCTGCACCGCAAAAGCCGCGTGCTGGTGATGGATGAACCCACCGCCGCCCTCTCCTCACGTGAAACCCATCGCCTGTTTGAACTCATTTTGCGACTGCGCGATGAAGGGATGGCGATCATCTACATCAGCCATCGCATGGCGGAAGTGTATGAGCTTTCTGACCGCGTGAGCGTACTGCGCGACGGGCAGTACGTCGGCAGCCTGACGCGCGACAAACTGAATGCCTCCGAGCTGGTGCGCATGATGGTCGGCCGTCCGCTGAGCGATCTGTTCAACAAAGAGCGCGATATCCCGCTCGGCGGCCCGCGTCTCAATGTGCACCACCTGACGGATGGCAAAAAAGTCCAGCCGTGCAGCCTGCAGGTACGTTCCGGCGAAATCGTCGGGCTGGCCGGGCTGGTCGGTGCCGGGCGTTCCGAGCTGGCACATCTAATTTTTGGCGTACGTAAAGCCACGGGCGGCATGATTGAGGTCGACGGCGAACCGGTGGTGATTCACTCCCCGCGCGCCGCCATCGATCAGGGTATTGGTTATTTGACCGAGAACCGCAAAGAGCAGGGGCTGTTCCTGGAACTGGCGGCGCAGGAAAACATCACCATGGCGACGCTCGAGCGCGACGCCTCCTTCGGCATGCTGAATCGCAAAAAAGCGCAGTCAATTTCCGATGACGCCATCGCCCTGCTCAACATCCGCGTGCCGCATTCGCAGGTGCGCGCAGGCGGGTTATCGGGCGGCAATCAGCAAAAGCTGCTGATCTCCCGCTGGGTAGCGATTGGCCCGCGCATTCTGATTCTGGATGAGCCAACGCGCGGCGTGGACGTCGGCGCAAAAAGTGAGATTTACCGCATCATGAACCAGATGGCGCGCAAAGGGGTGGCGATTTTGATGATCTCCAGCGAGCTGCCGGAGGTGGTCGGCATGAGCGACCGGGTCTACGTGATGCGCGAAGGCAGCATCGCTGGCGAACTGCACGGCGAAAGCATTACCCAGGAAAATATCATGACGCTGGCAACCGGCGTGAACGACTCTCATCATCAGGCGGTGCAACCATGACACAAACTCCTACTCCGCAACAGGTGGCGAAATCGGCCTCCGCCAAAAAAATGCTGATGAGCGATCTGATGCAAACGGTCGGGATTTTGCCGATTTTGATTCTGATCGTGGCGGTATTTGGCTTTATCGCACCTAACTTTTTCACCGAAAGTAACCTGCTGAATATCACCCGTCAGGCATCGATTAACATCGTGCTGGCGGCGGGCATGACCTTCATCATTTTGACCGGCGGGATCGACCTGTCGGTGGGGTCCATTCTGGGCACCACAGCGGTGGCCGCGATGGTGGTATCGCTGATCCCCGAATTCGCGATGCTTTCAATTCCGGCCGCGTTAATGCTCGGCATGGTGTTAGGGCTGTTCAACGGCGCGCTGGTGGCATTTGCCGGGTTGCCGCCGTTTATCGTCACGCTCGGCACCTATACCGCGCTGCGCGGCGCGGCTTATCTGCTGGCCGACGGCACCACGGTGATTAACTCCAATATCAGCTTTGAATGGATCGGCAATAACTATCTGGGCCCGGTTCCGTGGCTCGTGGTGATCGCCCTGGCAGTGATCGCAATTTGCTGGTTCATTCTGCGCCGCACCACCCTTGGCGTTCATATCTATGCGGTTGGCGGCAACATGCAGGCGGCGCGTCTGACCGGTATCAAAGTGTGGCTGGTGCTGCTGTTTGTCTACGGCATGAGCGGCCTGCTGTCCGGCCTGGGCGGCGTGATGAGCGCCTCGCGGCTCTACAGCGCTAACGGCAATTTAGGCATGGGATACGAGCTGGACGCCATCGCGGCGGTGATCCTCGGCGGCACCAGTTTTGTCGGCGGGATCGGCACGATCACCGGCACGCTGGTGGGCGCGCTGATTATCGCCACGCTGAATAACGGCATGACGCTGATGGGCGTTTCGTACTTCTGGCAACTGGTGATCAAAGGGGCGGTGATCATCATTGCGGTTCTGATCGACAAATACCGTACCCGACATCATCAAAGTGCATAACAACAACATCTTACCTTGAGGACTACCCTATGCGTTTGAAGCCATTAGTTACCGCGCTTTGTGCAGGCGCACTGCTTGCCGTAACGCCGTTTGCGCAGGCAAAAGATCTGAAATCCATCGGCGTGACGGTGGGCGATTTGGCCAACCCGTTCTTTGTGCAGATAACCAAAGGTGCGGAGCTGGAAGCGCGCAAACTGGCGGGTGACAACGTCAAAGTGACGCTGGTGTCCAGCGGTTACGATTTGGGCCAGCAGGTGGCGCAGATTGACAACTTTATCGCCGCAAAAGTGGACATGATCATCCTGAACGCCGCGGATTCCAAAGGGATCGGCCCGGCGGTGAAACGTGCGAAAGAGGCGGGGATCGTGGTGGTGGCGGTTGACGTGGCGGCCGAAGGGGCCGATGCGACGATCACGTCCGATAACACCCAGGCGGGTGAGATGGCCTGTAAATACATTACCGATCGCCTGAAAGGCAAAGGCGATGTGGTGATCATCAACGGACCACCGGTGTCTGCGGTGCAAAACCGTGTCGAAGGGTGTCAGACCGAGTTTAAACGCCATCCGGGAATCAAAGTGCTGTCGTATAACCAGAACGCCAAAGGCAGTCGTGAAGGCGGCCTGGAAGTGATGACCGCGCTGCTGGCCGCCAATCCGAAGATCGACGGCGTGTTTGCCATTAACGATCCTACGGCGATCGGTGCCGATCTGGCCGCAAAACAGGCGCAGCGTAACGAATTCTTTATCGTCGGCGTGGATGGTTCACCGGATGGTGAAGAGGCGCTGAAGCGTGAAAATTCGCTGTTTGTCGCAACACCAGCGCAGGATCCGCAGGTGATGGCGGCCAAAGCGGTTGAGATTGGCTACGACATTTTGCAGGGCAAAGCCGCGCCGAAAGAGCCGGTGCTGATCCCGGTGACGATGATCGATAAGAAGAGCGTCGCGAACTATAAAGGCTGGACGGTTAAATAAGATGAGTGCGGTCTGATGCCCTCACCCTAACCCTCTCCCACAAGGAGAGGGAACCGGTGGGTGCGGTTGATGCCCTCACCCTGGCCCTCTCCCACAAGGCGAGGGAACTGTTTGGAGCGGTCTTTTCTTTCCCCCTCTCCCCTGGGGAGAGGGCCGGGGTGAGGGGCACAGCGCGCACATTCATTCAAGGAGTTCCCATGAAACGCTCCGAAATTAATGAAATCCTCGGCCATACGCGGCAGTTTTTCTCGAAGCATGATGTGCATTTGCCGCCGTTTGCCAGCTTCCCGCCAACGCAGTGGCAGCAGCTTGACCATCACGCCTGGCGCGAAGTGTTTGACCTCAAACTCGGCTGGGACGTGACAGCATTCGGCGGGAACCACTTCGCAGAGCGCGGGCTAACGCTTTTTGCGCTGCGTAATGGGTCGCCCAACGGCAGGCCCTATGAAAAATGCTACGCCGAAAAAATCATGCACGTGCGCGACGGCCAGGTGACGCCCATGCATTTTCACTGGCGCAAGCGCGAGGACATCATTAATCGCGGGGGCGGGAACCTGATTATCGAACTTTGGAATGCTGGCACGCATGAAGAAACGGAAGAAACCGACGTCACGGTCAGCGTTGACGGTTGCTTTCAGACGCATGCAGCGGGCAGTCAGTTGCGCCTTTCACCAGGGGAAAGCATCTGTCTGACACCGGGGCTTTATCACAGTTTTTGGGGGGAGCGGGGGTTTGGCGATGTGCTGGTTGGCGAAGTCTCATCGGTCAATGACGATGATCACGACAACCACTTTTTGCAGCCTGTCTCGCGTTACAACAATATCGAAGAAGATGAACCGGCCGTGCTGGTGCTGTGCAACGAGTACAGCCTGTTTCGTCTATAAGGAGTGAATAATGCCGCTGATTTCTCTCGCCGCGGGGCTGGAACACGCCCGTGAAAACCGTTATGCACTTGGCGCGTTCAACGTGCTCGACTCCCACTTTCTGCGCGCGCTGTTCGCCGCAGCAAAACAGGAGCGCTCGCCGTTTATCATCAACATCGCGGAAGTGCATTTTAAGTATTTGTCCCTCGATTCATTAGTCGAAGCGGTGAAGTTTGAAGCCGCGCGCCATGATATTCCCGTGGTACTCAATCTCGACCACGGCCTGCATTTTGAGGCGGTGGTGCGAGCGCTGCGCTTAGGATTCAGCTCCGTGATGTTTGATGGCTCGACGTTGAGCTATGAAGAGAATATTCGCCAGACCCGTGAAGTGGTGAAAATGTGCCACGCAGTCGGTGTGTCGGTGGAAGCCGAACTGGGTGCGGTGGGCGGTGACGAAGGCGGCGCGCTGTACGGCCATGCCGACGA
Source organism: Lelliottia sp. (assembly GCF_045627565.1). Lineage (NCBI taxonomy): Bacteria > Pseudomonadati > Pseudomonadota > Gammaproteobacteria > Enterobacterales > Enterobacteriaceae > Lelliottia > Lelliottia sp. Next base: position 77,791 of record NZ_JAZQNX010000026.1, on the reverse strand, counting down.
GGCCTTTTTCACCGATCCGCAGTTAGCGCGTGAGTTTGTCGACCAGACGGGTATCGACGCGCTGGCCGTGGCCATCGGCAATGCGCACGGCAAATACAAAGGCGAGCCGAAACTCGACTTCCCGCGTCTGGACGCCATCCGCCAGCAAACCGGTCTGCCGCTGGTGCTGCACGGTGGATCCGGTATCAGCGACACCGATTTTCGCCGCGCCATTGAACTGGGTATTCACAAAATCAATTTCTACACCGGGATGTCGCAGGCCGCGCTGGCCTCGGTTGAGCAACGCATCACGCATCGCCAGCCAATTTATGATGAGTTTGCCGAGCTGCTGTTAGGCATTGAAGAGGCGATTACTGACACCGTTTCTGAACAAATGCGCATTTTTGGTAGCGCGGGGCAGGCGTAATGGAACGCAAAGGAATTATCGCCGCGGGCAACATGCTGGTCGATCATGTGCATCAGATCGTCCAGTGGCCGGAGCGCGGCTGGCTGGCGGAGATTATTCACAGCGAGCGGGCGACCGGCGGCGCACCGCTTAACGTCCTGCTGACGCTGGCGAAAATGCACGTCGGCTTGCCGTTGCAGGCGGTCGGTCTTATCGGAGAAGACAGCGATGGCGACTACATTATGGCGATGCTCGACCAGTACCACGTCAATCGCCAGCGGGTACAGCGCACCACGTTTGCCCCCACGTCAATGTCGCAGGTGATGACCGATCCCAGCGGGCAACGCACCTTTTTCCATTCACCTGCCGCCAATCGCCTGCTCGATCTCCCCGCTTTTGACCGACTCGATTCGTCGATGAAGATTTTCCATCTGGGATATCTGCTGCTGCTCGACAGCCTGGATATGCCGGATGACGAATTTGGCACCCGCAGCGCACGCCTACTGGCGCAAATGCGCGAGCAAGGGTATGAAACGTCGCTCGATTTGGTGTCACGCAAAGGCGATCCGCGCTATCAGCCGCTGGTGCTCCCTGCCCTGCGCTATGTGGATTATCTGGTGATTAACGAGCTGGAAGCCGGAGAATTTAGCGGGCTGGAGATGCGTAACAGTGATGACGCCCCGGATATTGACCACATCGCGCTGGCGGCGTCGCAGCTGTTGGCCGCAGGGGTCAAACAGCGCGTGGTGATTCATTGTCCCGAAGGCGCCTGGGGCGAAACGCCGGGTGAGCCGGGCCAGTGGATTGCGTCAAAACAGCTCGAACAGGACGAGATTATCGGCAGCGTCGGCGCGGGCGATGCGTTTTGCGCAGGTTTTTTGTATGGCTGCCACGAAGCCTGGCCGTTGACGGACAGTATTCAGTTGGCGCATGCCTGCGCGCGAGCCAGCCTGCTGGCCGCGAATGCGATTGACGGGGCAAAAACGTTGGAGGAGCTTAAGACGCTGATTCACGACAACGCTTAGGCCGCTTTATCGTGATGGGACACGTCTGCGGCAAAGACGTAGCCCAGCCCACGAATGGTTTTAATCAGCAGCGGCTGATGCGGATTGATCTCGATTTTGCGTCGCAGACGCATGATTAACACGTCAATGGTGCGGTCAAACACGTCGGCGCTTTCGCTGTGGGTCAGCTCCAGCAGCTGTTCGCGGCTTAACACCCGCCGTGCGTTTTGCGCCAGCGCCAGCAAAAGACCGTATTCCCCCTGCGTTAAAGGCACCGTCATGCGCTGGGGATCGCTCAGCTCACAGCGCGTGGTATCGAGCGTCCAGCCGTTAAAACCGATCCCTGAAACACGCGGTGTAGTCGGTTCCGCCGCCAGTACGCCGGTGCGCCGTAGCACGGCTTTGACCCGCGCGACGACCACACGCGGATTGAACGGTTTACCGATGTAATCATCCGCGCCCATCTCCAGCCCTACCACCACATCGGATTCGCCGCCCATTCCTGTAAGCATCACCACGGGCAGCTCGGGCCGTAATTTTTGCAGTTGCTGCAACACCATCAGGCCGTTGATATCCGGCAGCATCATATCCAGCAACACCAGCGCAATCGCGGGTTCACGCTGCGCTATCGCCAGCGCATCCAGCCCGTTATGACAGACATGCACGGCAAAAACGTGCTCATTGAGCACATCCTGCAGCAGTTCGCAGACCGCCATATCGTCATCAACAACCAGAATCGCCGATTTCATCGTATGCTTCCGTCAGGGGATTATGTTAAGTCTGACCTATTCTGCAAACGGCTCCAGCCAAATCCATGACCGCGTGACGGAATTTCAACCCATGTCACATCCATTGCCCTTCGACACGTCAATTTTGACGATTGCCTGCTCCTCGTCAGGGTTTTTGGTGCATATCGCCCGTAAAGTCAGGGCATACCCACAATAAAAACATGGCATAAAAGCTGCATAATGGGTGCGAAGAACTGATTAACTGGAGCGAGACCGATGAAAAAAGTCGTCACGGTTTGCCCCTATTGTGCCTCGGGTTGCAAGATAAACCTGGTGGTCGATAACGGCAAAATCGTCCGGGCGGAGGCTGCGCAGGGTAAGACCAATCAGGGCACGCTGTGCCTGAAAGGCTATTACGGCTGGGATTTTATTAACGATACCCAGATCCTGACCCCCCGTCTGAAAACCCCGATGATTCGCCGCACGCGCGGTGGCAAGCTGGAGTCTGTCTCCTGGGATGAAGCGCTGGATTACGTCGCCAGCCGCCTGAGCGACATCAAAGCGAAGTATGGCCCGGATGCGATCCAAACCACCGGATCATCACGTGGGACGGGGAATGAAACCAACTATGTAATGCAAAAATTCGCGCGCGCCGTTATTGGTACCAATAATGTCGACTGCTGCGCTCGCGTCTGACACGGCCCATCGGTTGCAGGTCTGCACCAGTCGGTCGGTAACGGCGCAATGAGTAATGCGATCAACGAGATAGATAACACCGATCTGGTGTTTATTTTCGGCTATAACCCGGCGGATTCACATCCGATCGTGGCGAATCACGTCATTAACGCCAAGCGCAACGGGGCGAAAATCATCGTCTGCGATCCGCGTAAAATCGAGACGGCGCGTATTGCGGATATGCATATCGCGTTAAGAAATGGCTCAAACATCGCCCTGCTCAACGCGATGGGACACGTCATCATTGAAGAAAACCTGTACGACCAGGCGTTTGTCGCCAGCCGTACCGAAGGGTTTGAAGAGTATCGCAAGATTGTCGAAGGCTATACGCCGGAGTCGGTCGAAACGATCACCGGCGTGAGCGCGCAAGAGATTCGCCAGGCCGCTCGGATGTATGCGGCGGCGAAAACCGCGTCGATTTTGTGGGGCATGGGCGTCACCCAGTTCTATCAGGGCGTGGAAACCGTGCGATCGCTGACAAGCCTCGCGATGCTGACGGGTAATCTTGGCAAACCGCACGTGGGCGTTAACCCGGTACGTGGTCAGAATAACGTACAAGGTGCGTGTGACATGGGCGCACTGCCGGATACCTATCCGGGCTATCAGTACGTGAAGTTCCCGGAAAATCGCGCGAAATTCGCCAAAGCCTGGGGCGTTGAAAGCCTGCCGGAGCATACCGGGTATCGCATCAGCGAACTGCCGCATAGAGCGGCGCATGGCGAAGTGCGCGCGGCGTACATCATGGGCGAAGATCCGCTTCAGACCGACGCTGAGCTTTCTGCGGTGCGCAAAGGATTTGAGGATCTTGAGCTGGTGATTGTGCAGGACATCTTTATGACCAAAACCGCGGCAGCGGCGGATGTGATTTTACCGTCAACGTCATGGGGCGAGCATGAAGGGGTTTACACGGCGGCGGACCGCGGATTCCAGCGCTTCTTTAAAGCGGTTGAGCCGAAGTGGGATCTGAAAACCGACTGGCAGATTATCAGCGAAATCGCGACCCGCATGGGCTATCCGATGCACTACAACAACACCCAGGAAATTTGGGACGAGTTGCGTCATCTGTGTCCGGATTTCACCGGCGCCACCTACGATAAAATGGGTGAGCTGGGGTATATCCAGTGGCCGTGCCGCGACGAATCGGATGCCGATCAGGGAACGTCATATCTCTTCAAAGAGAAATTCGATACCCCGAACGGACTGGCGCAGTTCTTTACCTGCGACTGGGTCGCGCCTATCGATAAGCTCACCGACGAGTACCCGATGGTGCTCTCCACGGTGCGTGAAGTGGGCCACTATTCGTGCCGTTCGATGACCGGTAACTGCGCGGCGCTGGCAGCGCTGGCCGACGAACCGGGCTACGCGCAGATCAACACCGCCGATGCCGCACGACTGGGTATCGAAGATGAGGCACTGGTGTGGGTAAGTTCGCGTAAGGGCCGCATCATCACCCGTGCACAGGTCAGCGATCGCCCCAATAAAGGCGCGGTGTACATGACCTATCAGTGGTGGATTGGGGCCTGTAACGAGCTGGTGACGGAAAACTTAAGCCCGATAACCAAAACGCCGGAGTATAAGTATTGCGCCGTGCGCGTGGAGTCTATCGCCGATCAGCATTCTGCCGAGCAATATGTCATTGATGAATATGCGAAGCTGAAAGCCAGTTTGCGCGAAAGCGCCATGGGTTGATTCTCACGCGGCGTTCGATAATGAAATGGGATGAATTATTCATCCCATTTTTATTTCTAACTTAAAACCATTCAATTCCTGAATAGGAAATAGCGATATTTTCCATCATGCCGGGAGTGTGAGAACCGGGCATATATGCATGGGCCGCGTTAACTGACATGATCACAATACTGTTAAGTGTAAGACGGTAGATCTCATACTCAATATCCGCTTCGTTTATATCGTAGTAGTGAATGACGGCCTTTTTTAGCCGTTTGCTTTGGCAGGCAGCCACTGCGAAATAGGGAGAGGTTTTATCAATTTCTTTATGCAGCGTAAATGCATTGTGTTGCCGCGATCCCATTAATTTACCCGTATTACGGCATGTGTTTTGGAAAACGCCGTAGCTGCTATTCATGATCTCAATAGCCCCCTCACGGCCCAGGGCCATGCAGCTACCTTTAATCTGGTTTCCATTTTCATCGTAAAGATACATATAAGCTGGTAATGACATTGCAATTTCCTTATTGAGAGCTTTGAACGTTCCAGTCGTTGTCGATAAAAAACACGTAGCGCTAATTTCACACATGATGCGGGGTAGGAAAGCGAGAAAATCTGTTCAGAGGCAAATTCTTTGTATTTTCCACCTTGTGTAGTAGAAGAAATGTTATAGCGGCTTAAAATGTCCTCTTTATTCACTGAGAAGCAGACTTTCTCTTTATCCACGAGTACTGAGCGCCAGGGGCTGCTCGATCGCCAACGCCGCAACCAGTGAGAATGGCAAAGCATGGAAGGAGGGTAAAAAAACGCCTCATTGTGGGAAACTCCCTAATATCTTCTGATAACGAGCCATAAGCTGTGGAGTGGGTTCTGATGGGTCATAATCTTTGAGGCGGTATAAGTCACTACGATTGCCGAAGCCGTATGTTTTCAGCAGCCAGTAATCACTAACAATGCAAGCCTGGGTTTCAATGCCGTAATCCATGAGGTTTGGTTTATTGAGCTCGTCGTTATAATCAACTGCCCATGAGAATGCTCCCGCGTTCTGACCATCATTCCACGCTGATGCTGCCAGACGTGCATCATCTCATGCAGAAAAATATGCTGGCCCCCGACGCGATCCCGTTTGAGGAAAGGTCTGTAAAAATCAGACTCATATACTCCCTCCTGAAAATACATTTCACCGTTTGAGGTCATAGCATAATTGCTGGCCTGCATGTTGAAAGGTAAGTAACTGGCTCTGTGGATCCACACCTCGTTATAACGAATGCTGAAACTATAGAGTGTGCGGGCCAGATTGATCTCCCCAAGCGTTAGGCGACGTAAACCATCTCTGTCAATGTCGTTCATTTCCCTGATCATTTGCAGGCCTTATTCACTGGTCAAAAAATCTTCATACCTTGTAATTTAAAGCCTTTCTTGCAAAAAAATGCTTACCTTCATTGTCAGGCAGCCAGGTCACCCTTTCTCATTTTGTCGCATATTTATTATACTGCGCGCCATGTACCCCAATGATAAGACTCCATGAAAGCCATTTTTTCCCTGCTGTTACTTTTTACAACACTTGCCAACGCTGACGAAATTGGCAGCCAATTTAAAGAAAAGGCCGAAGCCGGTGATGCGCGCGCGCAGTACTACCTGGCAGACACCTGGTTCAGCTCGGGTGATGATAAGCAAGCCGGGCTGTGGGCCGAAAAAGCCGCCAAGGGCGGTGATATCGACGCCATGGCGCTGCTCGCGCAAATCCATTTCAAGCATGGCGAATATGCTCAGGCAAAAACGCTGGCGCAACAGGCTACGCTTGCGGGCAGCAAACGCGGTGCCATCATGCTGGCGCGTTTGCTGGTGAATACCCAGGCCGGAACCACCGACTATCCACAGGCAATCAAACTGCTGCAAACCGCGACGGACGATATCGATAACGATTCGGCGGTGGATGCGCAAATGCTGTTAGGCCTGATTTACGCGAACGGCGTGGAGATGGCGCAGGATGATGCTCAGGCCGAACTGTGGCTCAAGCGCAGCTCTGCCCTTTCACGCACGGGGTATGCGGAATACTGGGCCGGAATGGTGTTCCAGCAGGGTGAAAAAGGGTTTATCACGCCCAACAAACAGAAAGCGCTGTACTGGTTTAATCTGAGCTGTAGCGAAGGATTTGATACGGGCTGCGAAGAGTTTGAGGCGTTGAGCGGCGAATAACAGAGTTCCCTCTCTCTGCTGAGAGAGGGAATCAAAGCATTACTGATCGGCCGTCTTATCGAAACGACCAAGCACTTCCCGTTCGTATGCCATCGCTTTTTTGCGATCGAACTGGTGTTCCCACTTGGCGATCACCAGCACCGCCAGCGCATTGCCCACCACGTTTAACGCAGTACGCGCCATGTCGAGAATACGGTCAACACCGGCGATAAAGGCCAGACCTTCCAGCGGAATACCGACGCTGCCCAGTGTCGCCAGCAGAACCACAAACGACACGCCCGGCACGCCCGCGATGCCTTTCGATGTCACCATCAGCGTCAGTACCAGCACGATTTCCTGCCACAGTGACAGATCGATTCCGTACAGCTGTGCGATAAAGATCGCCGCAATACTCTGATACAGCGTGGAGCCATCCAGGTTAAACGAGTAGCCGGTCGGTACCACAAAACTGGTGATAGACGCCGGTGCACCGTAAGCTTCCATCTTCTCGATGATACGCGGCAGCACGCTCTCAGAGCTGGCCGTGGAGTACGCCAGAATCAGCTCCTCTTTCAGGATGCGAATCAGGATCCAGATACGTAATCCGCAGAGACGCGCCACCAGTCCCAGCACCACCAGCGCAAAGAACAGAATCGCGAAGTGTACCAGGATAACCAGCTTCGCCAGCGGCCATAGCGAGGCAAAACCGAAGTTCGCGACGGTAACAGCAATCAGCGCAAACACGCCCACCGGCGCATAACGCATCACCATATGCGTCACTTTAAACATGGTTTCGGAAATCGAACGGAACACCGTGACCAAGGGTTCGCGATGGGTCGCTGGCAGGGACGAAAGCCCCAGGCCAAACAGCACCGAGAAGAAGATGATCGGCAGCATTTCGCCTTTCGCCATCGACGCCACGATATTGGTCGGCACCAGCGAAAGAATGGTTCCCATCAGGCCATGAGCATGGCTTTGCACTTCTGCCGTTGTGCTTTGGTATTTCGAAATATCCACCGTCGCCAGCTGCGACATATCAATCCCGGAGCCTGGCTGGAACACATTCGCCAGAGTAATACCCAGAATGATAGCAACCGTAGTGATCACTTCGAAATAAAGGATGGTTTTTGCGCCGATGCGGCCTAACTGCTTCGCATCGCCGACGCCTGCAATACCGACCACCAGCGTCGAGATCACAATCGGGACAACAATCATTTTGATCAGGTGAATAAAGATATCTCCGGCAGGAGACAGCATGTTCACCACCAGCCACTCGCGGCTGTCGCTATGATAATGCAGATAACTACCCAGCAAGATGCCCAGCACAAGGGCGAGCAGAATTTGCCAGGCCAGGCTGATTTTCAAAATTTTCATAAAAACAGGCTTCCTCAATGAAGCGTCCTGATCATCAGGAATGAATATGGACACATACTGAAAGGGTATGAATTGTGTTGCGTTGGTTTATAGGGTTTTTTAACGCGGCGTATCATTATCATCTGCATGGCCTGCTGCGCAAGCCTTATAGAACGAGGCATTTCACTGACAAAAGGCGTTATGACGCTAATTTATAATAATTCCTATTAATAACCTTTTGTTATAAAAACGGTTTTTTTTCATTATTTGTGAATAATCATTCATCTGAATTATTTCCCTTCTAAGTGTCATTTGCTGGTTTTTTGAACTATTCAAACATTGCGTGATCTGTCGCCCAAATAACAAACAAAGCTGGCAAAGCCCCTACAATTAACGTTTTTGCGACATATTATTAACATCTTACAAGGAGAATAAAAGCCATGAGCCAAATCCACAAACACGACATTCCCGCAAATATTGCGGACCATTGCCTGATTAATCCGGAGCAGTATAAAGAGAAGTATCAGCAATCCATTTCTGACCCTGACGCCTTCTGGGGCGAGCAGGGCAAAATTCTTGACTGGATGAAGCCGTATCAGAAGGTGAAAAACACCTCTTTTGCGCCGGGCAATATCTCCATTAAATGGTATGAAGACGGCACGCTGAATCTCGCGGCTAACTGCCTGGACAGACACCTCGCCGAGCGCGGCGACCAGACCGCCATTATTTGGGAAGGCGACGACGCGTCCCAAAGCAAAAACATCACCTATAAAGAGCTGCACCGCGACGTGTGCCGTTTCGCCAACGTCCTGCTGGAGCAAGGCATCAAAAAAGGCGATGTGGTCGCCATTTATATGCCGATGGTGCCCGAAGCCGCCGTCGCCATGCTCGCCTGCGCGCGCATCGGGGCGATCCATTCTGTTATTTTCGGCGGATTCTCGCCGGAAGCCGTGGCCGGACGCATTATCGATTCCAACTCAAAACTGGTGATCACTGCCGATGAAGGCGTGCGCGCTGGACGCAGTATTCCGCTGAAGAAAAACGTCGATGAAGCGCTGAAAAACCCGAACGTGAAGAGCATCAGCAATGTGGTGGTGTTCAAGCGTACCGGCGGTAACGTTGAGTGGAAAGAGGGGCGCGACCTGTGGTGGAGCGACCTGATTGAACAAGCGAGCGACCAGCATCAGCCCGAAGAGATGAACGCCGAAGATCCGCTATTTATCCTGTACACCTCCGGCTCTACCGGCAAGCCGAAAGGCGTGCTGCACACCACCGGCGGCTATCTGGTGTACGCGGCGTCCACGTTTAAATATGTCTTTGATTATCATCAGGGTGATATTTACTGGTGTACCGCTGACGTGGGCTGGGTCACCGGTCACAGCTATCTGCTGTACGGCCCGCTGGCCTGCGGCGCAACCACGCTGATGTTTGAAGGCGTACCCAACTGGCCAACGCCTGCGCGTATGTGTCAGGTGGTTGATAAGCATAAAGTGAACATTCTGTATACCGCACCGACGGCGATCCGCGCCCTGATGGCGGAAGGCGACAAAGCCATCGACGGCACTGACCGTTCTTCCCTGCGCATTCTCGGCTCCGTTGGCGAGCCTATCAACCCGGAAGCGTGGGAGTGGTACTGGAAGAAAATCGGTAACGAAAAATGCCCGGTGATCGACACCTGGTGGCAGACCGAAACGGGCGGCTTCATGATCACCCCAATGCCTGGTGCAACCCAGTTGAAAGCCGGTTCGGCGACCCATCCGTTCTTCGGCGTGCAGCCTGCGCTGGTGGATAACGAAGGCAATCTGCTGGAAGGGGCAACCGAAGGCAACCTGGTGATTACCGATTCGTGGCCGGGTCAGGCGCGTACGCTGTTTGGCGATCACGATCGCTTTGAGCAGACCTATTTCTCGACCTTCAAAAACATGTATTTCAGCGGTGACGGCGCGCGTCGTGACGAAGACGGCTATTTCTGGATTACCGGGCGCGTGGATGACGTGCTGAACGTCTCCGGCCACCGTCTGGGGACGGCTGAAATTGAGTCTGCGCTGGTCTCGCATCCAAAAATTGCCGAAGCGGCTGTGGTGGGGATCCCGCACAACATCAAAGGCCAGGCGATTTATGCTTACGTCACGCTGAATCACGGCGAAGAACCGACGCCGGAACTGTACACCGAAGTGCGCAACTGGGTGCGAAAAGAGATTGGCCCGCTTGCCACACCCGACGTGCTGCACTGGACCGACTCCTTGCCAAAAACCCGTTCCGGCAAAATCATGCGCCGAATTCTGCGCAAAATCGCGGCGGGTGACACCAGCAATCTGGGTGATACCTCAACGCTCGCCGATCCAGGCGTAGTGGAAAAACTGCTTGAAGAGAAGCAGGCCATCGCGATGCCATCGTAACTGAATGCCGCTCCAGGCGGTTCCCTCTCCCTTGAGGGAGAGGGTTAGGGTGAGGGGGATTTCTGCGGTCTGATGCCCTCACCCCGGCCCTCTCCTACAGGGAGAGGGAGAACACCACTGATAACTATAAACCTACCTTACCTTTGGAGAGTTCTGTGATGAATGATGACATTTATCAACGGATAGAAAACAGTGCGCATTTCAGGGAGCTCGTCGAAAAACGGCAACGGTTTGCCTTCACGCTTTCTATCATCATGCTGATCATTTACGTCGGCTTTATTCTGCTGATCGCCTTTGCACCGCACTGGCTCGGCACGCCTTTGCATGCCGGAACCAGCGTGACGCGCGGCATCCCCATCGGTATCGGCGTAATTGTGATTTCATTTGTACTGACTGGCGTGTACGTCGTGCGCGCGAACGGTGAATTTGATCGCCTTAACAAAGAAGTGTTGCGTGAGGTAAAAGCCCCATGAAGCGAGTCCTGACGGCGCTAGCCGCCACACTGCCCTTCGCGGCCAACGCGGCCGATGCCCTTACCGGCGCGGTGGAACGCCAGCCAACCAACTGGCAGGCGATTATCATGTTCCTGATTTTCGTGCTGCTGACGCTGTATATCACATACTGGGCGTCGAAACGCGTGCGCTCACGGAATGATTACTACACGGCGGGCGGCAACATTACCGGCTTCCAGAACGGGCTGGCGATTGCGGGTGACTTTATGTCCGCCGCGTCATTCCTGGGGATTTCTGCGCTGGTCTACACCTCCGGCTACGACGGACTGATTTACTCGCTCGGCTTCCTCGTGGGCTGGCCGATTATTCTGTTCCTGATCGCCGAACGCCTGCGTAATCTTGGGCGCTACACCTTCGCCGACGTGGCATCTTATCGCCTGAAACAGGGACCGATCCGCACCCTGTCTGCCTGCGGCTCGCTGGTGGTCGTCGCGCTGTACCTGATCGCACAAATGGTCGGGGCAGGCAAACTGATTCAGTTGCTGTTCGGCCTGAACTATCACATCGCCGTGGTGCTGGTGGGGGTGCTGATGGTGATGTACGTGCTGTTTGGCGGCATGCTCGCCACCACGTGGGTGCAAATCATTAAAGCCGTTTTGCTGCTGTTTGGCGCAAGTTTTATGGCCTTTATGGTCATGAAACACGTGGGCTTCAGCTTCAATAATCTGTTTACCCAGGCGATGGCGGTTCACCCGAAAGGGGAAGCGATTATGAGCCCTGGCGGGCTGGTCAAAGATCCGATATCCGCCCTGTCGCTTGGTCTCGGTTTGATGTTTGGTACCGCAGGCTTGCCACACATTCTGATGCGTTTCTTCACGGTGTCAGACGCCCGCGAAGCACGTAAAAGCGTCTTCTACGCCACCGGTTTTATGGGTTATTTCTACATCCTGACCTTTATTATCGGCTTTGGCGCGATCATGCTGGTGGGTGCGAATCCGGCGTTCAAAGATGCTGCTGGCGCGCTGATTGGCGGTAATAACATGGCGGCGGTGCATCTGGCCGATGCCGTGGGCGGTAACCTGTTCCTCGGCTTTATCTCCGCTGTCGCCTTCGCCACCATTCTGGCGGTTGTGGCGGGTCTGACGCTGGCGGGCGCTTCGGCGGTCTCGCACGATCTGTATGCCAACGTGTGGCGTAAAGGTGCGACGGAACGTCAGGAGCTGAAAGTCTCCAAAATCACGGTTCTGATTCTGGGCGTGGTGGCGATTCTGCTGGGCATTCTTTTCGAAAATCAGAACATCGCCTTTATGGTGGGACTGGCCTTCTCGATTGCGGCAAGCTGTAATTTCCCGATTATCCTGCTCTCGATGTACTGGTCAAAACTGACCACGCGCGGGGCGATGATTGGCGGCTGGCTGGGCCTGCTGACGGCGGTGATCCTGATGATCCTCGGTCCAACGATTTGGGTGCAGATCCTCGGTCACGAAAAAGCCATCTTCCCGTACGAATACCCGGCGCTGTTCTCAATTGCCGTGGCGTTTATTGGGATTTGGTTCTTCTCGGCCACCGATAATTCAGCGGAAGGTAAGCTGGAGCGTGAAAAATTCCGCGCCCAGTTTATCCGTTCTCAAACCGGCTTAGGCATCGATCAGGGCCGCGCGCACTGATCGACTTATCTCCCCGGCCGCGCTGGCCGGGGAATTTTAGAACATCATCCACGCCACCAGCGGCGCTGCCAGCACCATCACCACGCCAGACAGCATCATCACCAGACTCGCGACCACCCCTTCTTGCTGACCAAGCTCATAGGATCGCGCCGTGCCTGCGCCGTGCGACGCCGCACCAAACCCGGCACCTTTCGCCATGCCTTCCCGAATCGACAAACGCAAAAACAGAATATCGCCCACCGCCATGCCAAACACGCCGGTAACGACGACAAACAACGCCACCAGATCCGGCTGGCCGCCCAGCGGTTTTGCCGCCGCCAGCGCAAACGGCGTCGTCACCGATCGCACCGCCAGGCTGCGCTGAATTTCATCCGATAACGTAAACCAGCGCGCCAGCCAGACGGAGCTGGTGACGGCGACCACCGTGGCGGTGACCACGCCTGCGGTCAGCGACATCCAGTGACGTTTGATAATGGCGAGATTGTCATACACGGGGACGGCAAACGCGATCGTCGCCGGGCCTAAAAGCCACAGCAGCCAGTGCGATTCGCCGATGTAATTCTGCCAGGAGATGTGGCCAAAAATGAGCATCAGCACCAGCAAAATGGGCGTAAACACCAGCGGCATCAGCGGCAATTTATGAAAGCGGCGATACAGGCGCTTATTGGCAAAATAGATAACCAGCGTGGCGATAAGGCACAGCAGGCTGACCTGAAAATTAGTCATGCTTCTGCCTGCTGATTTCAAAGCGATACACTTTATCCACTACCCACGCCGTCGCGCCCAAAACCATTAACGTACTCAGCGCAATGACGGCAAAAATGCGCCAGCCATCAACCATCAGCAGTTGGGCATAATTGACCACCGCCACCACCGCTGGCACGAAAAACAGCAGCATTTCCGCCAGTAGCCAGCTTGCGCCTGCGCGCACCCAGTTCAGCGGGATAACGCGACACACAATCAGCGTCAGCATTAACATCATGCCCACCAGATTGGCGGGCAGCGGCAAATGCAGCCAGCTGACGAGATATTCTGCGAAAACAAACAATCCAGCATAAAGCCCGACCTGAACCGGAATCTGGAGTCGTTGCACAACGGCAGGCGTAACACGACTTAACGCCACGGCCATGGGGATTTCCTTGAAATGAGATGAAGCGCCAGTATAGAGACCGCACGTAACGGACTGAAATGAATTAAAATCATCAAATGCATAGTCTCGGGGAATAATCATGGACATCAGAACGCTGCGCTATTTTGTCGAAGTGGTTCGCCAGCAGAGTTTTACTCGCGCAGCGGAAAAGCTGTTTGTCACCCAACCCACCATCAGCAAAATGCTGAAAAACCTTGAAGACGAACTGAACTGTACCCTGCTGATTCGCGACGGGCGCAAGCTGTTGCTCACCGATACCGGGCGCGTGGTGTTTGAACGTGGCCTGGCGATTCTTGCGGAGTTCCGCCAGCTCGAAGCAGAGCTTGGCGATATTAACCACCTGAACAAAGGGCTGTTGCGCCTCGGTATTCCTCCGATGGTCGGGATGATGATGGCTGGGCCGATCAGTCTGTATCGCCAGCGCTATCCGGGCGTCGAGCTAAAAATATCTGAATTTGGCGGATTAACCGTGCAGCAGGCGGTGATGAACGGGGAACTGGATCTGGCGATGACCGCCCTGCCCGTCGAAGAAGACAGCGGCCTGGCGACGCTACCGCTGTTCAGCCATCCGCTGTGCGTTTTGGTCCCGCGCTCGGGCGACTGGCTGGATATTAAAACCGTTAAGCCCGAACTGCTGGCAGAGCATCCCCTGCTGATTTACAACGAAGATTTCGCCCTCAGTCGCCAGCTGATGCAGCTGTTTAGTCAGCACGACGTGAAGCCGCGCATCGCCGTGCGCAGCGGCCAGTGGGATTTTCTCGCGGCAATGGTACAGGCGGGTGTAGGCATCGCGATTTTGCCGCAACCCATTTGCGAACGGCTGGATAAAAACACGCTGCGCTGGATCCCGCTCGAAAGCGATCTGCACTGGCAGCTAGGCATGATTTGGCGCGAAGGGGTTTATCTGTCGAACAGCGCCCAGGCGTGGCTGACGTGCTGCGAGGGGTTTTGGGTCCCTTCACCCTAACCCAAAGGGAGAGGGAACGTAAAACGCATCCGACAGAGCGGGACGCCCTAAGAGGGTGAGCGAACCACTCCCTCTCCCGTGGGAGAGGGTCGGGGTGAGGGCATCAGACCGCACGTATTACTGACTCTCGATCAACAGCGCTTCCAGCAAATCGAGATCGTGCAGCAATTTTTGCAGCGTCTCATTGCTGATCTGGCGCGTCGCGCGCAGGTGGTACAGCTCGGCACGCTCGGAGCGCAGCGCGGCCAGGCGGAAGCGTCGCTCAAGTTTCTCGGCCAGCATGGAGCTTTCAACATCGTTGCTCCCATCGGCACGACGGCGCAGGTTACCGATCACCCGCGAACTGACCTCGGTCAACAGCTGGTTATCAATGTTCTCTTCGATATCTGCGGCAAGACGCTCCTCCATTTTCTGGATCGCCACAATCGCCACTTCTGCCGTTGCGGCGCGCGCGATGCGCTCCTCTTTCTGCTGCTGGGCATGGTCGGCCACTTCCAGATGTTGCAGCAGAATCGGCAGCATCACCACGCCAATAAACAGTGAGAACAGAATCACGCCCGCCGCTAAAAACACCAGTTCGTAACGCGCCGGGAAGACGTTTCCGTCGGGCAGAAGCAGCGGAATAGAGAGCACACCGGCAAGGGTGATGGCCCCACGCACGCCCGCAAAAGACGCAATCAGCAGTTCGCGCGTGGTCCACGAGCCAAACTCCATCGGCTTGTTCTTCAGGAAGCGCATGCTGAAGTTTTTCATCGTCCACAGCCAGCCAAAGCGCACCAGCATCAGCGCGACGTAAATCAGCACAATATCGGTAAACAGCATCCAGGTTTCAACGTTCGGATCGGCTTCGGCCGCCACCAGCGAGGATTCCAGAATGCCCGGAAGCTGCAGGCCCAATAGCAGGAACACCATGCCGTTAAACACAAACTCAAGCATTGCCCAGGTGCTGTTGGCGCGCAGACGCATCGCCAGCGGCGCGCGGCGCATCACACCTGCACGGGTGATGGTCATCCCCGCCGCCACGGCCGCCAGGATGCCGGAAACGCCAATATGTTCCGCAATCAAATAGGACGCGAACGGCAGCAGGAACAGCAGAACGATTTGCGTTGCAGGCTCATCGCCGCCCCAGCGACTGAGAAAGCCCAACGAACGGCCATACAGCCAACTGACGACAAAACCGGCCAGGATGCCGCCAATCGCCACTTTGAAGAACTCAACGGTTGCGCCGCCGATAGTGAAAATCATGGTGCCCATCGCCACGGCGACAGCAAACTTGAGCGCCACTAGGCCAGAGGCGTCATTCATTAGCGCCTCACCCTGCAAAATCCCCATGATTTTCTTCGGAATGCGCCCTTCGCCGACAATACCGGACAGCGCCACGGCATCGGTAGGCGACAGCACGGCGGCCAGCGCAAAGGCTGGAATCAGCGGGATGCCCGGCACAATCCAGTAGATCAGGAAGCCTATCCCGACCACCGTGACGACCACCAGGGCCAGCGCGAGGCCGAATATCTCTCGCCCGTGCTCAAGGAATTCGCGCGTGGGCGTTTTCCAGCCGTCGGCAAACAGCAGCGGCGGGATGAACAGCACGAGGAACAGTTCGGGATCGAACTCGACGTGCAAGCCAAACGTCGGCCATGCCAATAGCGCACCAATGGCAATTTGCATCAGCGGGAGGGGTAACTGGAAGGGTAGTACGCGGGTGACTACCCCGGAAAGTGAGACCACGAGGGTCATGATGAGAATGGTGAAGAAAATTTCCATGCGTTCCCTGTTTGCGTGTTTCTTATTGTCTAAAACCTGAAGCGTCGTGCTTCTATTTTACCCTCTTCAGAGTAACGCAAATGACAACGAGATGTGGTCTGAAAATGAAAACGGGCGGCCTAAGCCACCCGTTTTCGCAGGTTCTGCTAAATCAGATGGCCCAGCCGCCCGCATAGAACGCAACCAGCGCAATCGCGATCACCACGGTGCCAACGTTCAGCTTGCGCCATTCGCCCGACACCAGACGACCAATCACCAGTGAGGCAAAGCCGATCATGATGCCGGTGACGATATTGCAGGTCAGCACGATAAAGACGGCGGTAATCAGGCCGGACATCGCGTCAACGAAATCGGCAAAATCGATTTTCGCCACGTTGCTCAGCATCAGCAGGCCGACGTACATCAGCGCCGGTGCGGTCGCATAAACCGGCACCAGATAAGAGAGCGGCGAGAGGAACAGAATGAGCAAGAACAGCACGCCGACGGTGATAGCCGTCAGACCGGTTTTCCCGCCTGCTGCCGTACCCGCGGCTGATTCAATGTAGACCGCAGCCGGAGCCGCGCCCACCAGGCCGGAGAACACGCTGCTCAGGGAGTCGGTGGTCAGCGCTTTGCCGCCATCGATAATCTGGCCGTCTTTATCCAGCAAATTAGCCTGACCCGCGACCGCACGGATGGTCCCCGTGGCGTCAAATACCGCGGTCATGACCAGCGCCAGTACGCTTGGCAGCACAATCGGGTTCAGCGCGCCGACAATATCGAGGCTACCAATCAGCGAGTTGCCATGTTCATCACTCAGCGACGGCATGGCAAAGATACCGGAGAAGTGAACGGTCGGATCGAAAAGCAGGCCGACCACGGAAATCCCGATAATCGTCAGCAAGATACCGCCAGGCACTTTCAGTTTTTCCAGACCGATAATGACCGCCAGGCCAATGAGCGACATGATCACCGGGAAGCTGGCGAAATGGCCCATCGCAACCGGCAAGCCGTCGAGTGGGTTTTTAACCACCAGGCCCACGCCGTTGGCGGCAATCAGCAGCAGGAACAGACCGATACCGATGCCCGTACCGTGCGCGACGCCTTGCGGCAGGTTCCGCAAGATCCAGCTACGGATGCCGGTCGCAGAAATCACCGTAAACAGCACCCCCATCAGGAACACCGCACCCAGCGCAACGGGCACGCTGATGTGCTGACCCAGCACCAGGCTGAACGCGGTAAATGCGGTCAGTGAGATTGCGCAACCAATCGCCAGCGGCAGGTTAGCCCACAGACCCATCACGATAGAACCCAGACCCGCAACCAGACAGGTGGCAACGAACACCGCAGCAGGCGGGAAGCCCGCTTTACCCAACATGCCCGGCACAACGATCACGGAGTAAACCATCGCCAGGAAGGTCGTCAGACCGGCGACAACTTCCTGACGCACGGTGCTGCCGCGAGCAGAAATTTTAAACATGGCGTCGAGTGAACCGCCAGTACGCGCTGAAGGCGTAGACATAGAAAGCATCCCCTGAGAATTTTTATCATTCGTTTATAAGCGTGGTGGACAACTCCACTGCCAGCGAAACGTCAAATCCTTGTGCTGCGTTTGTGACGAATAGGGGCCGTCACAAAAAAAGCAAACGTTTAGCTCCGCGCTTACAAAACGGGTGGTTAATTGAAGGCAAACGATTATCTAGCCTAATACAGGGCGTTTTCAACTTAACTTTGTCGTTTTTCGCTAAAATTAGCTTATGACGCTGAAGAAATAACCAGAGGATGCGCAAACGTTATCGTGAATGCGCAATTTAATAACAATTAATGTTTATCCGGGGATTTCAAATGGTCCACCCTGTTGAATCGCACGTTGCCACGCCGGACGCATTTCAACCTTTTTCTTCCACGCGTGTAGATGCGGCAGGTTGTCGACTCCACCGCGCGCAAGTAACGCGAATACCGGGAAGCTCATCTGAATATCCGCCATGCTGAGATGATCGCCAGCGAACCAGCTGTTCTCGGCCAGATGCGATTCGACAAAACGCGCGTGCGTTTCAATCTGAGCGTTGAGATAGCCTTTCTGTACGCCTTGTCCCAGCAGTTTGCCCAAGGTTCGCATGCCGAAAGGCACCGGCGGTTTACCCAGACTGTTAAAGACCAGTTTCATCATCAGTAAGGGCATCAGCGACCCTTCGGCGTAATGCAGCCAGAAGCGATACTGGGTTTTATGCGCCGCATCCTGAGGCTTGAGATGCGACTCCGGATCATAGGTTTCTTGCAAGTATTCAAGAATTGCACCCGATTCTGCGAGGATCAGTCCGTTATCTTCTACCACGGGCGATTTACCCAGCGGGTGGATTTTCTTGAGTGACGGCGGCGCCAGCATGGTTTTTTCACGCTGATAGCGGACAATTTGATACGGCACGCCAAGTTCTTCGAGCGCCCAGATCACGCGCTGTGAACGGGATTGATTCAAGTGGTGGAGCGTGAGCATGGATTTCTCCTCTGATTCATACAAACTAACTATAGAAAATTGCACAACTCCGCGAAAAAATTTTGGCTAAAATCTGAACGTTCGCGCTGGCGAAGATGACGATTTTGCATACAATTAAAGTGTCAGCACAAACCGGAACCTCCCCAACTGCTCGACATGAGGGGTGCTGATGTCGGGGGAAACCCTCCCGTGAACCAGCGGGATAGAGAGAAAGACAAAGACCGGGAATAAACTAAAGCGCCTTAGTCTGGCGCTTTAGTTTTTTTATTCTTCGCCCAGCAGTCGTGCGCCCGTGCCCTGCTCACCCAGTTTGTCGCCAGGGTTACGCAACGGGCAATCGCTCCGCGAAAGGCACCCACACCCGATGCATCCATCCAGCTCATCGCGCAGCGCAACCAGCGTATGGATACGCCGGTCCAGCTCCTCGCGCCACTGCGAGGAGAGATCTTTCCACTCTTTTACACTCAGCGAATGACCTTCTGGCAGCACGCCAAAAGCGTCGCTGATGGTCGCCAGCGGGATCCCGATGCGTTGCGCAATTTTGATAATCGCCACGTAACGCAGCACATCGCGGGTATAACGGCGCTGGTTGCCGCCGTTACGGATGCTTTTAATCAGCCCTTTTGTTTCATAGAAATGCAGCGCCGAGACCGCCACCCCGCTGCGTTTTGCGACTTCACCCGGAGTCAGCAACGCTTTAATTCTCGGTAATCTCTTTTCCATAAAACCTCTTTACCTCAAGTTAACTTGAGGAATTATACTCCCCCGCAGAGAAAACGACCAATCAACTGAAAGTGTTGTATTTAAAGAGGGGCAACCTTATGTCACATCAGCAAATTATTCAGACATTGATTGAATGGATTGATGAACATATCGACCAACCATTAAACATTGACGCCGTCGCGAAGAAGTCGGGCTATTCGAAGTGGTATCTGCAGAGAATGTTCCGCACGGTCATGCATCAGACGCTGGGGGATTACATTCGTCAGCGCAGATTGCTTTTGGCAGCGCAGGCGTTGCGCAGCACGCGCCGTCCGATTTTTGATATCGCGATGGATTTGGGATACGTTTCACAGCAGACATTTTCCCGGGTATTTAGACGCGAATTTGATCGCACCCCGAGCGATTACCGCCACCAGCTCAACTAGCTGGTACGCGGGACCAGAACGTGAACAGGGTGCTGCTGCCAGTCCATAAACTCTTGCGGCGGCATCGCCTTCGCAAAATGCCAACCCTGGCAATATTGCACGCCACGCTTCAGTAACCAGGTCACCTGCTCCGCCGTCTCCACCCCTTCAGCGATGGTTTTCAGCCGCAAGCTCTGGGCCATTTCAATGATGTGTTCTGCAATCAGGTGACTGGTGCTGTTGGTCGTCAGGGTATCGATAAACGATTTATCGATTTTCAGGATGTCGACGTTCAGTGAATACAGGTTATGCAGGTTGGAATAACCGGTACCAAAGTCATCGATCGCGACTTCATACCCGGCCTGACGGAAAGCCTGAATCACAGGGGTGGTTTTCGGCACATCAATAAATCCGCGCTCTGTCACTTCAATCTTAATTTGTTGAGCGCGCACGGAATATTGCTGAGCTTTATCAGAGATCAGGGCGATCAGGCGAGAAGAGTGGAAATCGGATGCCGACAGGTTAATGGAGATATAAAGATGCGGGTTATTCCCCAAAAAATGGCCGAGATCGTTAAAGACCTCTTCAACAACATAATCGGTAATCCGCTCAATCATGCCCTCTTTCTCTGCCAGCGGAATAAACTCTGCGGGACTCATTACCTGACCGTTAAAACCTGGCCAACGAAGCAGGGCTTCCGCACCTACGCATTGCTTATTTTTTATATCAATAATGGGTTGATAATGTACACACAGCTGGCGTTTATTTAATGCGCGGTGCAATAAACGTCCAGGTGAATTAAATTCTCGATGTGTGCGTGACCACACCAGCAATATAATTACGCTGCAAATCATTCCCAGCGGCAACGTCAATGTCGCCTGATGATAAAGCATTTCATAAAATCGGGTATTCGAGGTAGAAACAATCGCGGCGATAGGACGTTTCGCAGAATTTGCGGTGGTGTAAAAACGACCATTACTTTGAAATGCTTGCTCAGGATTACCTAATAGCGAATGTAATAAAGAAATTTCGGCGTGTGGACTGACGGAAAAGAAATCATTAGTCACCGTATCATATACACCCCATGTCAATGTATGGTCGGCAGACATGACTTCACCATATGACAATGGGTTGACCACCACCACGTAATTTCCGCGCTGCATATATGTCATTTTATAACCGGCGAAGAACGGCGTATCGCGGAAATAATAGATAGAGACGTCGGGTTTACGTGTGTAATTTGCGGTAGGGATAATGTAGGGCTGATCTGGCGTGGAGACCGTGGAACATAAAAAGCGCTGACCATCTGCATATATTAAATCAGCCACGTAGAGACGTCCACGAACGACATTTAACATATATTGCCGATGCGCAGGCGAACACACTTCACCCTGGTATTTTTTGGCAGCGTCGCGGGCTAAATCAACCTGCTCAATAACGAGTTCAGTTTTATCTAAAGCGAGTTGGGCAAAGGTACGTAGCTGGCTGCTTGTTTCGGTAACGGCTCTTAGCTGGGCAAACCATAGCGCAAGCATCACCGGTAGCAAAACTACCATGATGACCCCGACTACCCTCAGCACCTTGCGCCGTGCGCTACGATTCATTTCCGCCCTATATCCCTGCAATATGTGTGCCTGTAGTAATGAAGGCCGGATGCTTTGATAAACAGGTGATTACGTTGCATGAATCATGCGAAGTTAGCAACTGACTTTTAGTATTAAAATTCTCAAAGTTAGTTATGACGATAATATGTGTCCGTAACTCAAACTAAAAGTATGCGTTTCGTTTTTATTAGGGAAAGTTATTATCCAGCATTACCGGTGAGTTTTAAGATAACACGACAAGGGATCATTGATTAAGTCAAACTCGCAACAGCATGGAAAAAACACACCTTAATCATGAAATTTAAGATTATTTGCAGATAAACATTACGAATGATGATTTATAAATAATCAATGGCGATCACCGTTTTTCCTCTTCCGCTACGTTTTGCATCATATAACGCTTTATCGGCACGCGTAAGCAGTGAAGAGGTATCGCGTTGACCATGACAGACCTCTACCACACCCGCACTAAAGGAAAGAACCAACGATTTGTCTTCGACCCGCATGGGTCTGTCAAAGAGCGAGGAACGCAGCAGTGTGGAAAGCGCCATCGCCGCCTGACTATCGGCTTGCGTGAGCAGAAGCAAAAACTCCTCGCCGCCAACCCGACCCAGAGCAGAGAGTCTCGGGCTCAACTCACGCAGCCGATCGCAAAAATAGACCAGGGCCGCGTCTCCGACCTGATGGCCCCACTCATCATTAATCTGTTTGAAATAGTCAAGATCGAACATCAACACGCAGAAAGGGCTTCCCGTTTCTGACAGCTGATGTTGCTCCGTCGCCGCCTGAAGCTTCTGCAAAATTGCGGAACGATTAAAACAGCCGGTGAGATCGTCAGTGGTGGCCCTCAACGCCAGCTGACGTTCCGCTTTTTTGCGTTCGGTGATATCCAGACCAATATTCAAAATAGAGCCATCGGGCAGCAGAATATTCGACCACAAAATCGTGAGCTGCGATCCGTCTTTTCGCAGCGGGTGCCACTCGTACATATCTTTCAGGGACGAAATATGGATTGAATCGCGCACCCGTCGGCGCTCTTCGGGATCGGGATAAAAAAGCGCCAGAGGATCGGGATGGGCATTGATTTCCACCATGCTCCAGCCGAATACTTTTTCGCATTCACCGTTCCCCAACACGCAACGGTTATGTCGATCAAAAGAGGTCATTAATACCGGGGCACGTTCAAACAACGTTTTATATTGAGTCACCACACGCTGCATCTCAATGGCCGTGCGCTCTCGGGAAATAATTTCGGCAAAATAATCTTTGAGCTTTTCTGCGAGCACAACAACAATATGTTTCAGCACGGGCAACGTATCAATACGCTGCGAAAACGCGAGAAAGAAATAGCCGCTGCAACGTCCATCCCGGGAGGATAATTTACATAACACCCCGCTTTGTAATTGCGCATGCCCTGGATGCTGGGGTGAAAATATTACCCTGCCGACGTTTTCTTTCCAGTAAATAGACCGCCACGCGCGGTGATGCTGTTGCAGCAACGTGCTGGCCAGGAAACCCGTCACTTCAAAAGGGTGACAAGTCACCTCCCCCGCGCAAACAACGCGCGACTGAGCGCTTTCATCATCGATACTGACCCAGGCAAGCGTCGAGCCAAGCGTACGGTTAATCGTTTCCAGCATCTCAGACAGCGAACGCTGAAGAGTAAGCAGCGGCATCAGTTTTGCTAAAGCATGCAAAGCCAGCATGCTGTCGTTAATCACTTCGCGGCATGTGTCTTTCATCATTTTTATTCGCAGGTGATTGAATAATATAAATCGGGCATAACGAATAACTCAAGATTCGTATAAAATTGATTTAATGATTATTTAAAGACAGCGCATACTTATGTAAATATAAAAATTGCATGTGTGAAGAAGAAATGACAATGAGAACAAATAATCTATTAATTCAGAAAGTTGAGTTATTAGCTGTGCGTATAATTAATTGTTCGTTCAAGCATAAGTCATAGTAGTAATACTGTAAATATTCTCGTTCCTCACCTAATCCATCCCCCCTTTTCGCTATCCTAATGAATTCCTTATGAACACACAGTAAAACTGTCCCTTAGCCTGCGAAGATATATTTTCACGACAACGGATCCTTACGCAGAAGCGGCTTATCACGCACAATTTTTCCGCAACAGAACTGGCGAATAAAAGAACAAACGTGATATAGTTCACACATATTTTGCAACGTGAAACGCCGTTTCATTGTTACTTTTTTGTTATCTCGAGGATAGGTTTTATGGCAACCATTACTACCAGCATGGTTCTTTTGCGCTGGCCGTTATTGAGTGCAGTGATGATGTTTTTAGCCAGCACGCTCAATATTCAGTTCCGTAAATCAGATTATGCAGGACTCGCCGTGATCAGCACCTTATTGGGACTGGGCGCAGCATGCTGGTTTGCGACGGGCTTACTGGGCATTACGATGGCGGACGTGGCAACTATCTGGAGCAATGTGAAAGTCGTCATGGTGGAAGCCATGAGCCATACCCCACCCGACTGGCCGATGGTCATCACCTGATCAATCGCGCAATTTTGGCGTAACGCATCGACTTTCTGAAACAAAAAGCCCTGCAAATGCAGGGCTTCTGGCAATACAAAACATGTCGTCTATAACAATCAGAACGGAATGTCGTCGTCGAAATCCATTGGGGGTTCGTTAGACGGTGCCGGTGCGGACTGCTGCTGCGGACGAGACTGCGCGCCGCCGCTGAACTGGTTGCCGCCGCCCTGTGGCTGTTGGGGTTGACCCCAGCTGCCCTGCTGCTGCTGACCGCCGCCTGCCGGAGCACCACCGCCCTGACGGCCACCCAGCATTTGCATGGTACCGCCAACGTTAACCACGACTTCAGTCGTGAACTTCTCTGCACCGGACTGATCGGTCCATTTACGGGTACGAAGCTGACCTTCGATATACACCTGAGAACCTTTACGCAGATATTCACCAGCCACTTCGGCCAGTTTGCCGAACAGCACAACACGGTGCCATTCAGTCTGCTCTTTCATCTCACCGGTCGCTTTATCACGCCAGGATTCGGAAGTAGCCAGCGTAATGTTGGCAACTGCGCCACCACTCGGCATGTAGCGTACTTCCGGGTCCTGGCCCAGATTACCGACGAGAATCACCTTGTTTACGCCTCTGCTGGCCATGATCGTGTCTCCTGAATTCGTTTCTTAATAGTGTAACGCGCGAGTGTATCATTTCCATGTAGCATTTTGATAGTTGCGTAGCATGTTCCAGAGTTCTCTTGCGAACTCGACATTGTTACACAACGAATCAGAAAATGCATTCCAATACTGTATATTCAAACAGGTCAGATTGTGTCATAATTAGCCGTTTCTGCCGTTTGTCCTTCAAACAAACCAGGCATCCGAGTCTCTACCGGGAAAGGTGAATGGATAAGATCGAAGTACGGGGCGCCCGCACCCATAATCTCAAGAATATCAACCTCATAATCCCTCGCGACAAGCTTATTGTCGTGACCGGGCTTTCGGGGTCTGGCAAATCATCACTGGCTTTCGACACCTTATATGCCGAAGGACAGCGCCGTTACGTTGAATCGCTTTCTGCCTATGCGCGTCAGTTTTTGTCGCTGATGGAAAAGCCGGACGTTGACCACATTGAAGGGTTATCGCCTGCCATTTCTATTGAGCAAAAATCAACATCGCACAACCCGCGCTCAACGGTCGGCACCATTACTGAAATTCACGACTACCTGCGCCTGCTGTTTGCCCGCGTAGGCGAACCGCGCTGCCCGGACCATGACGTGCCGCTGGCGGCGCAAACCGTCAGTCAAATGGTGGATAACGTGCTGGCACAGCCGGAAGGCAAACGCCTGATGTTGCTGGCCCCCATCATTAAAGACCGAAAAGGCGAGCATGCGAAAACGCTGGAGAACCTGGCAAGCCAGGGTTACATCCGCGCCCGTATCGACGGTGAAGTGTGCGATCTGTCCGATCCGCCAAAACTTGAGCTGCAAAAGAAACACACCATTGAAGTGGTCATTGACCGCTTTAAAGTGCGTGAAGACCTCACGCAGCGCTTAGCCGAATCGTTTGAAACCGCACTGGATCTCTCCGGTGGGTCGGCGATTGTGGCTGACATGGACGATCCAAAAGCAGAAGAGCTGCTCTTCTCGGCGAACTTTGCCTGTCCAATTTGCGGCTATAGCATGCGCGAGCTGGAACCGCGTCTGTTCTCGTTCAACAACCCGGCGGGTGCGTGTCCAACCTGCGACGGTCTGGGCGTGCAGCAATATTTCGATCCGGATCGCGTGATCCAGAATCCAGAGCTTTCGCTGGCGGGTGGTGCGATTCGCGGCTGGGATCGCCGTAATTTCTACTATTTCCAAATGCTGAAATCACTGGCAGAACACTACAAATTCGACGTTGATGCGCCGTGGGGCAGCCTGGGCGCAACTGTTCATAAAGTGGTGCTGTACGGTTCTGGAAAAGAAAATATTGAATTCAAATACATGAACGATCGCGGCGATACGTCCGTGCGTCGTCATCCGTTTGAAGGCGTCCTGCATAACATGGAACGCCGTTATAAAGAGACAGAATCGAGCGCCGTGCGCGAAGAACTGTCGAAATTTATCAGCAACCGTTCCTGTACTTCCTGCGAGGGGACGCGTCTGAAGCGCGAGGCACGCCACGTCTTTGTCGAGAACACCGCGCTACCGACCATCTCGGATATGAGCATCGGCCATGCGATGGATTTCTTCACGAATCTCAAGCTTGCGGGCCAACGCGCGCAAATTGCCGAGAAAATCCTGAAAGAGATCGGCGATCGTCTGAAGTTCCTGGTCAACGTCGGCCTGAACTATCTGTCACTTTCTCGCTCGGCGGAAACCCTCTCCGGCGGTGAAGCGCAGCGTATCCGTCTGGCAAGCCAGATTGGTGCGGGTCTGGTTGGTGTGATGTACGTGCTGGATGAGCCGTCAATCGGCCTGCATCAGCGCGATAACGAGCGTCTGCTCGGCACGCTGATTCATCTGCGTAACCTTGGCAACACGGTGATTGTGGTTGAGCACGATGAAGATGCGATCCGCGCCGCTGACCATGTGATCGACATCGGTCCTGGTGCTGGCGTGCACGGTGGCCAGGTCGTGGCAGAAGGCACGCTGAAAGACATTATGGCGGTGCCGGAATCGTTGACCGGCCAGTTCATGAGCGGCAAGCGTAAAATTGAAGTTCCGAAGCAGCGCGTCGCCGCCAATCCGGAAAAAGTGTTGAAACTGACCGGCGCGCGCGGCAACAACCTGAAAGATGTGACCCTGACGCTGCCGGTGGGGCTGTTCACCTGCGTAACGGGCGTGTCGGGTTCCGGTAAATCGACGCTGATTAACGACACGCTGTTCCCGATTGCACAGACTCAGCTAAACGGCGCAACGCTGGCAGAACCCGCGCCGTATCGCGAGATCCATGGCCTGGAACATTTCGATAAAGTTATCGATATCGACCAAAGCCCGATTGGTCGTACGCCGCGCTCGAACCCGGCGACCTATACCGGCGTGTTTACGCCTGTACGTGAACTGTTTGCCGGTGTTCCTGAATCACGTTCGCGCGGGTATACGCCAGGACGTTTCAGCTTTAACGTGCGCGGCGGACGCTGTGAAGCCTGTCAGGGTGACGGCGTGATCAAAGTCGAAATGCACTTCTTGCCGGATATTTATGTGCCGTGCGATCAGTGCAGAGGCAAACGCTATAACCGCGAAACGCTGGAGATTAAGTACAAAGGCAAAACGATCCACGAAGTGCTGGATATGACCATCGAAGAAGCGCGTGAGTTCTTTGATGCGGTGCCTGCGCTCGCGCGTAAGCTGCAAACGCTGATGGACGTGGGGTTAACCTACATTCGTCTGGGGCAATCGGCGACAACGCTGTCCGGCGGCGAGGCACAGCGCGTGAAGCTGGCGCGTGAGCTGTCGAAACGCGGGACGGGTCAGACGCTGTATATCCTGGATGAACCGACCACCGGTTTGCACTTTGCCGATATTCAGCAGTTGCTTGAAGTGCTGCATCAGTTGCGCGATCAGGGCAACACGATCGTGGTGATTGAGCACAACCTGGACGTCATCAAAACCGCTGACTGGATTGTGGATCTCGGTCCAGAAGGCGGCAGCGGCGGCGGTGAAATCCTTGTCTCCGGTACGCCAGAGACGGTGGCTGAGTGCGAAGCCTCGCACACCGCACGCTTCCTGAAACCTCTGCTGTAGTTCTTAGACTGAAAGTTGCTGCCGGGTAGTATCCGGCAGCAACTCGATGGCCTGCTGATAAGACGCATCCACCAGATAGTAAATCTGCGAATCCGGTAGCGATCCGTCGAGATAAATCGTGCTCCAGTGTGCTTTATTCAGATGCTTGCTGGGACGCACATCGCTGTGCTGCTGACGCAGCAAATCCGCGAGCTCCGGACTGGTTTTTAATGAGGCTGCCGGGCGACCTTCGACATCTTTCACCATCGCAAACAACACGTCAGCCACTTTGATTTGCGTGGCTTTCCAGTCGCTGTGAACGCTTTGTTCAGCGCCAGTTTTGTTCATGCAGTATTGCAATATCTCCGAAACTGTCATCTGTGTTCCCCTTTCAGTGGGTTGAATGCGACCTGAGAAACTGCCCCCTTTAAGTGTGCAGCAAGACGGCGAAAGGTAAACCCAGGCAAGCCTGATTTGTTCAAAAAATAATCACAAATCAGTATTCGGAATTCACAATCACCTCTTCCCCGAACGCTCCCGCCATCGGCAACGGACGATATGTCGAGTTTGAAGCCCGCAACACGCGGATGCCTCTGGCACCGACATCGCGGGCTGCAGTGATGTCGTTATCCGAATCACCATAGAAAACTTTGATGTTTTTCTGTTCCAGCCACTGTGTTTTGGTGTTTTGCCCCGCTTTATCACCCGCAAAAATTACCGGATTCATGTTTGCAGACGGAATCGCAAAATCACCCTGCAGCGTTTTAGAGACAGCTTCGGTTTTCGTCTGGCTGCGACCGGTCACGAAATAAATACTGTCGCCGCGTTTCACGTGCATGGCGATCAGCGCGCGGCCGACTTCTTTCGGAATGCTGAATTCATCCCAGCCGTTATTCATTTTTTCCCAGAATTCAGGATTTTTGAGGTATTCCTCGTTGGCTGGTGAGAAAGTTTTTTTGCCGCGCCAGAAGCCAGGGCTTGAGAAAAGGACGGTATCGTCGATGTCGAAACCGACAGCCATAGGCGCGCGGCCCATCAGACTGTTTTCAATTTGTGCCACAGAGACCCAGTGAATGGGGGCTTGTTCAGCCAAAATGGCGGCGGTAGTACCGGTATAAAGTGGTGTCGGTGCAGAAGCGCGGGCGACGACTGCACTATTTAGCGAGAACAATAAGCAGGCGGCGCTGAGCGCCAGTGTGATCTTGCGCATGTATTCCCCTGAATATTCTATTTTTTATGCTTTTAAATTGAGCGAATGGTCAAAAAACTATCAGACCATAACCTCTGAAGCAGATGATGGGAAGACAATTCTTAATATTAACCCTGGTAGAATGAGGGATATCACAGAGGACGCCATGAAGCAGGAACCCTCTCTTCGCAAGAGAGGGTTTGTTGGTAAGCACTTACATTACAGCGGCAAACGCCTGTGCCACACGCTGGACGTTGTGGGCGTTTAGACCCGCGACACACATGCGGCCACTGGCGATCAGGTAGACGCCAAACTCTTCACGCAGACGGTCGACCTGTGCCGCGCTCAGACCGGTATAACTGAACATACCGCGCTGTTTGAGCAGATAATCAAAGTTATGCTCCGGCACGGTCTCTTTCAGTACGTTCACCAGTTCCTGACGCATCGCCAGGATTCGCTTACGCATGGCTTCGACTTCCGCAAGCCACAGCGATTTCAACTCGTCGTCACCGAGAACGGTCGCCACCACCTGCGCGCCAAAGGCCGGCGGGCTTGAATAGATACGGCGAACGGTGGCTTTAAGTTGCCCCAGCACACGCCCCGCGGCCTCTCCATCTTCACAGATAACGGACAAGCCGCCGACGCGCTCGCCGTACAGTGAGAAGATTTTTGAGAAGGAGTTGCTGACCAGTGCAGGCAATCCGGCGCTGGCAATGGCGCGAATGGCGTAGGCATCTTCTTCCATGCCTGCGCCAAAGCCCTGATAGGCGATATCGAGGAACGGGATCAGATTGCGTGTTTTCAGCACCTCAATCACCGCATCCCACTGATCGTTGGTCAGGTCAGCGCCGGTCGGGTTATGGCAGCACGGATGCAGCAGGACAATGCTGCGTTCCGGGAGCGTATTGAGCTTTTCCAGAAGCGCATTAACGCGCACGCCGTTGGTTTTATTGTCGAACCACGGATAGGTGTTCACCACAAAACCCGCGCCTTCAAAGATGGCGACGTGGTTTTCCCACGTTGGGTCACTCACCCAGACACCTGAATCCGGGAAGTATTTCTTCAAAAAGTCTGCACCCACCTTCAGCGCACCAGAACCGCCCAGCGTCTGAATAGTCGCCACACGCTTTTCCTGCAACACGACATGATCGGCTCCAAAAAGCAGCGGCGCGATGGTATTGCGATAGGTGTTCAACCCTTCCATCGGCAGGTAAAGCGACGCGCCATGCGGCACTGAATTCATACGCGCTTCGGCTTCGGAGACGGCTTTCAACTGAGGAATAATGCCATCTTCGTTGTAATACAGACCGATGCTCAGGTTCACTTTGTCGCTGCGCGGATCTTCTTTAAAACGCTCCATTAAGGAGAGGATGGGGTCGCCGGCGTAGGCGTCAACTTTCTGGAACACGCGATGATTCTCCGGATATCTAAGAGGCAGGGATTTCAACAATAAACCGGAAGTGAAAGAAGGTCGAGAGGATGTTAATGAAGTTGGGGTGCGGCCTGTTTGCCTGCACCCCAAATGCCTCATCAAAAGACAAAGAAGGCGTTAGTCGATGTATTTCATTGCCACGCGTGAGGTCAAACGCGTAATAAGTTCGTAAGCACTCACTTTCGTAATTTCAGCGATGCGCTCAACGGGGAGACCTTCGCCCCACAATACGACTGCATCGCCCGCTTTATCCTGAGCGTCTGGCCCAAGATCGACGCAAATCATGTCCATCGCGACACGGCCGACAATCTTCACTTCACGGCCATTCACCAGCACGGGCGTTCCCGAAGGTGCCGCGCGTGGATAACCGTCGCCATAACCCATCGCCACAACGCCCAGGCGCGTATCGCTCTCGCTCACCCAGGTGCCGCCATAGCCAACAGGTTCACCCGCTTTGTGCTCGCGCACAGCGATCAGGTTCGACACCAAAGACATTACCGGCTGCAGACCAAAATCAGGGCCCCAGGGTTTGTTTTCCAGCGGTGAAACGCCGTAAAGAATGATGCCAGGCCGCGCCCAGTCAAAGTGCGATTGCGGCCACAGCAAAATGCCGCCAGAGGCCGCAATGGAACGCATGCCTGGCTTGCCTTCGCAAAAGGTGTTGAAAATATCGAGCTGCTGCTCCGTTGCGCCGCATTCCGGTTCGTCGGCGCGGGCAAAATGGCTGACGATATTCACCGGCTGGTGCACGTTTTTGCACTGGCTTAACCGCTGATAAAACGCCTCGGCCTGTTCCGGACGTACGCCCAGGCGATGCATGCCTGTATCGAGCTTCATCCACACGGTCACCGGTTCGCTCAGTTCAGCCG
The DNA here is from genome assembly GCF_045627565.1 of Lelliottia sp. Lineage (NCBI taxonomy): Bacteria > Pseudomonadati > Pseudomonadota > Gammaproteobacteria > Enterobacterales > Enterobacteriaceae > Lelliottia > Lelliottia sp. The sequence continues at coordinate 46,445 of NZ_JAZQNX010000026.1, read as the reverse complement.
TTTCCAACGCCAGCAGCTGTTCTTCATTATGAATCGCGGTGTGCAGATGCTGATCGGCGATCGTCGTCAGGTCAGTGGCTTCAAAGAAACCTTCTAACAACAGAATGGGTTGCGTAATACCGCCCGCGCGTAAGCGTAGGGCTTCTTCGAGACGGGCGACGCCAAAGGCATCGGCATCAGGGAGCGTTCGCGCGGTCTCAAGAAGACCGTGTCCGTAAGCGTTCGCTTTCACGACTGCAACGAGTTTACTGGCGGGCGCCAGTTCACGCAGACGTTGCAGGTTGTGTCGCAGAGCGCGGCGGTTAATGACTACAGTTGCCGCTTGCATTTGAATTCCTTGCCGTAAAGAAAAGTATTCCTCTAAATCATTTGCGTCACAGCAAGGCGGCAAGACCGTAAATCCCCGGGAGCTTAGATAACTAAGCGACCGGGGTGAACGGGTAAAGCCAACGCCGCTGTGGCGCGAAGGATGACGAGGAATTATTCGTCGTCGTATTGAGGTCCCGCATAATTATCGAAGCGCGACCATTGTCCGTTAAAGGTCAGGCGCACCGTACCGATCGGGCCGTTACGCTGCTTACCAATAATGATTTCTGCGATGCCTTTCATGTCGCTGTTTTCGTGATATACCTCGTCACGATAGATGAACATAATCAAATCGGCATCCTGCTCGATGGAGCCAGATTCACGCAAGTCTGAGTTAACCGGGCGCTTGTCAGCACGTTGCTCCAGGGAGCGGTTAAGCTGAGAAAGTGCAACGACGGGTACCTGTAATTCTTTCGCTAACGCCTTGAGCGAGCGCGAGATTTCGGCGATTTCCAGCGTACGGTTATCCGACAGCGACGGAACGCGCATCAGCTGCAGGTAGTCGATCATGATGAGACCAATGCCGCCGTGCTCACGGGCAATACGACGCGCGCGCGAGCGCACTTCGGACGGCGTCAGGCCGGAAGAGTCATCGATATAAATATTACGTTTTTCCAGCAGGATGCCCATGGTGCCAGAGATGCGCGCCCAGTCCTCATCATCGAGCTGTCCGGTACGGATGCGGGTCTGATCGACGCGTGACAGCGACGCAAGGGTACGCATCATGATCTGATCTGAAGGCATCTCCAGACTAAAGATAAGCACCGGTTTATCCTGCAACATCGCCGCATTTTCGACAATGTTCATCGCAAATGTCGTTTTACCCATCGACGGACGTGCCGCGACAATAATCAGATCCGACGGCTGTAAACCGGCGGTTTTTTTATTCAGGTCGTCATAACCGGTGTTCACACCCGTGACGCCGTCGTGCGGCTGCTGGAACAGCGCTTCGATGCGCGCAACCGTCGAATCAAGCACGTCGGCGATATTGCGCGGGCCTTCATCTTTATTTGCCCGGCTTTCGGCAATTTTAAATACGCGTGATTCCGCGAGATCCAGCAGATCTTCACTGGTCCGGCCCTGTGGATCAAAACCGGCTTCGGCGATTTCGTTTGCTACGGCGATCATTTCACGCACAACCGCACGTTCACGAACGATGTCAGCGTATGCGCTGATGTTCGCCGCGCTTGGCGTGTTTTTTGATAACTCTGCGAGGTAGGCGAAGCCACCGACGCTATCCAGTTGCCCCTGACGCTCAAGCGATTCCGCGAGCGTGATCAGGTCAATCGGGCTGCCCGACTCCTGCAGACGCGCCATTTCGGTGAAAATATGGCGGTGCGGACGGGTATAGAAATCGTCAGACACAACGCGCTCGGCGACATCGTCCCAGCGTTCGTTGTCCAGCATTAAACCGCCCAACACCGACTGTTCCGCTTCAATCGAGTGCGGCGGGACCTTTAGCCCGGCAACCTGGAGGTCGCGGTCACGGGGTTCAGTCTGTTTGTTGAAGGGTTTATTTCCTGCCATAGTGAATGGAGTTACCGAGATAAAGAATGGGTCGAAAGATTACCACATTTTCTGGAGGAATCATGGCAACGCGCATTGAATTTCACAAGCATGGTGGCCCCGAAGTACTCAAAGCGGTGGAGTTCACTCCAGCCGCGCCTGGTGAGAACGAAGTCCAGGTAGAAAATAAAGCGATTGGCATCAACTACATCGACACCTATATTCGCGGCGGGCTGTATCCGCCACCGACCATGCCGAGCGGTTTGGGAACCGAAGCGGCGGGCGTGGTGGTCAAAGTCGGAAGCGCCGTTAAGCATATTAAAGAAGGCGACCGCGTGGTGTATGCGCAGTCGCCTCTGGGTGCTTACAGCTCTGTTCATAACGTCCCTGCCGATAAAGCCGCAGTACTGCCCAATGCCATCTCGTTTGAGCAAGCCGCAGCGTCATTTCTCAAAGGGCTAACTGTCTTCTATCTGCTGCGTAAAACCTACGAAATTAAACCGGATGAGCCGTTCCTGTTCCATGCTGCCGCAGGCGGCGTAGGGTTAATCGCCTGTCAGTGGGCGAAGGCGCTGGGCGCAAAACTGATCGGCACCGTCGGCAGTGCGCAAAAGGCGCAGCGTGCAAAACAGGCTGGTGCATGGCAGGTGATTAACTACCGCGAAGAGAGCATTGCGGAACGGGTGAAAGAGATCACCGGCGGTAAAAAGCTGCGCGTGGTGTATGACTCTGTGGGAAAAGACACCTGGGAAGCCTCGCTGGATTGCCTGCAACGCCGCGGGCTGATGGTGAGCTTTGGTAATTCCTCTGGCGCGGTGACGGGCGTTAACCTGGGCATTTTGAACCAGAAAGGCTCGCTGTATGTGACTCGCCCTTCCCTTCAGGGATATATCACTACGCGTGATGAATTGACCGAAGCCAGCAACGAATTGTTCTCGTTGATCGCCAGCGGCGTCATTAAAGTGGATGTGTCTGATGCGCAGAAATATCCGCTGAGCGAGGCGCAGCGCGCGCATGAGGTGCTGGAAAGTCGTGCGACAGAGGGATCGAGTTTGCTGATTCCCTAATATGCTCATTTGCCCTCAATAATTCATGTTGCAAAAAGGCGGCAATTGAATGAATCCCCGGGAGCTTACGCAAGTAAATGACTGGGGTGAATGAAAGCAGCCAACGCATCTGCGGCTTGAATTATGACGGGGATATAAGAAATTGGGCTTCCCGTGGGAAGCCCTTTCTTTTTTTAGTTCGGCTGTATGTAGGGTACAGCGCGATGAATTCTTTATCGGCAACAATAGTGACAGATTTGATAAGTAAATCCTATTCTGTTCTAAGCCGTGCTGCCGGAAAAGTTACAGGTATGTGACGAACGCCTCAATACCTTAGTAACGAAAGCGGTTATTGCGCTGATAATTTGGGACTTTTGGCGTTTTCACTGCCCTTATGACCCACACAACCGCAATCGCCAGCAGTAACCACGGCAACAGTTTGATCATCAGCGCAAACAACCCACCGACGAACATCAGCGCCGTGGCGACAACCAGCGCGGCGATAATCCCGAGCAATGAAATACCCGTCACCATCAGCATGACAAAAAATCCAATCACAAAAAGCAGTTCCAGCATGACGCTCTCCCGAATATCCCACAACGATGCCAAAGCTATTACAAGAAACGTGCCAAAATTAACTTACTGATTTAGAAACAAAAACACCCCGCAGCGATGTGCAGGGCGTGGTGAATTTGACGATCTTTTAGTGAAAATTATCGTTTGTCGGCGACCAGGCGCAGAGCGTGTTCCAGCACTTCAATATCTGCGCCCGCTTTATGCGCATTTTCACTCAGGTAACGACGCCACTGACGCGCACCCGGAATTCCCTGGAAAAGCCCAAGCATATGGCGGGTGACGTGCCCCAGATAGGTGCCATTGCTCAGCTCACGTTCAATGTACGGATACATCGCACGGACCACGGCAACCGGATCGCTGTCCGCACTCTCAATACCGAAGATTTCGCGGTCAACGGTCGCCAGAATGCCCGGATTTTGGTACGCCTCACGCCCGACCATCACGCCATCCATATGCTGCAGGTGCGTTTTAGCCTCTTCGAGAGATTTAATGCCACCGTTGATCGACATCGTCAGATGCGGAAAATCACGCTTGAGTTGATACACGCGCGGGTAATCCAGCGGCGGGATCTCGCGGTTTTCTTTCGGGCTAAGACCCGACAGCCAGGCTTTGCGTGCGTGAATGATAAACGTCTCGCACTCGCCTTTCCCTGCAACGGTATCAATGAAATCACACAGGAATTCGTAGCTGTCCTGATCGTCGATTCCGATACGCGTTTTGACGGTAACCGGAATCGACACCACGTCGCGCATCGCTTTAATGCCGTCAGCCACCAGCTGTGCGTTGCCCATCAGACAGGCGCCAAACATACCGTTCTGCACGCGATCGGACGGACAACCCACATTGAGGTTAATTTCGTCGTAGCCACGCGCTTCTGCAAGCTTTGCACATTCTGCCAGCGCGGCCGGATCGCTGCCGCCCAGCTGCAGCGCTACAGGATGCTCTTCTTCGCTGTAGGCCAGATAGTCGCCCTTACCGTGAATAATCGCTCCGGTGGTCACCATTTCGGTGTACAACAGCGTGTGACGAGACAGCTGACGCAGGAAGTAGCGGCAATGTCTGTCCGTCCAGTCGAGCATCGGCGCGATGGAAAAACGGTGTGCAGGGAAAGTGGACTTTAATTCTGACGACATGGCGAAGTTTTAGGCATCTGCTGGAAAAGGGGCGCTACTATAGCACAAAGAAAACCGGAGGCGCATGGCCTCCGGTTCGCCTTAGAACGTCACGCTTAACTGCGCGCCCGCGCCCCAGGTTTCGTCTTCGCCATACAGACCCATCAGATCCACATGGACGGTGTTGAACGGTGCAAAGCCGACACCGCCGGTGAACACGTTGCTATCGTTCCCCTTCACATCCGCACGATAACCGGCACGCACTGCCAGCCAGCTCAGCGGGGTGACTTCCGCACCTACGCCGACATACTGTGAGTTTTCTTCACTTTTGAAGCCTTTGGTTTCGGTGAGGTCGCCATCAGCCGTTAAGGTCAGCAGATCGGTGTGCCACGCCACGCCTGCGGTCACCAACGGACGAATCTGGTAAGTATCTTTGTAGTTCACCACATCGCCCGTACGACCATTACGGATACGAATGTCTTTGGTATCAATATCACGAGACATCAGGTTCTGCCCGCTCAAGCCTACCGTCCAGTTTTCACCAAAATCAGCGGTCACGCCGGCATCAACGTTAAAACCAGTATCATCCGTACGGTAACGGCTGCTGTTCCAGTCGTTACTGTCATAGTCGTAAATGGAGGTGGTGTAGTTGTAGAGCCAGGTTTTCTGCAGTTTTGGTGTGATACCCACGGACACCGGGATATCCGCAATATCAAACTGGCGGGCAACCGCAACACCGTAGTCAGAGACAATGGCTGCTCGGCCAGATGCCGTGGAGTTGAGGTTTTCGGTAATTTGATCGGTGCCGTTTAACGCGGCGTCCAGCGCAACCCCACCCGCGACAATTTTGCTGTTCTGGATGCTGCGCAAATAATCAATATCTTGCTGATCGATAGAAGAGCTTACGCGAGCGTGCGCGTTGCCTTTCGCCACGAAGGCTACCGAGAGCACGTTATTAGGAATACTGACCGCAATACCCGCGCCCGCATTTGCACGCGCCGTTTTGCCTTTCAGACTACTAAGTTCATCAGCGAGATCTTTTGCCGCACCCTGGAACTGATTAACAGAACCTAATGGGTTAGCGATAATCTGCGCTGCCGTGAGGCTGTCCACAACATCGCTGTAGTGGTCAACTTTGTCACTGATGTCGTCGATTTGATCCTGAAGATTATCTTTATCCGTAATTCTGGCGCCAACGGACGGCAAAATGACAGTAATGTCATCATCAGGTTTAGCTTTAGCCAACAGCGCCGGGTTGATTAACACCCCGCTGCCATAATTGCCCGCCGCCACGCCCGTGCCACCCATTGCATCACTACGCGCTTCCGTCCAGGTATTAGCGGCAGACGCCTGATTTGCCATCAGCAGAGATACAGCAATGCTAACCACCGAAAATTTAAAAGTTTTTTTCACAGTATGCCCGTCTTATAGTGTTATTAAACAACCCCCCGCTATTTACGCCCATACGGGAGCGAACTATTGCTGTGAATAGGAACCAAAAGACCTGCTATTTCCTTAAGTTAAATCACCCAACTGGCCTATTGTATTTGTGACGGCCCTCAATATTTATAGAAGAGGATATTATTTTCGCCCAGGTTTTCCGTCATGGGGACCAAAAAACTGCGGAGGATGGTCGACCCAACGGTCTTCTCGAGTGGCGGCATACATCGGATTAAGCGGGTAGTAGATACGGTTGTGTTTTTTGTTCGCTTCCCCTACCACCAGCAGTCGTACATCCTCGTCGGTGTTGTTGATAAAGGTATGGCACACGCCCGTTCCGGCAGGAAAACCGACGCTGTCCCCTGGCTCCAGCTTCCACAGATAACCGTTGATCCACACTTGCGGATGACCTTCAATAACGTGGATAAACTCTTCCTCGTCACTTTCTGCATGCGGATAGGAAGTGCGACGACCCGGCGGTAAGCGCTCATGATGGATTCCAATACGCCTTAGCCCCATTTTGCGAGCCAGCGGCGCGCCAATTGCAAACCGTTCTTCACTGTCCGGATACGTCGAATCGTCAGCACCTTCGACGTCGCGCCAGTGTTGAATGCAGTCAGGTCTTCTCATTGTTTAACTCCCCATATTGCGTTGCGTCAGGTATAGCACACCGCGTGGGATCTCGGCGTTTTTAACAGAACATGATAAAGTGGGGGTTTTCCGGCCTACTACTTTTCGAGGTGCAAATGGATAAGACCACAACGCAGGAGCTGCTCGTGCAAGCTGAAAAGCTCTGCGCGCAACGCAATGTGCGCCTGACCCCGCAGCGCCTTGAAGTTTTGCGTCTGATGAGCCTGCAACAAAACGCGATCAGCGCTTACGATTTGCTTGATCTGCTGCGTGTTAACGAGCCGCAGGCTAAACCGCCGACGGTTTACCGTGCGCTCGATTTCCTGTTGGAACAAGGCTTTGTGCATAAAGTGGAATCGACAAACAGCTACGTGCTTTGCCACTTTTTCGATCAACCGACGCACACATCTGCGATGTTTATCTGCGACCGATGCGGAGCCGTGAAGGAAAAAGCGGCGGAAGGGGTAGAAGACATTATGCATTCGCTGGCGGCCAAAATGGGCTTTGCGCTACGTCATAATGTGATTGAAGCACATGGCTTGTGTTCAGCCTGTGTGGAGGTGGAAGCGTGCAGCCATCAGGACGCGTGTCAGCACGATCATTCAATTCATGTAAAAAAGAAGCCGCGCTAAAATGCAAATCGGGCGGCCTTTAAGCCGCCCTCAGGGATAGTACGTCCTTGTACTTTCGGGTAGAACTTTTCGCTACGGAATTGCCTACCAGCGATAATCGTGACGTTTTTCCCAATCACCGACCTCTTTCTCGGCCTGATCTTTCTGGTAACCGTAACGTTCCTGAATTTTACCGACCAGTTGGTCACGCTTACCTTCGATAATAGTCATATCATCGTCAGTCAGCTTACCCCACTGCTCTTTCGCTTTACCTTTAAACTGTTTCCAGTTACCGCCGATTTCGTCTTTATTCATAATCATGTCCTCATCGTTCGGTTATCACGTAAATTTGTATCGTCCGTTACGTTCATTTCCTGCTGGACGTGATAATAATTGTAGATAAGGATTCGGCAGTCGTTTCGATATTCAGAATCTTTAACCATTTTGCCAAAAGAAGCCGCTACGAGAACCAGCTATTTTTGCGCCAGTGACGCCGCCAGATAACCCACAGCGACAGGCCTCGCAGAGCAAGAAAGACAGCTAATGCCAGCCACAAACCATGGTTCCCCAAATAGGGAACGGTGAGCAAGGTCAAACCGAAACCCGCCGCGGCGACCGCCATGCTGTTGCGCATTTCCGCGCCCCGGGTCGCACCAATGAACATGCCATCCAGCAAATAACACCAGACACCCACCACCGGTAAAACCACTTGCCAGAAAATGTAATGACGAGCCAGTTCACGCAGTTCAGGTAATGACGTCAGAAGGGCGACAATATGCCCACCAAAGAGAGCGTAAATCAGCGCAAACACCAGCGCGACCAACCCGGACTGACGACAGGCAGCACGCCAGACTTCCTGTAATTTTCCGGCCTGCCGCGCACCGTATGCCTGCCCCGAGTGGGCCTCAATGGCATAGGCAAAACCATCCAGCGCATAAGCGGTAAACGTTAGTAGCGTCATCAGCACCGCATTGACCGCAACGATTTCAGGCCCAAGACGCGCACCCATTACGGTCATCGCACCGAAGCATAGCTGGAGCAACAGAGAGCGCAACATGATGTCGCGGTTCAGCGCCAGCAGCTTGCGCATATTGCCCCGCCAGGCATTTTTCAGCATCGCGAGCGAGACACCACGCATCACCAGCACGCGTTTGACCATCCATAAGCCGATAAAGAACGTGGCATATTCCGCGACAACGGTTGCCAGTGCGGCACCCTGCACATTCATATGCAAACCTATCACCAGCCACAGATCGAGAACGATATTCAGGACATTCCCCACCACCAGCAAAATGACCGGGGCACGGACATATTGCACACCGAGTAGCCAGCCAAGCAGAACGAGGTTAGCGAGTGATGCAGGGGCACTGAGCCAGCGAATCTCCAGAAAACGGCGCGCCTGTTCCAGCACGGCTTCGCTGCCACCGACGATATGCAGCGCCAGATCGATTAGAGGTGTACGCAATACGACAATCAGAAGCCCGGCACCTAACGCCAGGATCAGCGGCTGAATCAGCGCCCGCCCAAGGCGAACGGGATCTTTCGCGCCAAAGGCCTGGGCGGTCAGTCCGGTCGTGCTCATGCGCAAAAACAGGAGCAGCATAAAGAGGAAGCTGGTCGCCATCGCACCAATCGCGATGCCACCTAAATAGACTGGAGAATCAAGATGTCCAATGACGGCCGTATCCACCAGTCCAAGCAAAGGAACGGTGATATTGGAAAAAATCATTGGCAGCGCAAGACGCCATAATGCCTTGTCTGAAGTTGTCAGCAGAGACATAGGAAATTACCGGAAGCAAGATAAGACAGTCAGGCTGCGAGGATGACGCAGCCTGTCAGAGAGAAATTACAGCCATTCACCGTTGCGGATAACACCAACCGCCAACCCTTCGATAGAGAAGGTTTGCTCGCGCAGATCCACCACAATAGGAGAAAACTCACTGTTTTCAGGCAGAAGTTGCACGGTGTTACCCTGTTTTTTCAGGCGCTTAACCGTGACTTCGTCGTCAATACGCGCAACCACAACCTGTCCGTTGCGCACATCCTGAGTTTTATGTACTGCCAACAGATCGCCGTCCAGAATACCAATATCCTTCATGGACATACCGCTAACACGCAGTAAGAAATCTGCGCTCGGCTTAAACATACCCGGATCAACCTGATAATGGCCTTCAATGTGCTGCTGTGCCAGCAACGGCTCACCCGCCGCAACGCGACCGATAAGAGGGATGCCCGTTTCTTCTTCCACCAGTAAGCGGATACCGCGTGACGCGCCTGAAACAATCTCAAGAACGCCTTTACGTGCCAGCGCTTTAAGATGCTCTTCAGCGGCGTTTGGTGAACGGAAGCCCAGGCGCTGTGCGATTTCCGCACGCGTGGGTGGCATTCCCGTCTGGCTGATGTGATCCCTGATGAGATCAAACACCTCTTGCTGTCTGGCCGTTAACGCTTTCATTCCGCCCCCTGGGTGTATATACAGTTATGCTGTGAGTATATACAGTCAAAGGCGAATTTGGAATCAAAAACTGCACAAAAAACCAGAGACTTATTCGATTCCTGAAAGCTTATCGAAAATGTGACCAAAGGAGGGTGACCCAGGTAATGGCAGCGATGATAATCGCCAGCAGTACGGCGGCAGAGCCCATGTCTTTCGCACGACCAGAAAGCTCGTGGAAATCAGAGCCAATACGATCAACAACGGCTTCGATAGCGCTGTTGAGAATTTCCACTATCATCACCAACAGTACTGAGCTAATGAGAAGTACGCGGGTAATAGCATCAACATCAAGGAAGCACGCGATAATCACGGCAATAATTGCGGCAACGCCTTCTTGCCGGAAGGCGGCTTCATTTATCCATGCCGCGCGGAAACCTTTCCATGAATATCCGGCAGCTTTGATGATTCGGGTAAACCCAGTGGTATTATTGGCCATTAAAAGAACCTTTTATTAAATTTAGCGTCAGTAACAAGGGCTGCGGCGGGTTTCGCAGCAGCCTGAAGTATGACGGGTAACAACAGAAATCTTGCGCGCTTTCTGTTATCCTTGCGCCGCAATTGCATTATTAACCAGAGGCTTTACATCGTTTATGTCCGGCTGGCCACGAATTTACTACAAATTACTTAATTTACCATTAAGCGTACTGGTAAAAAGTAAGTCTATCCCGGCGGAACCCGCGCTGGAATTAGGGCTCGATACCTCGCGCCCTATTATGTACGTTTTGCCTTATAACTCGAAGGCAGACTTACTCACGCTGCGCGCCCAATGTCTGGCGCACGATTTACCAGATCCTTTGGAACCTCTGGAAATCGACGGCACCCTTCTCCCTCGCTATGTGTTTATCCACGGCGGGCCGCGCGTGTTTACCTATTACACGCCGAAGGAAGAGTCCATCAAACTGTTCCACGACTATCTTGATCTGCACCGCAGTAACCCCGACCTGGATGTCCAGATGGTGCCGGTGTCGGTGATGTTTGGTCGTCGTCCAGGGCGTCAAAAAGGCGAAGAGAATCCGCCATTGCGCATGCTTAACGGCGTCCAAAAATTCTTTGCGGTGTCATGGTTGGGTCGCGATAGTTTTGTTCGTTTCTCGCCGTCTGTGTCGTTACGCCACATGGCTGATGAGCACGGCACCGATAAAATTATTGCCCAAAAACTGGCACGCGTTGCGCGTATGCATTTCGCCCGTCAGCGTTTAGCCGCTGTGGGGCCACGTTTACCCGCGCGTCAGGATCTATTCAACAAACTGCTGGCATCCAAAGCGATTGCTCGCGCGGTTGAAGACGAAGCGCGAAGCAAGAAAATCTCCCATGAGAAAGCGCAGCAAAACGCTATCGCACTGATGGAAGAGATTGCCGCGAACTTCTCTTACGAGATGATCCGTCTGTCTGACCGTATCCTGAGCTTCACCTGGAACCGTCTGTACCAGGGGATTAACGTTCACAACGCCGAACGTGTGCGCCAGTTGGCCCACGACGGCCATGAGATTGTCTACGTGCCCTGCCACCGCAGCCACATGGATTATCTGCTGCTCTCCTACGTGCTCTATCACCAGGGGTTGGTTCCGCCGCATATCGCCGCCGGGATCAACCTGAATTTCTGGCCAGCAGGTCCGATTTTCCGCCGACTGGGCGCGTTCTTTATTCGTCGTACCTTCAAGGGCAACAAGCTCTATTCAACGGTTTTCCGCGAATATCTGGGCGAACTGTTCAGCCGCGGCTACTCCGTAGAGTACTTTGTTGAGGGTGGTCGTTCCCGTACCGGTCGTCTGCTCGATCCGAAAACCGGGACGCTGTCGATGACCATTCAGGCCATGCTGCGCGGCGGTACACGTCCTATTACGCTGGTGCCGATTTATATCGGTTACGAGCACGTGATGGAAGTGGGCACTTACGCTAAAGAGCTGCGTGGCGCGACGAAAGAGAAAGAGAGCTTACCGCAGATGCTGCGCGGTCTGAGCAAGCTGCGTAATCTCGGTCAGGGCTACGTAAACTTTGGCGAACCGATGCCGCTGATGACGTATCTGAATCATCACGTGCCGGAATGGCGAGAGTCTATCGATCCGATCGAAGCCATTCGCCCGGCGTGGTTGACGCCTACGGTAAACAATATTGCTGCCGATTTGATGGTGCGCATTAATAACGCGGGTGCGGCTAACGCCATGAACCTGTGTTGTACCGCGCTGCTGGCCTCTCGTCAGCGCTCACTGACGCGCGAACAGCTAACCGAACAGCTCGATTGTTATCTCGACATGATGCGCCATGTTCCGTACTCAACGGACTCAACCGTACCGTCTGTGACTGCGGGTCAACTGATCGACCATGCGCTGCAAATGAACAAGTTCGAGGTCGAGAAGGACACGATTGGTGACATCATCATTCTGCCGCGCGAGCAGGCGGTGTTGATGACGTACTATCGCAACAATATCGCGCATATGCTGATGCTGCCGTCGTTGATGGCTGCCATCATTACTCAGCACCGTCGTATTTCCCGTCAGGAAATACTGCGTCATGTTGAAGTGCTTTACCCGATGTTAAAAGCGGAGTTATTCCTGCGCTGGAGCAAAGACGAGCTGGCGGCAGAGCTGGATAAATTGACCGAAGAGTTGCTCCGTCAGGGGTTGATCGCGGTGAAAGGCGATGAGCTGCATATCAATCCGTCACGTTCTCGCACGCTTCAACTGCTGGCTGCTGGCGCACGCGAGACGCTGCAACGCTACGCCATCACCTTCTGGCTGCTGAGCGCTAATCCGTCCATTAACCGTGGAACGCTGGAAAAAGAGAGCCGCACGTTGGCTCAGCGTTTGTCTGTGCTGCACGGCATCAACGCACCAGAATTCTTCGATAAAGCGGTGTTTAGCTCACTGGTGCTGACGCTACGTGACGAAGGCTATATCAGCGATACCGGAGATGCCGAGCCTGGCGAAACCATGAAGGTTTATCAGATGCTGGCGGAACTGATTACGTCTGATGTGCGTTTGACGATTGAGAGTGCAACGCAGGACGAGTAGCGGGCTTCTGCGATCCGCTTTAGTGCGGAAACTAAAACGGCAACCTGATGGTTGCCGTTTTGCTTTTGCCTTGTGCGGTCTGATGCCCTCACCCGAGGCCTCTCCTGCGGGGAGAAGGGGGAACATCGAAAACGACAATGGGGTTGCCGTTTTGCGTTGACCTAAGACCAGTAACTCATCGCCAGACCTAAAAACAGCACCAGTCCAACGTAGTTATTATTCAGGAAGGCTTTAAAGCAGGCTTCACGATCGCGCCTGGCGATCAGCTTTTGCTGATACGCAAACAACAATCCCGCCACCAGCACCGACCAGTAAAACTCCCAGTTCAGCCCGTTCAGACGGCCAATGACCACCATCAGCGCCAGTACGGCGACCTGCAATATCCCAATGATCAGCTTGTCGTGACGACCGAATAGAATCGCCGTCGATTTGATGCCGATTTTCAGGTCATCATCACGGTCGACCATAGCGTATTGAGTGTCGTAGGCCACCGCCCACAAAATGTTGGCGAGAAACATCAGCCAGCAGCTCAGCGGCACAGACTCACTGACGGCAGCAAACGCCATGGGAATTGACCAGCCGAACGCTGCGCCTAGCACCACCTGCGGCAAATGCGTATAACGCTTCATGAACGGATACACCCACGCCAGCGCCAGCGCCGCCACCGAGAGCAAAATCGTCATGGTATTAAGCGTGAGCACCAGCAGGAAAGAGAGTACGACCAGCACAACAAACAGCGTGCGCGCCTCTTTTTCCGATACCTGGCCGCTGGGCAGTGGGCGATTGGCGGTGCGTTTAACGTGTCCGTCAAACTTACGATCGGCATAATCATTCACCACGCAGCCCGCCGCGCGCATTAGCCAAACGCCCGCCACGAACACCGCCAGGATCCACAGCGGGGGCAAACCGGGAGTCGCGACCCAAAGTGCCCACAGCGTTGGCCACAGCAGCAGCAAAGCACCGATCGGTTTATCCGTTCGCATCAGGCGGTGAAAGGCCAGCAGCTTGTCCTGCGTCAGACTCCACTCCATTTTCATATCCTCTTAGTACAACGGCGATGCGGGCAAAAACAGCTCCGTCAGCATTAACGGTTTGCCGCTTAAGCGCAGGCGGGAACGGCGTCCCCACAGATCGGCATCGCGCCCTATTTCAATAAAATCACGGGTGAGCTCGGACGACGTAAAAAGATAGCGTCCCAGCGGGGTTTTACCCAATGTTTGCAGAGCCAGTTCCGGACCAGAAAGCGTGGATTCCGGAACGACGGTGCGCCCAGCAAGCCATGGCTCGCCATCCGCGCATAGCAGGATTTCACGCAGCCAGTAGCGTTCTTCTTTTGGCAACAACGAGAGCTCGCTGGAGACCTCATCAGCGGACACAAATCCTTCCTGAATCAGCGTCACGGTGACGTTTTTCCCCTGCTGCTCAAAACGTTTCGTCATGGAATCTTCCAGCAGCAACCAGTCGAGTTGCTCAGGGCTCAGCGCGGGTATTTGGTCAAAATAGCGCAGCGCACGCAGTTGCGTTAGCGCAGGGTGTGACATGCCAGACTCTCCGATACATAACGTATGGCTATTGTATCGCAGAAATGCAGGTTGGGGGCGTTCAAACGTGGATTAGCGAACATTATCGCAACAGTGGCGCAACAGCATAAACAGCGCCAAAAAAAGTGCGCCCACTCAGGCGCACTAAACTACTGACAAAATCAGCACTGTGGGGAAACGGTCACCCCTTGCCTTTTACACTGCTGATAAAGGTGGAACGGGCAGTGGTTGAACCTAAACGCTCAGCTTCATCAAGCAGCTTCAGCGCTTTGTCGACATCGCCGCGCTTCACGGCCTGCTTGATGGCGTTGTTGAAGTAGGTTTCGGTATCGTTCAGCACAGGCTCGGCGCTCTTCGCCGGGGCAGGTGCTGGTGCGGCAACCGGCGCGGCTGCGGCTGGCGCGGCGTAAACCGGTGCAGCCGTGTTACCCACGGTGACTGGGCCGGTGCCGGAGGAGCCAAACAGCGGGCCAACCAGCACGCTGGAGGCATTGTTCGTGGAGACTTTCAGCTTAAGCAGGCCGTCAGTGACATGGCGCGCTAACGGGTCCGGGATATCCGGCACCGCGTTGCCTGCCCCTTTGGCATAGGCTTTTGCCGGGTCCACGAGCTTCGTGGTCTGCTGCAAATCTTTCTCTGTCGTGAAGACCAGCACATAAATTTTCTGCTGGCCCAGCGCAGGCGTCAGACGCATTTTCCCTTCCAGACGGTCAGCGCTCATGACGCCAGGCTCCTGGTAGCTGAAATAATCACTCGGGAAGAAGGCTGATGGCGTCAGGTTCTGATCCAGAATCAACACGTTTGGCGCAAATACGCTGGCTTGCTTGTTCACTTCACTGGTCAGCGTCAGCGTCAGTTCGCCGATGTTCGCCGGAACGCTAAACGCCGCCACAGGGCCGGTGATGCCCGGCACATTCAACTGTTGGCCACCCGCAGAGAGCTGTGTTGATTGGGTTTTGGATTGATCGACCGGAGTCCAGGTCAGTTGCTGGAGTGCCGCCGCCGGAATGGCTGGTGCCGCACTGGTATTTTGTGGAACGAAGTTCACATCTGCAAAGGTGACAGCCGGAACACAGGCCAACAGCCCCGCAGAGAGGCACAGCGCGACGAGACTTTTCTTCATTTTCATTGTTATTACCTCTGATAGCGTGAGCACTGCGGTGGCCAGGCAATAGCGCGCAGCACCCTAAGGAGAGAGGGGCTTGCGCCCCTCTTTTAGATCATTACGTCAGGTCTGACGACTTACCACCAGATTTCCATCTGGGCACCGAAGGTCCACTCGTCGCTGTCGCCACGGCTGAAGGTTTTCGCGGAAGTGTCGCTGTACGCGATACCAGAGTCATATCCGGCACCGGAGTCGTTGTTCGCGTAACCCCATTTCTCATCCCACTTCGCATAGGTTGCGAAGACACGGATAGCCGGACGGGACCAGATGCTGTCGCCTGCCTGCCATTGTTGTGCCAGGGTGATTTTGTACTGGCTGTTGGTGTCGTCTGCTTTCTGGGATTTGACGTTGTCGTAACCCACTTCCAGCAGGGTGCTCATGATTGGCGTCCATTTGTACATAGGACGAACACCGACGGTCCACCATTTGGTGCCGTTGTTGTTATCCAGGTTGATGTCCTGGTACATACCGACGTACATCAGATCCCAGGAGTCGCCCAGCGAGATCGCACCGTGGTCCAGCACGCGCCACATGTCGCCGTTATTGTTGATGTTGCCACCTTCCGGACGGCCTTTACCGTTGGAGGTCATAGAGTCCGTTGCATATTGCAGCACGAACTTGTTGAAGCCCTTCAGCATGCTCTGGGTGTGTTCAGCGGTGAACATCCAGCCATCTTTCGATGCGCCTGGCGCCAGAGAGTAGTCGTCTGGCAGGTTGGTATGACCGTAGTCAACACCGAACTCCAGCGTACCGCCTGGGTTAACTTCCATCTGTGCTAAACGAACGTCGAAGACATCGTTCGGTACCAGGTTGTCATAAATACGGTTGCCCAGCGCGTCACGGTCGGCGAAGGTGCCGGAACCGCCTGCTTCAGAAGAACGGGTCGCTGCGACAGACAGTTTACCGAAGCCCAGATCGATGTTTTCGATACCTGCACCAGGACCAGAGATATCCCAGTAGTAGAAGTCGATCATGTGGACGTCATGACGTTGATAGAAACGCTTACCGGCCCAGATGGTGGAACCTGGCAGTGCGTCAATGAGGTTTTTACCCTGCACGTTCGCTTCACGGAAGGCCGGGCTGGTAGATTCCCAGTCGTTCTGCTGAGAAACGGAATACGCGACGTTAGTATCGAAATAGAAACTCTTATCGCCCTCTTTCCATACTTCCTGGCCCAGTTTTAACTCGGCATAGGTTTCACATTCGTTACCAAGACGGTATTTACTTTGAGCACCCGTCGCCTGGAAACACTGTTGTTCACCACCACTCCCGGTCCAGCCAATGCCAGAACGAGCATAACCTTTAAAGTCGACAGCACCGGCCTGGGCAGACAAGATGCCTGCCGCAATGGCGAGTGCCAGAGGAACTTTGCGCAGAGTAATCATTATTCTATCTCCTGAGATCATTGCTTTTCTTTGAACACTTCACCTGACGGTTTCGTGCCTTTTATTGGGAGTGCTTAAACGCCAGGCTCTTTGTGCAACCGACGACATGCGGTGCCATCCTCACGGAACAGATGGCAACGCTCTGGCGGCAAGCCGATAGCGAATGTGGCACCCTCTTCTACCAACACCACGTCATTCTGGCGGTACACCAGGTTCTGACGGATGGCGGGGATCTGGATATGAATCTGTGTTTCATGACCAAGCTGTTCGACGACCTGAACTTCACCTTCCAGCGTCACATCTGCTATCTGACTCGGCAATAAATGTTCAGGACGGATACCCAGGGACATATTCGCCCCGACCTGTACGTTGGCGCTGTCCACTGGCAGCCAAATCTGCTGACGGTTAGGCAGTTCCACCTGTACCTGTTCGATAGCTGTCGCAGTCACTTTTACCGGCAGGAAATTCATCTTTGGCGAGCCAATAAAGCCCGCAACAAAACGGTCAGCCGGGTAGTGATACAGCTCTAAAGGTTTGCCCACCTGCGCGACACGGCCTGCGTCCAGCACCACAATTTTGTCGGCGAGCGTCATCGCTTCAACCTGATCGTGGGTGACGTAAATCATCGTGCGGCCAAGACGTTTGTGCAGACGGGAGATTTCAATGCGCATCTGAACGCGCAGTGCGGCGTCCAGGTTAGAAAGCGGTTCATCAAGCAAAAACACGCGCGGTTCTGCCACCAGCGTACGACCAATCGCCACGCGCTGACGCTGCCCACCGGACAGGGCTTTCGGTTTGCGCTCCAGCAAATGCGCCAGCTGCAGTACTTCGGCCACCTGATTCACGCGCTGGTTGATAACGTCTTTTTTGGCTCCGGCCAGCTTCAGACCGAAGGACATGTTCTCGGCAACGGAGAGATGGGGATAAAGCGCATAGGACTGGAACACCATGCCCACGCCGCGTTCTGCGGGCGGGATGTCATTCATGCGAGTCTCACCAATAAACAGATCGCCGCTGGTGATGGTTTCAAGTCCGGCAATCATACGCAGCAGAGTTGATTTACCGCAGCCCGATGGACCGACAAACACCACGAACTCACCTTCGTGGATGTCCAGATCGATGTCTTTCGACACCACTACGTCGCCCCAGGCTTTCGTTACATTCCGCAGCTGTACGCTCGCCATGCCCTTCTCCCTTCGTTACAACCTGTCACCGACAGAAACATTCAAGATGGGCTGAATATGGGGCATCCATTACTGTTGTGAATCCTCCACCCCCTCGTTTTTTTGTGGGGGAGGAGGCGGGAGGATGAGACAGACGGTTCTGCCCCCGCATCAGGCGGGCTGTGGCTAATTTCGTGATGTGTGCGACAAAAATCAGCGCGTTTTTATGTGCGCCATGACTCATAACTTAAATCTATGCAACACAGATCACATAAAGAGGGGGTGGGGCGTAGGGCTAAGGAGGATGGAAAGAGGATGTCAAATAAGGAGACTGAGTCACGTTGAACGACCTCAGTGTATCCACGAGCACATCACCCAAAAGGATGGCAGATATGAAGATCAATACTGGCGCACGCGTTTTCGCCTTGTCCGCCCTGGCAGCAATGATGATTTCCGCACCGGCGCTCGCCAAAATTGAAGAAGGTAAACTGGTTATCTGGATTAACGGCGACAAAGGCTACAACGGCCTGGCCGAAGTGGGTAAAAAATTCGAAAAAGACACCGGCATTAAAGTCACCGTTGAACACCCGGACAAACTGGAAGAGAAATTCCCGCAGGTCGCAGCAACGGGCGATGGCCCGGACATTATCTTCTGGGCACATGACCGTTTCGGCGGCTACGCACAATCGGGTCTGCTGGCGGAGGTCTCTCCAGATAAAGCGTTCCAGGACAAACTGTTCCCGTTCACCTGGGACGCAGTGCGTTATAACGGCAAGCTGATCGCTTATCCGGTCGCCGTTGAAGCACTTTCTCTGATTTACAACAAAGACCTCGTACCGAACCCGCCAAAAACCTGGGAAGAGATCCCGGCTCTGGATAAAGACCTTAAGGCGAAGGGTAAGAGCGCGCTGATGTTTAACCTGCAAGAACCGTACTTCACCTGGCCGCTGATTGCTGCTGACGGCGGGTATGCGTTCAAGTTTGAAAACGGCAAATACGACGTGAAAGACGTTGGCGTGGACAGCGCTGGCGCGAAAGCCGGTCTGACCTTCCTGGTCGACCTTATCAAAAACAAACACATGAACGCGGATACTGATTATTCCATCGCAGAAGCGGCGTTCAACAAAGGCGAAACCGCGATGACCATCAACGGTCCGTGGGCCTGGTCTAACATCGATAAGAGCAAAATCAACTACGGCGTCGCGCTGCTGCCAACCTTTAAAGGCAAGCCGTCTAAACCGTTCGTTGGCGTGCTGAGTGCGGGCATCAACGCCGCCAGCCCGAACAAAGAGCTGGCGAAAGAGTTCCTCGAAAACTACCTGCTGACCGATCAGGGTCTGGATGTGGTGAACAAGGACAAACCGCTGGGTGCTGTCGCACTGAAATCCTTCCAGGAGACGCTTGCGAAAGATCCACGCATTGCCGCCACCATGGATAACGCCCAGAAAGGCGAAATCATGCCAAACATCCCGCAAATGGCGGCGTTCTGGTATGCCACACGTACTGCTGTGATCAACGCGGCAAGCGGTCGTCAGACAGTGGATGCTGCGCTGAAAGACGCTCAGGGTCGTATTACGAAGTAATGCTTTTACCCCTTATTTCTCAGGGAATAAGGTTTATTGAATACGTTGTTTACGCGACATCATTCGCGTTGTATCGAGGCGGCAAGGATGCAAATCCCCGGGAGCTTACAACAGTAAGTGACCGGGGTACGCGTCCGCAGCCAACAAAGAGGCAGCGTGAAGGATAAAGTGTAAAGAGGAAGATCCCCATGGATGTCATTAAAAAGAAACACTGGTGGCAAAGCGACACGCTGAAATGGTCAGTGATAGGTCTGCTCGGCTTACTGGTGGGCTACCTTGTTGTTTTAATGTATGTACAGGGGGAGTACCTGTTCGCCATCATGACGCTGATTTTAAGCTCAGTTGGCCTGTATATTTTTGCCAATCGCAAAGCCTACGCCTGGCGGTATGTGTATCCGGGTGTCGCCGGGATGGGGCTGTTTGTCCTGTTCCCCCTGATTTGTACTATCGCCATCGCCTTCACCAACTACAGCAGCACCAACCAGCTCGCTCAGGAGCGCGCCCAGCAGGTGCTGATGGACCGTTCCTACCAGGCCGGAAAAACCTTTGACTTTGGTTTATATCCAGCGGGAGAGGAGTGGAAGCTGGCGCTGTCGGACGAAGAAAGCGGTAAATATTATGTCTCCGATGCTTTCAAATTTGGCGGCGAACAAAAGCTGACGCTTAAAGAAGCGGATGCCCTGCCAGAAGGCGAACGCGCCAATCTGCGTATTATCACTCAGAATCGCCAGGCGCTGACGCAGCTCACCGCCGTGCTGCCTGACGAAAGCAAAGTCATCATGAGCTCGCTGCGCCAGTTCTCAGGCACGCAGCCGCTGTACACGCGGGCGGATGACGGTTCGCTAACCAACAACCAGACCGGCGTGAAATATCGTCCAAATAACGATATCGGGTTCTATCAGTCCGTAAATGCCGATGGCAAATGGGGCGACGATAAACTCAGCCCAGGCTATACCGTCACTATCGGCTGGGACAACTTTACCCGCGTCTTTACCGACGAGGGCATTCAGAAACCGTTCATGGCCATTTTCGTCTGGACGGTGGTGTTCTCAGTCCTGACGGTGATCCTGACCGTGGCGGTCGGCATGGTGCTCGCGTGCGTGGTGCAGTGGGAGTCCCTGAAGGGCAAAGCCATTTACCGCGTGCTGCTGATTCTGCCCTACGCCGTCCCGTCGTTTATCTCGATTTTGATTTTCAAAGGCCTGTTCAACCAGAGCTTCGGTGAAATCAACATGATGCTGGGCGCGCTGTTTGGCATTAAGCCGGCGTGGTTTAGCGACCCAACAACAGCTCGCTCGATGATTATCATCGTCAACACCTGGCTCGGCTATCCGTACATGATGATTCTGTGCATGGGCCTGCTGAAAGCGATTCCGGACGACCTGTACGAAGCCTCCGCGATGGACGGCGCGGGCCCGTTCCAGAACTTCTTTAAGATTACGCTTCCGCTGCTGATCAAGCCGCTGACCCCGCTAATGATTGCCAGTTTTGCCTTTAACTTTAATAACTTCGTACTGATTCAGCTTCTGACCAACGGCAGCCCAGATCGCCTCGGCACCACCACGCCCGCGGGTTATACCGACCTGTTAGTGAGCTACACCTACCGCATCGCCTTTGAAGGCGGCGGCGGGCAGGACTTCGGTCTGGCGGCCGCGATTGCCACCCTGATCTTCCTGTTGGTTGGCGCGCTGGCGATTGTGAATCTGAAAGCGACACGTATGAAATTTGATTAATCGGAATCACCAGGCGTCATTGGCGCAGCCAGTCTGGACGCTGCCAGCGTTCAGAATGGCAAGTGAAATAGCCTGGAGCGGTATTAAGGAGTAAGAATTATTATGGCTATGGTCCAACCCAAATCTCAAAAGCTGCGCCTCTTCGCAACGCACTTAGGTCTGCTGATTTTTATCGCAGCCATTATGTTCCCGCTGCTGATGGTTATCGCCATCTCGCTGCGCGAGGGCAACTTTGCCACCGGCAGCCTGATCCCGGAAAAAATCTCCTGGGAGCACTGGCGACTGGCGTTAGGTTTTAGCGTCGAGCACGCCGATGGCCGCGTGACGCCGCCGCCGTTCCCGGTTCTGCTGTGGCTTTGGAACTCAATCAAAGTGGCCGGTATTACCGCCGTGGGGATTGTGGCGCTCTCAACCACCTGTGCTTACGCGTTTGCCCGCATGCGCTTCCCGGGCAAAGCGACGCTGCTGAAAGGGATGTTGATTTTCCAGATGTTCCCGGCGGTGCTGTCGCTGGTGGCCTTGTACGCATTGTTTGACCGTCTCGGTCAATACGTACCGTTTATCGGTCTGAACACGCACGGCGGCGTGATCTTCGCCTATCTGGGCGGCATCGCGCTGCATGTATGGACGATTAAAGGTTATTTCGAAACCATCGACGGATCGCTGGAAGAAGCGGCTGCGCTGGATGGTGCCACGCCATGGCAGGCCTTCCGCCTTGTGCTGTTACCGCTGTCGGTGCCGATTCTGGCCGTGGTCTTTATTCTGTCGTTTATCGCGGCCATTACTGAAGTGCCGGTCGCGTCCCTGCTGCTGCGTGATGTGAATAGCTACACGCTGGCAGTCGGTATGCAGCAGTATCTCAACCCGCAAAACTACCTGTGGGGCGACTTTGCCGCAGCCGCTGTACTCTCCGCCATCCCGATTACCGTGGTGTTCCTGCTGGCTCAGCGCTGGCTGGTGAACGGCCTGACGGCAGGCGGTGTGAAAGGTTAAGTTTCATCATGTTATGCCACTGCAACCCTCAACTTTGACGTAATGCCCCGTAACTCAAGATGTTCCGGGATGCTGAAAGGCGGTGAGTGAATGTCGTCAACGCCTCAGCAATCTGTAACATGACGAGTAACTTGTGACTGTTGTTTGGCGGCCCTCGGGCCGCCATTTTTTTATTCCCGCTTCAGCCGTTTGGAGTTGCACAGCCACAAAGTGATCACCAACAGCAGGATCGCCGCCGAGTAGATCAGCACGTCGAGCGGTGATTTATGATCGACGATGATCAGCCGCACAATCGCGGTGATCCCGATATAGACAAAATAACGCAGCGGGAAGTGAAAGCCGGATTGAAAGTACTTCACAATCAGGGCGATAAATTCGAAGTAGAGAAAGTAGACCACCAGTCCTTCCACCAGCTCATATTTGCTGGTTTGCTCGGGGGCAAACAGCACATCAGCCAGATGTACCGTTTCTTTGCCCAGAAAGACGACCAGTATCAGGCCAAGGCTTAACAGACCCATATTCAACACGGTCTGGAGAATCGTTGAGATAAACTCAACGCGCGGACGCGTCAGGGATGTCATACAGCACCTCAATCTCAGGGGCGAAGTACCTGTATAACGCAAAATTGTGACGGAGATCTATATTTTTTGTTTATGTTTTATGCGATGCAGAATAATCCCCCTCACCCCGGCCCTCTCTTTAAAAGGGAGAGGGCGAAAACCAGCCCCCTTTGGGGAGAAGGTTAGGGTAAGGGGAAAGCATCAGCGGAAGTTCACGCTTCGATCGCTGGTCATGTCATACAGCTGGAACTTACGTCCAAGCTGCTGACCCCCGTCGCGCGTCAGCGGCGTCCAACCAATTGCCGCACGGCTGCGGGTTGGTCCGGATGAGAACAGATCCAGCGGAATCGACACATACACGCCTTTGGTGAAGTCCCCTTCACCGTATTCGTCTGGCGAAACGTTGGTAATCGTGGCGTAACCGCCGACCACCACGCCGCTGTCGAAGCGTTTGGCGATCTCCAGCGTGCCGCCTTTATCGCCCGCCAGATACTGCCCGACGCTGGCTTTCACCAGCACGTCCTGCGCAAACGACGGCGTCCAGTAGGCAGTCAAATGCCCGGTTTTGACGCTGTAATCGGTGAACTTCATCATGTCCTGCGCGCTACGCCAGTCACGCTGTTTCACGTAGTTGGCATCAAGACCAAACGCCCAGTTGCTGTCGACCGGGCGGTACAGGAGTTCTGCACCCGCACCGCCGTACATGGTTTCCAGATAACCGCCATACACCTGGCCATAGAAACTGTTGCCGAGATACTGGAAATAGTTGGCCTGCATGTTGTTCACATACACATCGTTCTGTACATACTCGCGCACGCGGGTACGCACACGCGGCAGTTTTGAGTCGCTTGGTGGATTGGTGTAGTTAAATTTGTCGTAGTTATTGGCGATATTGCCAAACAGGCTACCGGTGGTCAGGAGATGATCCGTCACCCACAGATCCGCCGTGGCCATTACACCCAACTGATACATATAGAAATTTTCTGGCCCGCCAACGGACTGGTTCAGCACCGGATCGACATGGAAATCAAAGCGAGATTTGTCGATATACCAGCCCTGTTCGGTGGTTTCCGGTACCACCGGTTCTACGCGTTTTTGCACCAGTTCGGTTTCATGCCCCAGCGGTTCGCCTTCGAGATGACGCTTCAGGCTGGCCACGTCCGTTTCGGTCGTCACCTGCGGCATATTGAGCCGATTTTCCGTCACGCGGATCGTGCGGATCCCATCCGGCAGATCGTTCATGATGATCCGATTGGCGCGCTCTATGCCTTCACGGGAATCGCGGTATTTCACCTGCTCGCCGGTCACGTACAGCGTATCGCCTTTGGTCTGAATCTTCGGATCCGCCAGGCCCGCGTTGTATTTCAACAGCGTCAGCTGATTGGCGACCACCGAGTGCTGAATGATCGCATCCTGCGGCTCTGGCTGATACTTCGGTCGCGCGTTGTCGTTGTAATGCGGCCGCATATCGTTAAAGTTGGTGCGCAGCGTAAAACCAAACATCACGGTGTTACCGCGCTCGTAGCTGAGGTTAACGTCGGCCCAATCGGTGACGCGGTAAATAGCGCCAACGTTAAACTTGCTCTTCTGCTCAATCTTGCCCGCAAAGTCTTCGGTGTAATTATTGCCTTCGTATTCCAGCTTCAGGCGCAGCGGCTGCCATGGCGTTTGATATTCCACGCCACCGAACAGCGATGCCGGGCCGTGGAACATCTGGTCCCCGCTCACCGAACCGGCTTTCTTATAGCTGTTGTCGCGATAGCAATATTTGTCGCTGTAGGAGCAGAATGGGTTTTTCACGTTGCCACTGGTGCCGAGATACCCCCAGCCCAAACCGAGTGAGAAATCGAACGGTCCCCAGGCTTTGCTGGCGACCAGGTATTCCGCATCAAAAAGCCCTGTGCCGCCGATATCGCGCGCGCCCACGGACACCTGCGGCATCCAGTAGCTCTCTTCCCACAGACGCAGTTTGAGGTCGAACGCTTTGTCTTTGTAAGTCTGGTTACCGGAAAACGCATCAACGCTGCTGTACTGTTTGGTGCGCACATCGGTATAACGCAGCGTCGTTTCCAGCCATGGGAAAAGCTGTACGGAAGCGGAGTAGTAGCGGTACTGGTCGTTATCGCGATAGTTAAGGCTAATTTCGCCCTCACGCGCCATACGCGCAGTGGGCGTTTGCATGAGCCCGACGCCGCCGAAATCTGACTGTGACGGGCCAATGGGTGCCGGATACGTTTCGGCATGACAGGCGGCGCTCACGCACAGCGCCAGCATGCTATAGAGATAAGGTCTTTTCATTAATCCGGTATCCGCTGCGTCAGAGAGCGAAGCATGTCGGTGTTCAGCCCGTCATACGCCTTCGTCCAGAAGTGATCGGCAAAGCCGACAAAAATCACGCTACCCGGCATGGGTTCGATGTGGCGCTTATTCCAGTACGCGACAGGGACGTTTTGCCTGCGGCCATCGGGGTAAATCACCCACGCGTAGCTGTTTTCCGCGCCACTCAGAAAGTGTTGTTCATCCAGATAACTCGCCACGTCGCGTCCTGGCGTAAAGGGTTTTTGGCCTGGGCTGCTGACCAATCCCGCCACGGTAACGGTTGAAGGCTTCGCCACAATCCACAGCGTGTAGTCGCCTTCCAGCGTCGGGTTGCCGTTTTCCGTTACGCGGACTTCATCGGGATCCAGATTCACCCGCTGGCGTCCGGTCACGGTGATCGCCTGCAACTGCTGGCGCACCGCATTGATTGCTGCCGCCGTGTCGCCGTCTTCCTGCTCTGCCAGTCCGGTCAGGCGAGCCAGTAAGGCCTGGTGTTTTTGTTCTGCTATCGCCGTTGCCTGGCGTTCGCTGATGATGGCGCCGGGCCACCAGCTGTTTGCCAGCCGGGGCTGCCCAACGAGATCGATCAGATGTTCGGCATTGGATAAGGTTTTTGGCTCTTTGTTGTTCGGGGTATAGACCTTAACAGTGCCCGCAGACCACGCCAGCGGCGCGGCGAGCGTGGCGATAAGCGCAACGCTTGTGATGATTTTCATGATTTCGCCGCCTTGATCAGGGTGGCTTTTACCGGGAAGAAATCCGCACCCAGGTACTGGAGCGACTGACGAATCTGCCCTTCCTCATCCACCCAGAAGCGGTTATGCCACGTCGCCCGATCGGTTGTAACTTCTTCATCCAGCACGCGGACCTGGGTTTCATCGCTGCCCAGCGTCACGGTATCGGTGCCATCCCAGCGGAATACGGAACGCGCGGTGGCGTAGCGGACCTGCTTGTGTTCGGTCCAGCCCAGAGTGCGCGTCCAGCTTGCACCATCGACAATTTGATTGGGTTTGATGAGGGGGTCCGCCGCGAGATTATTCACCTCAAGCAGGTTGTCACCGGCCAGCAGGGTTTTCACGATACGCCCATGCTGCGTCACGATGGTGGCCTGATCTTGCGTCACCCATTTCTGCTGCCCGTTTTCATCGAAAGCGAGCACCACAAAAAGCTGCGGGCCATCGTTTAACTGCATGTACTGGCTGGCATACGGCATGTTCTGGATGTCATCGTCCGTAAGATGTACGCCAGGCGTGCCAAACACGCTGTCCCACAGTGAGTTGCCCAGCCCTTTTGTGGTGGCTGAACAGGCCTGTAAAAGCAGGCAAATCAGAATGATTGCAGGTCGCTTCACGACTCTTCTCCGAAGGGGCGAAATAACCACACCGAAGTGTGGTTATGATTAAAACACCCGTGATTACTGAGTGCTGGTTGTCGTGGTGGTCGTGGTTCCGGTATTGGAGCCATCACCGCCACCGGTTGCCGCCAGAGCGACACCCACGGCCGAGCCTACGGTGCTTGTCGCCGTCGCGGTAGAACTCCCCGCTGAGGCAGACGTTGCTGCTGAGCCTGCTGCTTCCCCGACCTGAACCGGAGCTGCATAGACAGACGTTGCCGCAAGCGCAGTTATGGCAAAAATGCCATACAGTACTTTCTTCATAACAATTTCCCTTCAATGAATGAATGGAGATTTGCCCAAAAAGAAATTCAGGCGGATTCGAGTATACACAACTAAAGCAGGCGGATTGACGTACGGGGAAATAGAGGCGGGGTTTTCAGATAATTGGATAAATTTGATATATAAGAATAATTAAATATATATATAATCAGTAAAAATCAAATAGATAGAATAGGTCATCGATAAGAAGATTATCCGTATACTCCTAAAATAAACCGCAGTGATTAACGGGTTAACCGTCTTTTTCAGATTAAACTCATGACAGGAATTTGAGTTAACTAACAGACATCAGGAATTATCCGATAAAAAAATGCCGGCTTATCGCCGGCATTTTCCATGACATATTAATTACGCACGCCAGGCTTTATAACGATTAATCAAACCGTTCGTAGAGCTGTCGTGGCTGTCGATGGCTTTATCATCACCCAGCTCTGGCAGAATACGGTTTGCCAGCTGTTTACCCAGCTCAACGCCCCACTGATCAAAGGTGAAGATGTTCAGGATGGCGCCCTGAGTAAAGATTTTGTGCTCATACAACGCAATCAACGCGCCCAGACTGAACGGCGTAATTTCACGCAGCAGGATGGAGTTGGTTGGGCGGTTGCCTTCGAAGACTTTGAATGGCACCACGTTTTCCAGCGTCGCCGGATCTTTACCCAAATCGCGGTATTCCTGCTCAACCACCTCGCGCGCTTTACCAAACGCCAGTGCTTCGGTCTGTGCAAAGAAGTTAGACAGCAGCTTCTGGTGATGATCGGACAGCGCGTTGTGGGTTGTCGCTGGGGCGATGAAATCACACGGTACCATTTTGGTGCCCTGGTGAATCAGCTGATAGAACGCATGCTGACCGTTGGTACCCGGCTCACCCCAGATGATTGGGCCAGTCTGGTAGTCCACCGCGTTGCCGTTACGGTCAACGTATTTGCCGTTGGATTCCATGTTGCCCTGCTGGAAGTACGCCGCAAAGCGGTGCATGTACTGGTCGTACGGCAGGATCGCTTCGGTCTCAGCACCAAAGAAGTTGTTGTACCAGATGCCGATCAGCGCCAGCAGAACCGGCAGGTTTTTCTCGGGCGCGGTGTTGGCGAAGTGTTTGTCCATCGCGTGTGCGCCGGAGAGCAACTCAACGAAATTGTCATAACCAACGGACAGAATGATCGACAGGCCAATCGCCGACCACAGAGAATAACGACCGCCAACCCAGTCCCAGAATTCAAACATGTTGGCGGTGTCGATGCCGAACTCACCCACGGCTTTGCCGTTTGTGGACAGTGCCGCGAAGTGTTTCGCCACGTGTTTATTGTCACCCGCCGTTGCCAGGAACCAGTCGCGCGCGCTGTGGGCGTTGGTCATGGTCTCTTGGGTGGTGAAGGTTTTAGACGCCACCAGGAACAGCGTGGTTTCTGGATTCACTTTTTTCAGCACTTCGGCGATGTGGGTGCCATCGACGTTAGACACAAAGTGCATGTTCAGATGATTTTTGTACGGGCGCAGCGCTTCGGTCACCATGAATGGGCCGAGGTCAGAGCCACCGATACCAATGTTGACCACATCAGTAATCGCTTTGCCGGTATAGCCTTTCCAGCTTCCGGAAATAATTTCTTCTGAGAAGGTTTTCATCTTCTCCAGCACCGCGTTGACTTCTGGCATCACATCTTTGCCATCAACCATAATCGGCGTATTGCTACGGTTACGCAGCGCAACGTGCAGCACGGCACGGTCTTCGGTGCGGTTGATCTTCTCGCCGGAGAACATGGACTTGATTGCCCCAGCCAGATCGGTCTCTTTCGCCAGATCCTGCAATTTCGCCAGCGTCTCTTCCGTGATGCGGTTTTTGGAGAAATCCACCAGCATCTGGTCATCGAAGGTTGCGGAGAATTTGCTGAAACGGTCGCCGTCTTTCGCGAACAGATCCGCGATGGAGACGTCTTTCATTTCGTCGAAGTGTTTTTGTAGTGCCTGCCAGGCAGAAGTCTGCGTTGGATTGATGTTTTTCATTAGCAATACTCTTGTGATTTGAGAATTGTGACTGCGGTCGATTGTAGCGCCTGCGCGGAGAAATTGTGATGGTTTTTATGCCATTGGCCTGGCCTGTATCAAACGCGAGTGAAAAGACCCAAAAAGTATAGCTGCTGAATCCTGGGACTGCGGACGGTCAAAAGTAGCCCGTTCAGCCATAAAGTGAAGGATAAAATATCGTCCTTTTATAAGTCCTGTTACTCAGGGGGTACCCCCCATGAAAAATCCGCATAATCCCAGCGTTGACAGGACTCCTCCCGCATTTTATTTATAGGGCGGTATTTGCGCCTGCACCTGTTTTCGTTTTCATTTTCGTTCTTGTGCCAGGGTCGCTTTATTCTTTTCCTACACGAGGATGTTATGACGAGTTTTGTTGTCGCCAAGTTTGGCGGGACCAGTGTGGCCGATTACGCTGCCATGAACCGCAGCGCCGATGTGGTGCTGGCCGATCCGAATACCCGCCTGGTTGTGCTCTCTGCATCAGCAGGTGTGACTAACCTGCTGGTTGCGCTGTCTGAAGGACTGGAAGCGACCGAACGCTTTGTGAAGCTCGATGCGCTGCGCAAAATTCAGTTCGATATCCTCGAGCGTATGCAGAATCCGCACGTCATTCGTGAAGAAATTGAACGCCTGCTGGAAAATATCACCACTCTGGCAGAAGCGGCCTCGCTAGCGACATCCACTGCGTTGACCGACGAACTGGTGAGCCACGGCGAGTTGATGTCCACCCTGCTGTTCGTTGAGATCCTGCGCGAACGCGGCGTGATGGCCCAGTGGTTTGACGTGCGCAAAGTGATGCGCACCAGCGACCGTTTTGGCCGTGCCGAGCCGGACGTTGCCACGCTTTCCGAGTTGTCAAAACAGCAGTTGGCCCCACGCCTTGCAGAAGGCATCGTCATTACCCAGGGCTTTATCGGGAGCGAAGCCAAAGGCCGTACCACGACGCTTGGCCGTGGCGGAAGCGACTACACGGCAGCCCTGCTGGGTGAAGCGTTGTATGCGACGCGCGTTGATATCTGGACTGATGTCCCTGGTATCTATACCACCGATCCACGCGTGGTGCCTGCCGCCAAACGTATTGACGTGATTGCGTTCGAAGAAGCGGCTGAGATGGCCACCTTCGGCGCGAAAGTGCTGCACCCGGCCACATTATTGCCTGCCGTGCGCAGCGATATCCCTGTGTTTGTCGGCTCCAGCAAAGATCCAAAAGCGGGCGGCACATTGGTGTGCAAAAACACCGTAAACCCACCGCTGTTCCGCGCGCTGGCAATGCGCCGCAAGCAGACGCTGGTCACGCTTCACAGCCTGAATATGCTGCATTCACGCGGATTCCTCGCCGAAGTGTTCGGTATTCTGGCGCGCCACAATATCTCGGTTGATTTGATTACCACGTCGGAAGTGAGCATCGCGTTGACGCTGGATACCACCGGCTCAACGTCAACCGGCGATACGCTGCTGACTCAGTCGCTGCTGATTGAGCTTTCCGCTCTGTGCCGTGTGGAAGTGGAAGAAGATTTGGCACTGGTCGCGATCATCGGCAATAAGTTGTCACGCGCCTGCGGCGTGGGCAAAGAGGTGTTTGGTGTACTCGACCCATTCAACATCCGCATGATTTGCTACGGCGCATCCAGCTACAACCTGTGCTTCCTGGTGCCGGGTCATGAAGCCGAGCAGGTCGTGCAGAAACTTCATCATAATTTGTTTGAATAAAATTGCTTAGCAGGATAAACAATACCTATCAGCCGGGCACAGACCCGGCTTTTTTTATAACTAAACAACACACTAAAATCGCAAGGAAAGACTATGTTATCCGCCATCACTCGGCTGTTCCCGTTATGGGCCCTGCTGCTCTCTGTGCTCGCTTATTACACGCCAACGACGTTCACCCCAATCGGCCCGTGGGTCACCACGCTGCTGATGCTGATTATGCTTGGCATGGGCGTGCACCTAAAAATCGACGACTTTAAGCGCGTGCTGTCGCGCCCTGCGCCCGTCGCGGCGGGCATTTTCCTGCACTATCTGGTGATGCCGCTGGCCGCGTGGCTGCTGGCGATCGCATTTAAGATGCCGCCGGATTTATCCGCGGGTATGGTTTTGGTCGGCAGCGTCGCCAGCGGTACGGCGTCGAACGTGATGATCTATCTGGCGAAAGGCGATGTGGCGCTGTCTGTCACCATTTCATCCGTTTCGACACTGGTGGGCGTGGTTGCCACGCCATTGCTGACGCGTCTGTACGTTGATGCACATATTCAGGTTGATGTGATGGGGATGCTGCTCTCGATTCTGCAAATCGTGGTCATTCCGATTGCGCTAGGCCTGGTGATTCACCATCTGTTCCCGCGCGTGGTGAAGGCCGTTGAGCCGTATCTGCCCGCCTTTTCCATGGCGTGTATTCTGGCGATTATCAGCGCCGTGGTCGCGGGTTCAGCCTCGCACATCGCCTCTGTCGGTTTTGTGGTCATCATCGCGGTGATCCTGCATAACACTATTGGTCTGCTGGGCGGTTACTGGGGCGGAAAACTGTTTGGCTTTGACGAATCCACCTGCCGCACGCTGGCGATTGAAGTCGGAATGCAGAACTCTGGTTTGGCTGCCGCGCTGGGTAAAATTTACTTCTCCCCGCTCGCCGCACTGCCAGGCGCATTGTTCTCGGTCTGGCATAATCTGTCTGGATCCTTGCTGGCGGGCTACTGGTCAGGGAAACCCATTGAACAACAACACAAGAAAGATGGGGTGAAAGAGGGTTAATTCGCTTCGCGCCAGGTCTGGCTTGCTTTACACTGAAGCCTCTATAACAGGAGGCTTCAGCGATGGCTACACCGAGATTGACCCAGAAAGACATGACGGAAAGCGAACAGCGCGAGCTGAAAACCCTGCTCGATCGCGCGCGCATCGCTCATGGACGCACGCTGACCAACGCCGAGACCAATCAGGTCAAAAAAGAGTACATCGACAAACTGATGGCTCAGCGAGAAGTTGAGGCCAAAAAAGCCCGCAAAGTCAAAAAAGCGCAGGCGTTTAAACCCGACACCGAATCAACATTTTCCTGGTCAGCGAATACTGCACCACGTGGAAGGCGCTAATTAGCGCCCTTTCTTTTTGCGGCCAGGCTGAACAAAACGCTTTCCGGCTGGCTTGTTGCGTTCTTTTTCGGCGG
The DNA here is from genome assembly GCF_045627565.1 of Lelliottia sp. Taxonomy (NCBI): domain Bacteria; kingdom Pseudomonadati; phylum Pseudomonadota; class Gammaproteobacteria; order Enterobacterales; family Enterobacteriaceae; genus Lelliottia; species Lelliottia sp. The sequence continues at coordinate 14,357 of NZ_JAZQNX010000026.1, read as the reverse complement.
AGGCCGGTGCGTTCACAACAGGCCGCTTAATGCCCTGAGTTTTCGGTTTGGCCTTCGTCTTTGGCTTCGCGTCAGACGACGAATTTTCGATGAGCTTAAACAGCTCAATCAGTTCATCACCGTTCAAATCGCGCCATTCCCCGAGCGGAATACCCGCAAGGCTAACGTTCATAATACGTGTGCGTTCCAGCTTTGTGACTTCAAAGCCAAAGTGCTCACACATTCGACGAATCTGTCGGTTTAACCCCTGAACCAGCGTAATGCGAAACGCAAACGGCGCCTCTTTTTTGACTTTACACTTCTTGGTGACGGTGCCCAGAATCGGGACGCCAGCGCCCATTCCACGAATAAAATCGTCGGTGATCGGTTTATTGACCGTGACCACATACTCTTTTTCGTGGTCGTTACCTGCACGCAGGATTTTGTTGACCAGATCGCCGTGGTTGGTGAGGAAAATCAGCCCCTGTGAATCTTTATCGAGACGACCAATCGGGAAGATACGGCTGCTGTGGTTAACGAAATCCACGATATTATCGCGCTCGCCATCTTCCGTGGTGCTGACAATGCCAACAGGTTTGTTCAACGCGATAAACACCAGGTCTTCTTCGTTTCTAGGCTCGATCAACTGACCATTCACTTTGACCACATCGCCAGGAGCGACCTGATCGCCGATAGCCGCGCGTTTACCATTGATAAACACGTTACCCTGCTCGATGTAGCGGTCAGCTTCGCGGCGCGAGCAAATCCCACTCTCGCTAATGTATTTGTTTAATCGGGTTGATTGGTTGGGCAGCATAATTTCTCCTTTATAGGCGAAATATACCTTAGGTTGCGGGGGACAAAAAAGCGTTAGTATCCATTGATAAGAAAATCCAGCGCATCTCGCAAAGCCGTTCTCTCCATGTTCAAATCAGCGACACGCTCACCTAACTCTTTGGCAGGGATTCCGGCCATCATATGGGTCATAACAATATGTGACTTTCCGGCGATCTCGACAACAGGACAAATTTTGGTAGGCGGCGGGTTCCCTGAAAGCTGTGTTAATTTGATAGCGGGAGCCACCAGTACATGTTTTAAAACGTTGGCAACCGGATGCTGAAGATTGATCAGATAGGGATAGGATTTCTTTCCGCTACCTGCATTCTCATAAGCAAAATATTGCTCCATTAAAACGACCTCTGAAAATCAGTGAATGAGCCGTTTTCGTCGACCCACTGATTAACCGTTTCAATCGATGCCGCATTGTCTCTTAACCATTCCGCCCGTTGATTTTCGCGAAATTTTTCAAGCAATGCCTCTGTCAAGAGTGCCGACAAATTGATCTTTTGTTTGCGAGCTTCTTCCAGTATCTCAGGTGCTAAGGAGACATTAACCGACTTTTTGAGGCTTGATGTAGTGCGCATAATAACCCCCATCGCAATGCGCATGGATTGGCGAAGAGTAGCGTAATAAACGAGCGTTTCCTAGACCCTCAGTTAAGTTGAGGGCCTAACGTTATCTCGCCCGCAAATGCTCGTCATGCATTGTGGTGCTTTTTTGCGAAGCGCTTTCCGGATTAATAATCATCCCTTTCGTCATCTTCGTCCGGCTGTTCCATCACGCTGTAAGCCACGGAGCAAAACAGCGAGTTGAGACGCTTCATGTCGCCGAGCAGCCCCAGGTGCAGAGAGCTGGTTTCGATACTTTGCACGTTTTGCTGATGCAGGCGGTCAACGTGCGCATGCGAGTAGCGGCGATTGAGAATACGAAAGCGGTGCTTATTCCGGCGCAAACGGCGTGCGCTGGGCACATCGCCGGAAAAGAAGACCGACATCGCCAGCTTCAGGTTGTTAAGCAACAGTTCCTGCAATGCGTCCAGTTCAGCCACACCTTCGAGGGAAAATGCCCGACGAGCCGCCAGCGATTTATCGGCAATTTCGCTGCCCATACGCTCGACGATATCGGATGCCTGTTCAAGGTTTAGCGACATCTCGATAATCTCCGCCCAACGGCGGGATTCCTCTTCGGCCAGTTCGTCCTGCGGCATGCGCGCCAGATAGAGTTTGATGGCGGTATAAAGCACGTTGATATCGTCAGCCACCTTACGCAGCTCTTTTTCTTCGCGCGGCTCACCGTGCATGACCTTTTTCAGGCCATTCAGCATCGTCTCCATCGCATCGCCAATACGCAGGGTCTCGCGCGCGGCGTTAGCCAGTGCCAGCGCAGGCGTATCCAGCGCGGAGGTGTCCAGGTGTTTCGGCTTCAGGCGTGCGTCGAGCTCTGGCTCATCGCGGATCATTCGTTTGCAGAACCGCGCCATTGGCCCGGCAAAGGGCACCATCGCCACGCAGCGCACCAGGTTGTAGAAAACGTGAAAGTAGATAACCAGTTCAGCTTTCGGTAAGGGAAGATTGTCCATCGCGTTCGCCAGCGGATGAACAAACGGCAGAATAATCAGGCTGCCCACCAGCTTAAACAGCAGACTGCCGAGCGCCACACGACGGGCGGCGGCGTTGGCTCCGCTGTTGTTCAGCATCGCCAGCAACCCCGAGCCGAGGTTTGCGCCGATCACCAGACACAGCGCCACCGGGAACGAAATCGCTCCCGCCGCCGTCAGGGTAGCCGTCAGCAATACCGCCGCCAGGCTGGAGTAACTGATGATGGCGAAGACCGCGCCGATTAGCGCATCGAGCATGATGTCGCCGGTCAGCGAAGCAAAAATCACCTGCACACCGTTAGCCTGGGTAATCGGCGTGACGGCCTGAACAATCAGCTCCAGCGCCAGCAGGATCAGCCCGAGGCCAATGCCCACGCGCCCGAGCTGGCCTTCGCGCGTCTGTTTGCGCCCCAAAAAGAAGATCACGCCGATGAAAATCAGCAGCGGCGAGAGCCAGGAGAGATCGAAGGTTAATACGCGCGCCATCAGCGCGGTCCCCACGTCCGCGCCCAAGACGATAACCAGCGCGGGCGTCAGCGCGACAAGGTCTTGCGCCACAAACGAGGTGACGAGCATCGTGGTCGCATTGCTGCTTTGCACAAGCGCGGTGACGCCGATACCCGCGCAAAAGGCGAGCGGTTTCTTCTCAACGCTGCGGCTGAGGACGGTCCGTAAGCGTGCGCCAAACACACGCATCACCCCGGTACGGACAATATGGGTGCCCCATACCAGGAGAGCGACGGCAGAAAGCAGGTGTAACAGTGTCAGCACGGAAGTGGGTTCTCCTTATCGTTATGTGTTCCTTTGGTTATCTCCCCGCTTTTTTATTTACGCCAGGAGAGACCTTCTTCCAGTATAAGGCTTTAAATGTAAGAAAGAGACAGGGCGCCTCATGAGCGCCCTGTATGTTGTAAGAAAAAGTGATTTAGGTCTGGCAAGTCAGCAGGTTAATCCGCGTCGTAGCCCAGATTTGGCGCTAACCAGCGCTCCACTTCTGAGACGCTCATCCCTTTACGCATGGCGTAGTCTTCCACCTGATCGCGTTGAATCTGTGCGACCGCGTAATATTTGCTGTCAGGATGGCTGAAATACCAGCCCGAAACGGACGCGCCGGGCCACATGGCGAAGGATTCCGTCAGCTTCATGCCGGTATGGGTTTCGACATCCAGAAGTTGCCAGATTGTCCCTTTCTCGGTGTGTTCAGGGCACGCCGGATAGCCAGGCGCCGGGCGAATACCCTGGTAATTCTCGCGAATCAGCTCCTCATTGCTGAGGTTTTCGTTCGGAGCATAACCCCAGTGCACTTTGCGCACGCGCTCATGCAGATATTCCGCGAAGGCTTCGGCCAGTCTGTCAGAAATCGCTTTAACCATGATTTTGTTGTAATCATCGTGCTGTGCTTCAAAGGCATCAGCGAGGGTGTCTTCTTCAAGGCCCCCGGTGACGGCAAACGCGCCAATGTAGTCCGCTTTGCCGCTCAGTTTAGGCGCGACAAAATCGGCCAGGCAGTAGTTCGCAAACCCGACTTTTTCAGTTTGCTGGCGCAGATGACGGCTGACCGCCAGCACGTTGGTACGGGTTTCATCACGATAAATTTCGATGTCATCGCCCACGCGATTAGCCGGGAACAGGCCAACCACACCGCGCGGATTCAGCGTTTTTTCTGCACTTAGCTGGTCGAGCATATCGTTGGCATCTTTGAACAAGCGCTGGGCTTCTTCGCCCACCACGTCGTCCTCGAGGATGCGCGGGTATTTCCCGGCCAGCGACCAGGTCATGAAGAACGGCGTCCAGTCGATGTAATTACGCAGCGTTTCGATGCTGGCGGTGACGTCCTGCACACCCAAACGGTGCGCCACGGGCGGCGTATAGCTGGACCAGTCGAAAGCCAGATCATTTTCGCGCGCGGCGGCCAGCGTCACCGGCGGTGTACGCGGCTTTTTGCGCGCATGCTGGATACGCACGGTGTCGTACTCTTTGCGCGTTCTCGCCACAAAATCATCGCGTTGCGTGTCGGATAGCAGTGCGGACACCACACCAACGGTCCGCGAAGCGTTCTGCACGTAGACCGTCGGACCGCTGTAGTTCTGCTCAATTTTGACCGCCGTATGCGCTTTCGACGTGGTCGCCCCGCCAATCAGCAGCGGAATGGTAAAGCCCTGGCGTTCCATCTCTTTTGCCACGTTAACCATTTCGTCGAGCGACGGGGTGATCAACCCGGACAAGCCAATCAGATCGGCATTCACTTCACGCGCAGTTTTGAGGATTTTATCCGCCGGAACCATCACGCCTAAATCGATGATTTCGTAGTTATTACACTGCAGCACCACGCCGACGATATTTTTGCCGATGTCATGCACATCGCCCTTCACGGTGGCGATCACCATCTTGCCGTTGCTGGAGCTTTTTTCTTTACTGGCCTCAATATAAGGCTCGAGATAGGCCACGGCTTGCTTCATCACACGCGCGGATTTCACCACCTGCGGCAGGAACATTTTTCCCTCGCTGAACAGATCGCCCACCACGTTCATGCCGTCCATCAGCGGCCCTTCAATCACTTCGATAGGGCGTGCAGCCTGCTGGCGCGCTTCTTCGGTGTCCAGCTCGATAAACTCGGTGATCCCTTTGACCAGCGAATATTCCAGACGTTTTTTCACATCCCAGGCGCGCCATTCCGCCTGCTGAATATTGGCGCTTTCATCGGCTTTACTGCCGCGGTATTTTTCTGCCAGATCCAGCATGCGTTCGGTGGCGTCATCGCGACGGTTTAAAATGACATCTTCCACACCCTCGCGCAGCTCGGCAGGCAGGTCATCGTAAATCGCCAGCTGTCCGGCGTTGACGATGCCCATGTCCATCCCGTTGCGAATCGCGTAGTAGAGGAATACGGCGTGGATCGCCTCACGCACCGGGTCATTGCCACGAAACGAGAACGACACGTTGGAAACGCCGCCGGAGATCAGCGCATGCGGCAGCTCGCGTTTGATGTCTTCACACGCGCCAATAAAATCCTGCGCATAGTTGTTGTGCTCTTCGATACCGGTCGCGACGGCGAAAATATTCGGATCGAAAATAATGTCTTCCGGCGGGAAGCCGACCTCTTCGGTCAAAATCGTGTAGGCGCGGCGGCAAATCTCAATTTTGCGCTCGCGCGTATCCGCCTGACCGACTTCGTCAAAGGCCATCACCACAACTGCCGCGCCATAACGGCGCACCAGTTTGGCGTGGTGGATAAACGGCTCAACGCCTTCTTTCATCGAGATGGAGTTAACGATGCCTTTACCCTGAATGCACTTCAGCCCTTTTTCGATGACCTCCCATTTTGAGGAGTCGATCATGATCGGTACGCGGGCAATATCTGGCTCACCGGCAATCAAATTCAGGAAACGCACCATCGCCGCTTCGGCGTCGAGCATCCCTTCATCCATGTTGATGTCGATGATCTGTGCGCCGCTTTCGACCTGCTGACGCGCAACGTCCAGCGCTTCGTTGTATTTCTCTTCTTTGATCAGCCGTTTGAATTTGGCAGAGCCGGTGACGTTAGTACGTTCACCGACGTTCACAAACAGGCTCTCTTTGCTGATGGTCAGCGGTTCAAGGCCCGCCAGACGACAGGCCACCGGCAGGTCCGGCAGCTTGCGCGGCGGCAAACCTGCGACGGCGTGACTCATCGCGGCGATATGTTCTGGCGTGGTGCCGCAACAGCCACCAACAATATTCAGGAAGCCGGACTCCGCCCATTCACGAATTTGCGCCGCCATGGTCACCGCATCAAGATCGTATTCCCCAAAAGCGTTTGGCAGGCCCGCGTTGGGGTGCGCGGTGACGTAGCAATCGGCGATACGCGAAAGTTCCTGGACGTACTGACGCAGTTCGTCAGGTCCCAACGCACAGTTCAGGCCGAAGGTCAGCGCATCCGCGTGGCGCAGAGAGTTGTAAAACGCTTCGGTTGTCTGCCCGGAGAGCGTACGCCCGGAGGCATCGGTAATGGTGCCCGAAACCATGATTGGCAAATCTACGCCCAGCGCTTCCATCTCTTCTTTTACGGCGAAGATGGCGGCTTTGGCATTGAGCGTGTCGAAGACCGTTTCGATCATGATCAGATCGGAACCGCCTTCCACCAGCGCTTTGGTCGATTCACGATACGCGGCCACCAGCTGATCGAAGGTAACGTTACGGAAAGCAGGGTCGTTAACGTCTGGCGAAATTGACGCGGTACGGTTAGTCGGCCCAAGAACGCCGGCCACATAGCGTGGCTTTTCCGGCGTTCGCGCGGTCCATTCGTCAGCGCAGGCGCGCGCCAGCTTTGCCGCGGTGAAGTTGATTTCCGCCGACAGGGATTCCATCTGGTAATCGGCCATGGCGATGGTGGTCGAGTTAAACGTGTTGGTTTCGACAATGTCCGCCCCCGCCTCAAAATAGGCGTGATGAATCGCCGCAATGACGTCAGGTTTACTGAGCACCAGCAGGTCATTGTTGCCTTTCAGGTCGCAGGGCCAGTCGGCGAAACGTTCGCCGCGGAAATCGTCTTCGCTCAGACGGTAGCTTTGGATCATGGTGCCCATGCCGCCGTCCAGCACCAGAATTCGTTCGTTTAACTGCGCACGCAGTTGCTCTATTTTGCTGCTCACACTTACTCCCGACAACGCTCACCCAGGCCACCAGGCCAGTCATCCATACTGGCATAATCTGACAGAGCGGAGAAGTCACACAGCGTTAACATGAGACATGTTCACTATCACTCCTCCGATCAGTCAGGATAACGGTTGCAAAATCACCAAATAAAACGAAAATGATTTCCACGATACAGAAAAAGGAGTTCGCTATGGTTGCTACCGTTCCCGCAAAACGCGGCAGAAAACCTGCTGCCACCACCGCCGCTCAGCCTGCGGGTCAGGTCCAGTCATTGACGCGTGGATTAAAGCTGCTGGAATGGATAGCCGAATCGCACAGCAGCGTAGCGTTAACCGAGCTGGCGCAGCAGGCGGGCTTACCGAACTCTACAACGCATCGATTGCTGACCACTATGCAGCAGTTGGGTTTTGTCCGTCAGGTTGGCGAGCTCGGGCACTGGTCGGTGGGCGCACATGCGTTTATCGTCGGCAGCAGTTTCCTTCAGAGCCGTAATTTGCTGGCAATTGTGCATCCGATTCTGCGCAAGCTAATGGAAGACTCCGGCGAGACGGTCAATCTGGCGGTGTTGGACCAGAGCGATCATCAGGCGATTATTATCGACCAGGTACAATGTACGCAGTTGATGCGTATGTCTGCGCCGATTGGCGGCAAGCTGCCCATGCACGCTTCTGGCGCGGGGAAAGCGTTCCTTTCGCAGTTGAGTGAGGAGCAAGTCACTGGCCTGCTGCATCGTAAAGGGCTGCATGCTTATACGCATGCCACCCTGGTTTCACCGGTACATCTAAAAGAAGATTTAGCCCAGACCCGCAAACGCGGCTACTCGTTTGACGATGAAGAGCATGCACTTGGCCTGCGCTGCATCGCGGCGTGTATTTTTGATGAGCATCGCGAGCCGTTTGCCGCGATCTCCATTTCCGGACCGATTTCACGCGTGACTGACGATAGCGTAACGGAGTTGGGTGCGCTGGTGATTAAAGCGGCCAAAGAAGTGACGCTGGCCTATGGCGGGAGCCGTTAAGGTTTTTGCTGTCTGATGCCCTCACCCCAACCCTCTCCCACCGGGAGAGGGAATACTAAAAACGGCAACGGAGTTGCCGTTTGCTTTATCCTCGCAGGCAAAAGCGCTGCCGTTTGCGGTACGCGTACACATCTTCGACATGCCCCTCTTTGATGCGCGTTTGCAGACTGCGCCAGTAATCGGCGCGGAACAGATCGTCGTGCATCTCTTCAAAGAGCGGTCCGATACGCGGGTCGGCGCAGAGCCAGTGGCGAAACTCCTCAGGGAAGACATCACCGGGTGAGACGCTGTACCACGGCTCGCTGGCGAGTTCATCCTCAGGATATCTTGCCGCTGGAATGGTGCGGAAATTCACCTCGGTCATGTAGCAAATTTCGTCGTAATCGTAGAACACCACCCGCCCGTGACGGGTGACGCCGAAGTTTTTAAACAGCATGTCGCCCGGGAAAATATTGGCGGCGGCAAGCTGGCGAATCGCGTTGCCGTATTCTTCAATCGCATCGCGCAATTGCGCCCCCTCAACCTGCTCCAGCCAGATATTCAGCGGCACCATGCGACGTTCAATATAAAGATGGCTGATAGCAATTTTATCGCCTAGATCGGTAATTTTACCCGGCGCTTCCTGAAGCAGGAGCGCCATGAGCGTGGGGTCGATCTGGCACTTATCCAGCACAAAGTTTTCAAACTCTTGCGTGTCCGCCATACGCCCGACGCGATCGTGCTCCTTCACCAGTTGATAGCAGGCGCGAACGTGCGCCGCCGTCATCTCTTTTTGTGGTGCAAACTGATCTTTAATGACTTTAAACACGCGGTCAAAACCTGGCAGCGTGAACACCAGCATCACCATCCCGCGGATACCCGGCGCTTCGATAAACAGCTCATCAGTGCTGGTGATGTAGTGCAAATACTCGCGATAGCTTTCGGTTTTAGCGTGCTTTTGGCACCCAATCGCCATGTAGAGTTCGGCGGTGGTTTTGACGGGTAAAATTTCACGTAGCCATTCGACCAGCGCGGCGGGAAACGGGGCATAGACCATGAAATACGAGCGGGCGAAACCGAAGACAATGCTGGCCTCAGCGCTCGTCGTCAGGCAGGTATCGACAAACAGTTCGCCATCATCAGAGCGATGGATGGGCAGCAAAAAAGGGAGCGTGGCCTCGGGTGTGATGAGTTTGCCAACCAGCCATGCCGCTTTATTGCGGAAAAATAGCTCATTTGCGACCTGTAAGTGGCTGCGGCGTAACGTCTCTTCACCAAGGGTTTCGACCAGATGCGCCGAGATGTAGCCGACATCCCGCGTTTTATTCTGCCAGGGCAGCCGTAGGGGCAAGTCCGACAACACGTTGTTGAGTGCTTTTTCCCAGCCCTGTTCGGGGAAAAAATCTTTAGCTAACGGACGAGGGATCGCCCGAAAGCGGCGCGCCGGCTGAGAACTGAAAATAAATAACCGCTCAGGAGATAACGAGCGGTGGTCAAATAACCGACAATAGACGGAGTTGAAAAAGCTCTCCGCAATCTCGAAGCGCGGGTAATCCGGTAATAAATGGGTGTAGTGCTCTTTCACACGCAGCAGAAAATCGACGTCGGTGCTTTTGCCCTCGGTGATGCAACGTAACTGTTCTACCACGAGGCCGACATGGTGGTCGTAAAGATGGATACGTTGCTTCATCGCCTGCTGTACGGCGTGCCAGTCGGCGTGTTCAAAGCGCTGTTGTGCGCCTGAAGTGACTTCCAGAAAACGACCATACTGCGCATCGAAGCCCTGCAGAATGGTTTGTGCAATCAGTAACTCCAGACCTCGCGACATACCTTCCCCCTCACCCCAACCCTCTCCCCAAAGGGGAGAGGGGGAAAAGATTAGAACTGTGCTTCTTCTGTTGAACCCGTTAAGGCGGTGACGGATGAGGCGCCGCCCTGAATGATGGTGGTGACTTTGTCGAAGTAGCCCGTTCCGACCTCCTGCTGATGAGAGGCGAAGGTGTAGCCTTTTTGGCTCGACGCGAATTCCGGCTGCTGCACTTTTTCGACATAGTGGCGCATGCCCTCGCCCTGCGCATAGGCATGCGCCAGGTCGAACATGTTGAACCACATGCTGTGAATGCCCGCGAGCGTAATAAATTGATATTTGTAGCCCATCTCAGAGAGCTGCTGCTGGAAGCTGGCGATGGTGTTGTCATCCAGATTCTTCTGCCAGTTAAACGATGGCGAGCAGTTGTAGGCCAGCAGTTTGCCAGGGTATTTGGCATGGATAGCATCGGCAAAGCATTTTGCCAGCGCCAGATCTGGCGTGGAGGTTTCACACCATACTAAGTCTGCATACGGCGCATAAGCCAGACCACGGCTGATGGCCTGCTCGATACCCGCATGAGTACGATAGAAGCCTTCGCTGGTGCGCTCGCCGGTAATGAATTCGCTGTCATAAGGATCGCAGTCGGAGGTGATCAGGTCAGCGGCATCAGCATCGGTACGGGCGATAACCAGCGTCGGGACACCCAGTACATCTGCCGCCAGACGCGCGGCGACCAGTTTCTGAATGGCTTCCTGAGTCGGGACCAATACTTTGCCGCCCATATGCCCGCACTTCTTCACGGATGCCAGTTGATCTTCAAAGTGAACCGCCGCTGCACCGGCTTCAATCATGGATTTCATCAGTTCGAAGGCATTCAGCACGCCGCCAAAACCGGCTTCTGCATCGGCAACGATCGGCAGGAAATAATCGACATAACGCGGATCGTTCGGCTCAATCCCCGAAGACCATTGGATCTGATCGGCACGACGAAACGTGTTGTTGATCCGATCGACAACCGACGGCACGGAGTTAGCCGGATAGAGCGATTGATCCGGGTACATGCTGGACGCCAGGTTAGCATCGGCCGCCACCTGCCAGCCGGAAAGATAGACCGCTTCGATTCCCGCTTTCGCCTGCTGTAACGCCTGTCCGCCCGTCAGCGCACCGAGGCTATTGATGTACCCTTTTTTCGATTCACCGTGCAGCAGACGCCACATTTTGGCCGCGCCAAGCTGTGCAAGCGTACATTCCGGGTTGACTGAGCCGCGCAATTTCACCACATCCTCTGCGCTATACGGGCGTTCAATGCCTTCCCAGCGCGGCTGTGTCCACTCTTTTTGTAATTCTTCGATCTGTTGGGTACGCGTTTTCATGTGCAGATGCTCCGTATTGTTATGAGGTGGATTTATGCAAGCAGGCGATAACCTGGCAGAGTGAGGAAGTCGATTAATTCGTCTGACGTAGTGATTTGTTCCATCAGACGCGCGGCGTCGTCGAAACGACCGCTGCTAAAGCGGTGTTCGCCCAGCTCGTCCTGGATAGTCATCAACTCTTCGCCCAGCATCTGGCGGAACAGCGATTTCGTTACCGGTTTGCCGTTGCTGAGGGTCTTCTGGTGATGAATCCATTGCCAAATGGAGGTTCGCGAAATCTCGGCCGTCGCGGCATCTTCCATCAAACCGTAAATCGGTACGCAGCCGTTGCCCGAAATCCACGCTTCGATGTACTGCACGGCGACGCGAATATTTGCGCGCATACCTGCTTCAGTACGTTCCCCTTCGCAGGGTTCAAGGAGTTGCTCTGCGGTGATAGGGGCGTCGCCTTCCCGGGTGACGAAAAGTTGGTTCTGTTTATCGCCTAATGTCCGGCTGAACACTTCCATTGCCGTATCTGCAAGGCCTGGATGCGCAATCCATGTGCCGTCGTGACCGTTATGGGCTTCCAGTTCTTTGTCCGCCTTCACTTTGCTCAGCACCTGATGGTTGCGTTCGACGTCTTTGCTCGGAATAAACGCGGCCATTCCGCCCATCGCGAAAGCACCGCGTTTGTGGCAGGTTTTAATCAGTAAGCGCGAGTAAGCGTTCAGGAAAGGCTTATCCATCGTGACCGCCTGACGATCGGGTAAGACACGGTCAGGATGATTTTTCAGGGTTTTAATGTAGCTGAAAATATAGTCCCAGCGCCCACAGTTCAGGCCTGTGATGTGATCACGCAAGGCGTGCAGGATCTCATCCATCTGGAATACCGCCGGCAACGTTTCTATCAACAACGTGGCTTTGATGGTGCCACGCGGCAAATCAAAGCGATCTTCCGCATAGCTAAACACTTCACTCCACCAGGCCGCTTCCTGCCAGGACTGGGTTTTTGGCAGATAAAAATAGGGACCACTGCCTTTTGCCAGCAGGTTTTGATAGTTGTGGAAGAAGTACAATGCAAAATCAAACAGGCTGCCGGGAATCGGTTCTCCGCGCCAGGTAACGTGTTTTTCAGGCAGATGTAGGCCACGGACGCGGCAGATTAAGACGGCAGGATCCGGCTTGAGCTGGTAGATTTTCCCGGCTTCGTTGGTGTAGCTGATCGTACCATTAACCGCATCGCGCAGGTTGATCTGACCTTCGATCACTTTACGCCAGTCCGGAGCGAGTGAATCTTCGAAGTCCGCCATAAACACTTTAACGTTGGCATTCATGGCGTTAATCACCATTTTGCGCTCAACCGGGCCGGTGATTTCAACGCGACGATCCTGCAAATCTTGAGGAATACCGCGAATTTTCCAGTCTGATTCACGAATGGAAGCGGTTTCCGAAATAAAGTCAGGCAGCTTGCCGTTATCAATATCCTGCTGTTGCTGAATGCGCGCCGCCAGCAGCGTATGACGCGTTGGGGCGAAGCGCGTGACTAGCTCAGCGAGAAATTCGACTGCCTCTGGCGTCAAAATCTGTTTTTCCTGCTCTCCGTGTGGCTGATTAAAGGCCAGCTCGTCTGCTGTCGTTGCCTGTTGAGTCATTACGCTGCTCCTCATCAAAGATCCAAATACACTCATCCAATGCGAGCGAAAGATCGTTGGACAGTTTTCGCTCAGCAGAGTTAAGACTATCCATTATTTTTATAAAATCAAAAACAATTTCCATTTTAATTATTAAATGCGTTTAACTAACTGATTACAAATAAGTTAAATATTTTTAAGTAGTTGGTTTTGATTTCGGAAATAAAAAAGGCACCCGAAGGTGCCTTATCTGGAGAGCTGAAACGCTTTAGGATCGTTCGAGTCAGTCAATTATTCTAGCGTTGGATTCATATGTCGCAGATCGTATGGCGTGATCTGGTAGACGTAATAATTGAGCCAGTTGATAAACAGCAAATTACCGTGGCTACGCCAGGATGCTCTTGGCGGGATTTGCGGATCGTTTTTGGGGAAATAATTGTACGGCACTTCCGGGCTCAGGCCCGCTTCGACATCACGGAAAAACTCGCTTGCCAGAGTATGTGCATCGTATTCAGGGTGCCCTGTGACAAAGGCAATACGCTTGTCTTTGCTGGCAAAGAGATAGGCATCCCCATCTTCCGTCTCGGCCAGGATTTCCAGATCGGTGTAATCACGAATGAGTGCGGCCGGGAAATCAGCATAGCGTGAATGAGGCGCCAGGAAAAAGTCATCAAAACCGCGCGTCAGCAACGCGTGTGGATGAAGAATATGGTGTTCGTAAACGCCAGACAGCTTGTCTGAACGCGTCTGTTTAGGGATGCCGTAAAGAATATTCAATGCCGCCTGAACCGCCCAACAGACAAACAGCGTTGAAGTCACATGATCTTTAGCCCACTCCAGCACCTGTTTGATCTGCGGCCAATAGGCGACATCGTTAAACTCAACCAGCCCAAGCGGTGCCCCCGTGACAATCAATCCATCGAAATTATCGTTACGGATATCTTCAAAATCACAGTAAAAGTTGTTGAGGTGCTCCGAAGGAGTGTTGCGTGACTCGCGTGCATCGATACGTAAAAGCTGAACATCCACCTGCAGCGGGGAGTTCGACAGAAGGCGAAGGAACTGGTTTTCCGTTTCGATTTTTTTGGGCATCAGATTGAGGATAAGGACCTTCAGCGGACGAATTTCCTGACCTGTCGCACGCGAGGCCTTCATCACAAAGACGTTTTCTTCTCGCAAAAAATTGACGGCTGGTAGCTCGTCTTGCACCCGAATCGGCATAACCTTAGATCCTCACAGCATACGTATAAACGTTTAGACATCCAGATAGCTGACAATAACGAAGATTGATATGAATGTCGAGTCTGTATGAGAAAGGTGAGAAAGTTTCACAGCGGGGAATTAAGGTGATTGGCTTATTTTCTGAGCATTCTCACTGAAAAACACAAGCAAAAAACCCCGGGCCTTTCGGACCGGGGTTCTTCTTTATTGATGCCTGGCAGTTCCCTACTCTCACATGGGGAGACCCCACACTACCATCGGCGCTACGGCGTTTCACTTCTGAGTTCGGCAT